>CAZGOS010000049.1:10639-15749 GCA_964527795.1 uncultured Rhodothermales bacterium | reverse complement strand
GCGGGGACGCCGCGGCTTCGCTCCAGGTCATGGTGACCAACATTCAGCCGGATCCCTATCGCGGGCCACTGGCCATTGGTCGCGTCGTCAACGGTACGCTGCGCAACAGGGCGCAGGTTCAGCTTTGTCACCGAGACGGCTCTATGACACAGGCGTCAATTACAGCGTTATTCGATTATGAAGGCCTGGATCGGCACGAAGTGGATGAAGTTGGTCCCGGCAACATCGTAGCCGTGGCTGGACTGGCGGGCATCGGACTCGGAGAGAGCATCGCCGATGTCGAGAATCCGGATCCTCTCGAACCTCTGCATGTCGACGAGCCGACGATGTCGATGGAGTTCCGGATCAACGACTCGCCCTTCAGCGGCCGCGAGGGTCGGTTCGTCACGTCGAGAAATCTCAGAGATCGTCTTTTTGAGGAAGCACAGTCCAACATGGCCATCCGCGTGGAGGAAACGGACACGCCGGACAGCTTCCTCGTCTTTGGTCGCGGCGAGCTCCAGATGGCGATCCTGATCGAACAGATGCGACGGGAAGGGTATGAGTTCGCCGTCGGCATGCCGCGCGTGCTCATCAAGGATCTGGGCGGCAAGCGCCACGAACCGTACGAACACGCGCACATCGATGTGGCCGAAGAGTACATGGGAACGGTCGTGCAGAAGCTCGGCACCCGAAAGGGCATTATGACGAAAATGATCAACCACGGTTCGGGTCGCGTCAGGCTTGAATTCGAGATCCCCAGTAGAGGGCTAATAGGATATCGAACCGAGTTTCTGACCGATACCAAGGGTACGGGTATCCTGACCCACCTGTTTGACAGCTACCGGCCGTGGGCCGGGGAAATCGCCCATCGCGCGACCGGCGCTCTCGTCGCCGATCGCCTCGGCAAGGTCACAGGTTATGCCGTTGTCAATCTCCAGGAGCGCGGAGAGCTGTTTGCAGGGCCGACCGAACCCGTTTACTGTGGAATGCTGGTCGGAGAGAACAGTCGCGACGCCGATCTGGACGTGAACATTACGAAAGAAAAGAAGCTCACGAACATGCGCGCTGCGGCTGCCGATTCATTCGAAAAATTGATTCCGCCTCGACGTTTCTCACTCGAAGAATCGATCGAGTTCATCCGTGATGATGAACTGATCGAGGTTACGCCAAAGTCCATTCGGCTGAGGAAGCGGCTGCTGGATCCGAACGATCGGAAGAAACGGGAGACGGCCCAGCGAACAGCGGCTGAGAGCAGCAAGCCGCCGGCGACGCCGAACAAACAACGGCGCTAATGCGCGCGGTGAAATTCTCCCGGGTTTCCTTCGGTTGCTGTGACAATCAGCCATGCTTAACATGGAGAACCGTGCAATCTCGACAATCGGATTCTCCTTACAATCATGCAATACGTCCAGCTTCCTGCGCTCGTCCGCAGCATCGCGGCATGGGTGCTGCTCTGCCTGTACCTGCTTCTCCCCAAAAGCAGCCTGGCAGGTGAAATTCCGGGATATCACAGCTACGATGCCCTGACCCGGGCTCTCCGTGAGGCCGTCAACGCTCATCCGAATCTGGCCCGTTTGACTTCGGTGGGCACAACGATCGAGGGTCGCGAGATCTGGGTCGTTGAACTGGGCAGCGACGGCGGAACACCTCTTTCGGAGCGCCCTGCCCTGTTCATCGGGGCGAATTTTGAAGGAAATCAGCTCGTGGGCAGCGAGCTCAGCCTGCTCGTGATTCGCTATCTGCTGGAGAATTACGATTCGGATGAGGCGGTCCGGCAGAGGCTCGATAACTACACCTTCTATTTTTTCCCTCGCGTCAATCCGGACGGAGCCGAACGCATGTTCATGCGTGTGCAGACCGGCCAGAGTACAAATGCCGGGCCGCACGACGACGACAATGACGGACGCATTGACGAAGACGGTCCGGACGATCTGGACGGAGACGGATTAATCACCTTGATGCGGGTCTTCGATCCGGACGGTGACTACATGGTCGATTCAGAAGATGAGCGCGCGATGAAGGCCGCCGATCCCAGGAAGGGGGAGACCGGCTCCTATAAGATCTACTGGGAAGGCCTGGATGACGACTACGACGGTTTCTACAACGAGGATGCTGCAGGAGGCGTAAATATCAACCGTAATTTCCAGCACGCGTATCCGTACTACGAGCGCGAAGCCGGCATTCACATGGTGAGCGAGCGTGAATCACGAGCCGTCATGGATTTTGTCATCGCGCACCGAAATATCGCACTGATGTTCGTTTTCGGTGAGAATGACAACCTGATTTCTCCGCCGAACAAACAAGGCAAATTGGCCGAGGCGAAAAATATTAAGCTGTTCCAGTTTGCCGACGCGAGCAATGACGATGCAGGTGAAGTAGGAATGGTCTCCACCCAACCGTCTTTCTTCTCCCGCCGGTTTTTCCGTGGCGATCAGCAGGATGAGACCGCCGGTTCGCGTGGGCAGGGACGCCGTCCAGCCACGACTGTAAACAAGGACGATCTCGACTACTTCACGACCATCAGCGAGCATTACACAGAGCTGACCGGTATCGAGAAAGCGCCGGGCGTCGACAAACCGGCCGGCGCGTTTTTCGAGTACGGCTACTTTCAGTTCGGCGTGCCCTCGTTCTCGACACCCGGATGGGGCATACCATCCGTGGAAGCAGACAGTTCAGAGGGTGGAAGTGGTAAACCCGGTGGGGGCGCCCGGCGTGGCGGCAAGGCGAACGGTGATACCGCGTCGTCTCTAGATCGCGACATGCTCAAATGGATGGACGACGATAGTCTTGATGGCTTCGTAGAATGGGCAGCGTTCAATCATCCGACGCTCGGAGAAGTTGAGATCGGGGGATTCAAGCCTTATGAAGTCGCAAATCCTCCATATGCAATGGTTGAAGAACTCGGTCCGAAACAGGGCGCTTTTGTCGTGTATCTGGCATCGCTTTTCGCCGAGGTCCGGATCGCGGAGACAGAGGTCATCAATCACGGAG
Source organism: uncultured Rhodothermales bacterium (assembly GCA_964527795.1). GTDB lineage: Bacteria > Bacteroidota > Rhodothermia > Rhodothermales > UBA10348 > SMXL01. Next base: position 12,776 of record CAZGOS010000049.1, on the reverse strand, counting down.
GCGGCATTTTTCGAATCAAGGCCGAGGTTGAAAACGCCGGATTCCTTCCGACTTCATCTGCGCATGGCGTTGTTTCGAGATCGGTCAAACCGACGATGGTGCAATTGGGCATCGAGCCGGATGATCTTTTGTCCGGCGATGCTAAAACGAGCTTTTTTCAGGCGACGGACGGATCCGGAAAACGTCGATCGTTCGAATGGCTCGTCAGGGGAAATCGGGGCGACCGCATAGAATTGAAGGTCGTCTCCCAGAAGGGCGGTGGTGACACGGCTCAACTTACGCTGGAGTGATGAATGCCTCACTGTCCTGAACTGCCATTCGACCTGAAATCCTTGATTGACACGATTATGAAACGCTTCTCATTTAATATCTCGATCACATTGGGAGTCTTCCTGATCGGCATTCTTGCTGCACCCGTTTCTGTCGGCCAGGATGCTTCCGACGCACCGTTCAAGGTCAAACTCGACTTTAACCGGTGGCACGACTACGATGAATTAAAAGCCGATCTGCTTACGCTCGAACGGGCCTACCCGAAATTCCTCAAGTACCGGTCGCTCGGTACGAGTTACGGGGGGCGCGATATGATGCTCATGACCATCAACAATCCCGATACCGGTCCGGAAATGAACAAGGCGGCCATGTACATCGAGGCAAATGTGCATGGTAACGAAATCCAGGGAGCCGAGGTGTGCCTCTACACCATCTGGTACATGATGGAGAATTACGGACGTAACGAGATGGTCACGCGGCTCGTCGATGAGCGCGTGTTCTACATCCTGCCCTCTGTTAATCCGGATGGCCGGCAGTTCTTCATGGAAGACACGGGCGGGGGCGCCAGAACGGGGCACGTCCCTGTCGACGACGACAACGATGGCCTATACGACGAAGACGGTCCGGATGACCTGAATGGAAACGGTGTCAACGACTCCATACGAAAGTACGTCCCCGGCGAGGGAACGCATCGCATAAGCCACGAAGATTCCAGAATCATGGAACGCGTTCCGGCAGGCGAGAAAGGAGACTGGATCCTGCTGGGTAGAGAGGGCATCGATAACGATGGCGACGGCCGCGTAAACGAAGATGGACCAGGCGGATACGACCCGAACCGCAACTGGGCCGGCGACTGGCAGCCCAACTATATCCAGGGCGGCTCGATGGACTATCCGTTTCAACTTCCGGCCACGCGTGCTGTTAACGATTTTCTCGTATCGCATCCCAACATCGCCGGCGCGCAAACCTATCACAACAGCGGTGGCATGATCCTGCGCGGCCCGGGAGCTTCGTGGCAGGGCACCTACCCTCGCTCTGACGTCCAGGTCTACGACGAACTTGGAAAGACCGGTGAACGAATGCTCCCCTACTACGACTACATCGTGCTGTGGAGCGGACTCTACACCGTGCACGGCGGTTTTCTCGATTGGACGAACGATGGCCTCGGCATCATCTCCTTTTCCAATGAACTCTGGGCCGGTGGCCAGTACTTCAGCAGTCCGGACCTCAAGGAACAGCAGCAGGATTTCGACAGCCCGATCCGGGGCCGGAAGTCCAGCTACTTCTTCGACGACTACCTCGAGTTCGGCAACGAATTCGTGGAGTGGGCGCCGTTTGATCATCCGCAGTACGGCGCGGTCGAAATGGGGGGATGGCGAAAAACACGCGGCCGCGTACCACCGCGATTCATGAATGAGGAGCTCAGCCACCGCAATATGGCCTTCACGCTCTATCAGGCGGATCAGATGCCTAAAATGACCGCCGGCAAGACCAGTGTCGAGAAGGTCTCAGGTGATGTTTTCAGAGTCAGAGTGGATTTTGAGAATGATCGCGTAGTCCCGACGATCACGGCGCGGGCGGCGGAAAACAACGTCGTCGATCCGGATCTTCTTACGGTCACCGGGCGAGACATTGAAATCATCTCGGCCGGCTGGGTGGCAAACAAATTCACGCCGGGTGCAACGCAGCTCATCGATCAGCACGACCTCGCCCGCATCATGATCAGAAACGGCCACCCGGGCAATACGACGCGGACGATCGAATACCTGATGCGCGGATCGGGGAATGTGACGGTAAGCTACAGCAGCGTGAAGGGAGGAAGCGCCGAGGTGACTGCACAACTCAGGTGACTGCGCAACTCAGGTGA
>CAZGOS010000049.1:0-10539 GCA_964527795.1 uncultured Rhodothermales bacterium | reverse complement strand
CAACTCAGGTGACTGCGCAACTCAGGTGAATAGTACTAATTTGGTCCTATTGGCACCAATTAGGACTAATATCAGCCTATTCCTGCCATTTGATACTCGATTCACCCTGATTGATCGCGACTGCTCCATCGAACCCAATTTCGTTCCCCATGAAAAGATTCATCCTCATCCTTTTGCTGGTAACGGTCGTTTTCCCGCCGGCAACAAGCGCGCAGACCTCGTCGCTCACCGTTCAGAAGATCATGCAGGACCAGAAAACATGGGTAGGCGGCTCGCCGTCGCGAATGAACTGGTCCGAAAACGGTGATTATCTCTTCTTCTGGTGGAATCCCGGAGGTGAATTCCCGAGCGATTCGCTGTACAAAGTGCCGCAAAAAGGGGGCGCGCCGTTGAAAGTCGATCCTGCAGAACGCCGAAGTCCGATGACGCTCTTCAGCGGCTGGCGACATGACGCTCGCATTTACGATTCCGATTTCAGGCGGAAGGTATTTGTGAAAGACGGCGACCTTTACATCTACGATCGGAAGAAGGATGAAACGTTGCGTTTGACAAAGACGCTCGACCGGGAATCCGGCCCAAGATTCTCTCTCGACGACTCGGCCATTCTCTTCCGTCGGGCTCGAAATCTTTTCAGGTTGAATCTATCGTCGGGTTCGGTGATGCAACTGACGGACTTTCGAACGGGGGACGAAAAGGGAGACAAGAAAAAGGACGAACAGGAAATATTCCTCGAAGAACAGCAGATGGAGCTTTTCAGAGTGATCCGGAACCGAAAGGAGAAAGCCGAGGCTCGGGACGAAGCCCGCGAGCGGGACCGAAGCGCGGACCCGTTGCCGCCGACGGTTTATTCCGGCAAAAAAGACACCGGACAAATTCAGATGAACGCGACCGAGCGGTTCGTCACCTATACGCTCAGCGAGAGTTCGAATCAGGCCAAATCAACAAGCTCCGTTACGTACGTGACCGATTCGGGCTACGCCGAAGAGGAAACGTGGCGCAGCAAGGTGGGCACGTCTTCGACCACTCCCGAACTCCATATCCTGGACCTGAAACGTGATACGACCTACCAGGTGGATCTCTACTCACTTCCGGGTTCTTACGACGTACCGGCTTATCTGGCCGAACAGGGAGTTGAAGTCGATTCGAGCGAGAGCAAGCGCGTTTTCACGCGTCCTCGCGCCAGTTGGAGCCCGGACGGTCGAATGGCTGTTGTTGATGTCAGGGCGCGGGACAACAAGGATCGGTGGATCGCCCGCCTGGATCCGGAATCGGGAGAGCTGACGCTTCTCGACCGCCAACATGACGACGCCTGGATCGGAGGACCGGGCGTCGGGTATGCAACCGGATGGATCCCGAACTCGCCGCTTTTCTATTTCCAGAGTGAACGAACGGGATACAGTCACCTGTATACGGTGGACGTGGAATCCGGCGAGATCTCGCAGCTCACGGACGGCGCGTTCGAGGTCTTCTCCCCCCAGCTTTCAAAAAACGGTAAGACCTGGTATTTCTCGAGCAGTGAGGTCTCGCCGTTCGTACGCCATTTCTACAGGATGCGCGTCGACGGCGGTACGAGAGAACAACTAACCTCTATGGAGGGCGGTCATCGGGTGGCGATGCATCCTGGAGAGAACCTGATGGCCGATCTTTTCTCTCTCAACAACCAGCCTCCGGATATTTACCTGCAAAAACCTCGCAAAGAAGCCAGACGCATCACGGAGTCTGCTACCGATGAGTGGCTCGCCTACGACTGGCGCATTCCGGAGATCATCCATATCGAGGCGTCGGATGGCGTTCAGGTACCGGCACAGATTTTTGTCCCGGACGATGCCAACGGCGGCGCCGTCATTTTCGTACACGGTGCAGGGTACCTGCAGAACGTGCACAAATGGTGGAGCAGCTATTCCCGCGAGTACATGTTCAACAACATGCTGGCCGACCTGGGCTACTATGTACTCAACGTGGACTACCGCGCTTCGGCCGGGTACGGCCGGGACTGGAGAACCGCCATTTATCGGCATATGGGCGGTCGCGATCTTCAGGACCAGGTCGATGCGTCGCGATATTTATCGGCGACGTACGGAATCGATCCGGAACGGGTGGCTATTTATGGCGGCTCGTACGGTGGATTCATCACGTTGATGGCGCTTTTCACGGAACCGGAGCACTTCGGTGCAGGCGCGGCTCTTAGAAGCGTAACGGATTGGGCACACTACAATCACGGGTACACGGCGAATATCCTGAACACGCCCGTCACCGATTCGCTGGCCTATGCCCGGTCGTCACCCATCAATTTCGCAGAGGGACTAGAAGATCCGCTACTGATGCCGCACGGCATGATCGACAGCAACGTGCATTTCCAGGACATCGTTCGTCTGACCCAGCGCCTGATCGAATTGGGCAAAGAAGATTGGGAACTGGCCGTATATCCCATTGAGCGGCATGGGTTTACGGAACCGGATAGCTGGACGGACGAATACCGCAGAATTCTGAAACTAATCGAGGAAAACGTAGGGCCTTCGCGGTAACTCCACGCATGGGATTCACCGTGTCGACTCTCCCGGGCGACATTTCCTTTCCTGAGTGTGCCAGATTGACAAGTCCAGTATGCCCTTCTGACAATTTGCTCTGCCGCCACTGGTAATCGTGTCATGGATCGGGGCTTGGCACAGGGCTTGAGTGGAGCACGGCTACTTGACATCAGGGTAGATACGCACTCACGTCGTATAGTCCGATGAGGCTTCCATTATATATCTCATCTCCAGGCCACAATGGGTCCGGTGTCGTAGGCGTGCGAAGGTATTCCGCATGTAATAAATGTGAGTACCGGATCGTTCAGCTACCGGTGCATCAATTTCATCTCACAAACTTAAGCATCAATAGTACAGTGTAGACGCTTTGGAGGATAGAACTATGATTCGCAGACGGATTTCAATCCTGGTAATAGTAGGTGCGGCCTTTTTTGGCGGCATTATGTTTTCGATCGCAGGCGCAGGTTTTTTCGGGGTCGAAGAGAACATCGCAACCGAAAGCCGCGCCGACGATTCGGTTGGTCCCTCAGCGGCCGGCCTTGAGCCCATCCCTGAATTTGTTGAGTTCGAGGACGCATTCACGACCGTCGCCAACCGTGTTAACCCGGCTGTAGTTCAGATCAAGGCTGAACGGGTCGTTCGGCAACAGCCGTTCACGTTCAGCCCTTTCGAAGGGAGTCCCTTTGAACAGTTCTTCAGACCATTCGGAGGCACGGAAAAAGGGCGGGAGTTTCGGTCCCAGAGCCTCGGATCAGGTGTTATCCTGAAGAAAGACGGTTACGTGGTAACAAACAACCACGTTGTCGAAGGAGCCGAGAATCTTCTCGTCCAGCTTTTTGACGGTCGTGAGTTCGATGCTGAAATAGTCGGAACGGATGCGTTCAGCGATCTTGCGGTAATAAGAATTCAAGCCGACGATTTACAGACAGTACCCACCGGCGATTCCAACAAGTTGCGGGTTGGACAGTGGGTCATGGCAATCGGTTCTCCGCTTTCCGAAGAACTTCAGAATACTGTCACAGCCGGTATCGTTAGTGCAATCGGCCGATACTCAAGCAACAGTGAGGGTGGCGTTCAAAACTACATACAAACAGATGCAGCGATAAATCCCGGGAACTCCGGTGGGCCGCTCATTAACCTGCGTGGCGAACTGGTGGGTATTAATTCCGCGATTGCATCGCGCACCGGAGGCTACCAGGGTATTGGTTTTGCCATTCCTGTAAACAGGGTACATCGAGTCTTTGATCAACTCGTTCAGGACGGTCGCGTCCAGCGAGCTCAGCTTGGAGTCCAGTATTCGGCCACGACTGATGCGTTGATCGATGCTCTGGATCTGCCTCGGGGAGCTGCCCAGGTCGCCTCTGTGGTTCCAGGGAGCGCTGCCGAAAAAGCCGGCATCAGGGAGGGAGACGTTATCGTCTCGTTAGACGGACATGAACTGGATAATGCACTGGCATTGTCTACGGATATCGGAAGTCGCAAGCCGGGTACGACGGTTAGGATTACTGTAAACAGACAGGGTGACGAGAAAACGTTTACTGTGCGTTTGCAGGCCTCTGACGCCGCCGCCGCAAGCGCAACTGATGAAACGCCGACAGAGGACTCGATTTCCGAAACTCTGGGCCTTCGTTACAGCAACGTGACTCCCGAACTCGCTCAGCAGTTTCGAACAGCCCCAGGATCGAAAGGAGTTCTCATTACTCAGGTTGATCAAGGAAGTGCTGCCTATCGCGATGCAGGTCTGAGGCCGGGACAGCTTATCGTCGAAGTGAACCGTCAGGCGGTGGCCAATGTATCCGAATTCGAAAAGGTTTTGAAGGCATTGGATCCGGGTGAAACGTTTCTGCTTCGCATACTTCTTCCGGGGGGTGAGCAGACCCTCATGACCGCACTGACGAAACCGGAATAAATCACGGTCCATTCGTAACGCCTTTTCCAATCGAAACGGAGGAGGCGGATCGCACGCAGGATCCGCGTTCGGTTCCGGCACCGGCGAGTCGGCCATTCGACTGCCGGCATCAAAACGAAATCGACTTGTGTCTGAATTTCTTTCGGTCTTTGCCGAGCACACGATCGTCCGGATGAATCGTCCTCAGTAGGGCTTCGCGGTCGATACCGGTATCTTCAAAGTGCCGAGCCAGGTACGCTTCGTAAAGCCGGGCGATTTCCCGCCGAGCATCCTCGATGTGTTTGGAGCGTTTCGTTTCCGTCAGCCTGGCAAGAATCTCGCACTGATTGCCGATGATGACATCCAGTTTGGCATTGATCTTCTGGAGCTGCTGAACGGATTCGAAGTAAGCAGCAGCCGGCGGAATTTCGAAAACGGAGATGTCAAACTCCTGATCTGACGGCGGCTCGTCTTGCTGCATCGGATTCATCGTTTTGGAATCGAGATGTGGGTAATGTAAACATTCACTCTTATCATTATGCCTCTTTCTTACTTCCGCTTGCACCGCATTGATGCAGAAGACTGCATATGCAGGACCATCTTGTAAAAATTGTTTCGATTATCGGCGCCGGGCGTCTGGCAACGGCACTGGCGCTCGTTCTGTCGGAAAAAGGGTGGAAAGCGGCGCTGGTGGCCAGTCGCACGTCGGCGTCTGCCCGACAATTAGCTGAACGACTACCGGATACTCCAGCATACTCACTGGATGAGCTGACCGAGATACCTGAGTCGGTGGTTCTTATTTCCGTTTCGGACGACGCCATATCCGGCGTGGCCGAACGACTCTCTTCCGTCACGGGCGACTGGGCAGACAGAGTCGTGCTGCATACGTCGGGCACGTGGCCGTCATCGGTTTTGAAACCACTCGAGATTGCAGGGGCTGCGACGGGTTCTTTTCACCCTGTTCAGACATTCACAGAGACGTTCACGGAGTTGAGCGATACGGCAGCATCAACCGCTCTATTCTCCAATCTTCCAATAGCCATCGAAGGCGATGAAGCGGCGGTTTCGACGGCCTTTTCTATTGCAGAAACGCTCGGAGCGGATCCGTTTCAAATCACATCGGAATCAAAAAGTCTGTTTCACGCGGCGGCCGTTATGAGCAGCAATTATCTCGTGACTCTGTTGTCTCTGGCTGAGGAGTTGTCTGCGATTGCGACCGGCAATAATCCGGCACAACGGAATTATTTTACGGCACTCGCTGTGAAGGCGGTCCGGGGCCGTACTCGGTGGTGCTTGGTGTCCTCGGCCTTGCAGACGATGCCCATGCCGACGCGGCCGCGTTCTTCGAGAATTATGTAATGGGACGGGGTCGTACCAACCACTGTGATGCCTGATCGGGTGGCCTGGGAGCAACGTGGTTTTGCCTGGAAGTGCAAAGACCGCAGGGAATTCGTCACTGGTCTGTAACAAAGCCCATTTCCTTCAGGAATTGAATGTGCTTCGCGATCCCGTTTGCACGCGCTTCCGGATCCGGATCGAAATCGCTCTCCTGGTTCGCTAGATTTCGCGTCAGAAGATGCCCTACTCCTTCATAGACGTTCAGTGAACACAATCCACCGGCCTGGTTCACCGCATCGCAATAGCGCCTGGCACCGGACAATGGAGTAAGCGTATCCTTCTTTCCGTGCACAATGCTGGTTGGAGGTGAGACCGGTTTTACGTGTTGCGCAGGTGAATAGTCTACGGCATCGGCACGTCCCTGAAGCATTTTGTGAAACCAGCGATCCTTCGATACGTCCAGCGCCGGCGACCAGAGCAGCAGCAAGTCAGGTCTCGAACGATTATCGTAGCCGTCCTCGTTCGGGCAACCCACTGTTGCGGCAGTTGCGATCAGATGACCTCCAGCCGACACGCCATAGCCGGCAATGCGATCCGGATCGATCCGAAGTTCGCCTGCTAGCTCACGGGCCCACCTGAATGCGGCGCAAACATCAGCCAGGGCGTCGATGGGTGTATTGTCACCCTTGGAGAGTCGGTACTCGATGGAGACGGCCACCATGCCTAGCGCAGAAAAGCGTTGGGCCGTGTCAAAGGTCCATTCGGGCGAGCCGGTATTCCAACCACCTCCATGGAATAGCAGAATGGCGCCAACCTGCGCGGCGTCATCACGATTCGTCGGGGAAAATACGTACGCACTGAGCGCTTTTTGGTCCACCTCGCGATACGTGTAGGTGTGGGGATCCAGTGAACTACTGATCTGACCTGAAGATGTAGAAGGAGCCAGGGATCCAGACAGTACCGCGAAACTGGCGACGACGAATATTTTCTTCACGGCTCTACGCTATTGAGAATGTCGAGGTAATCAAAATAAAAGGTGCTCATTTGCATTTTACGCAGTCTATATGACCAATAAGTCTTAAGAAAATGTTTTAGTCTACCGAAACAGAATATATAATATTATGTATAGTATATATAATATTGTATAATTACGTACGATCGGCGTTGAAATGCCGGCAGATGGTGGGCTTATGAGGCTGTAAGGATTTGGCTAGCAAGGATTTGTACTGGTGTGCTTCCTCACTGGAGGATTTGCGTCGGTTTCCTGCAATTCCTCGAAAAATAGCTGGCTTTGAATTACACCTGGTTCAACATGGTGAGGATCCTACGGATTTCAAGCATATGCGAAGTGTAGGACGTGGGGTATGTGAGATCAAAATATCAGAGGGAGGACAATCGTTCAGAATTTTGTATATCGCAAAATATGCGGAAGCTGTTTATGTCCTCCACGCATTTGAGAAAAAGAGTCAACGGACTAAAAAGAAGGATATAGAAATTGCTAAGAAACGGCTCAAGGATGTTGAATCAGAGCGAAGATTAAGCAAGCAGAAACGTAGGTAGGACTAATGGCTGGTCAGATAACCGAATCGAGTGGCAATATTTTTCAAGATCTCGGATTTGAGAAAGAGGAAGCAACCAATCTCAAGATCCGTGCGGATCTGATGATGACTCTCAGACGCATGATCAGGGAGAAGGGCCTTCGGCAGCACCAGGTAGCAAAGCTGTTGGAGACGACTCAACCTCGTGTGAGTGATTTGATGAACGGAAAAATCGACCGGTTTAGCATTGACACGCTCGTCAACATGTTATCAATAATGGGCGTGCAGATTAGACTCGATCTGGAATCGACGGATAACGGTTCAGGCTCCTCGTTCGAGACAGAGTCACAGCATAAGCAGGTCCATTTTTGAAGGTTGATCTCAAGCGGGACAACAACCGCGAGTCGGCCATTCGACTGCCGGCATCAAAACGAAATCGACTTGTGTCTGAATTTCTTTCGGTCTTTGCCGAGCACACGATCGTCCGGATGAATCGTCCTCAGTAGGGCTTCGCGGTCGATACCGGTATCTTCAAAGTGCCGAGCCAGGTACGCTTCGTAAAGCCGGGCGATTTCCCGCCGAGCATCCTCGATGTGTTTGGAGCGTTTCGTTTCCGTCAGCCTGGCAAGAATCTCGCACTGATTGCCGATGATGACATCCAGTTTGGCATTGATCTTCTGGAGCTGCTGAACGGATTCGAAGTAAGCAGCAGCCGGCGGAATTTCGAAAACGGAGATGTCAAACTCCTGATCTGACGGCGGCTCGTCTTGCTGCATCGGATTCATCGTTTTGGAATCGAGATGTGGGTAATGTAAACATTCACTCTTATCATTATGCCTCTTTCTTACTTCCGCTTGCACCGCATTGATGCAGAAGACTGCATATGCAGGACCATCTTGTAAAAATTGTTTCGATTATCGGCGCCGGGCGTCTGGCAACGGCACTGGCGCTCGTTCTGTCGGAAAAAGGGTGGAAAGCGGCGCTGGTGGCCAGTCGCACGTCGGCGTCTGCCCGACAATTAGCTGAACGACTACCGGATACTCCAGCATACTCACTGGATGAGCTGACCGAGATACCTGAGTCGGTGGTTCTTATTTCCGTTTCGGACGACGCCATATCCGGCGTGGCCGAACGACTCTCTTCCGTCACGGGCGACTGGGCAGACAGAGTCGTGCTGCATACGTCGGGCACGTGGCCGTCATCGGTTTTGAAACCACTCGAGATTGCAGGGGCTGCGACGGGTTCTTTTCACCCTGTTCAGACATTCACAGAGACGTTCACGGAGTTGAGCGATACGGCAGCATCAACCGCTCTATTCTCCAATCTTCCAATAGCCATCGAAGGCGATGAAGCGGCGGTTTCGACGGCCTTTTCTATTGCAGAAACGCTCGGAGCGGATCCGTTTCAAATCACATCGGAATCAAAAAGTCTGTTTCACGCGGCGGCCGTTATGAGCAGCAATTATCTCGTGACTCTGTTGTCTCTGGCTGAGGAGTTGTCTGCGATTGCGACCGGCAATAATCCGGCACAACGGAATTATTTTACGGCACTCGCTGTGAAGGCGGTCCGGAACGCGACCGAAAAAGGTTCGCGCGCCGCTCTGACCGGCCCGATTGCGCGCGGAGACATGCGCGTGCTGGAAGAACATCTTTCCCGGATGTCTGTGCGGGCCCCGCATCTGGTACCGGTATTCGCGGCCCTGGCAACAGAAACTGTGCAAATGGCAGAGAGTGCACAATCGATTTCCCACGAGGTGGCGGATTCGATGTTGGCGACGATTGCTGCTCAACTCGACGCTTACAGCAACAGTGTGTCCTCCACCTGATACGGAAAGCATACCGTTCCTGATACGGAACCAAAAAGAGACGCACCTGTATCGGAGCGATTCAAATGCAGGCGCCGCAAGGCCGTCTGGTCCTTGAAGTTGGGTGACGGACCCGAGACCTGGACGAAACAGAACTGGATCAGGAAGTTCCTTCGATATCACGTGCTTTTTGTACCGATCTGACATATGAAACAAAAGACTATCATACTCGCAATGATCTTGCTGACGATGACCGGATGCGCAAGCCAGGACTACTTCGAAATTGAGACTTCGTACGGTCGCATGGTTTTGCGTCTCTATGACGAGACGCCCCTGCACCGGGATAATTTTGCGAAACTGGTTGACGAAGGCTTTTACGACAATACGACGTTTCACCGGGTCATAACCAACTTTATGATTCAGGGCGGCGACCCCAACTCCAGGGACGACGACCCTCTGAACGACGGAATGGGCGGTCCGGGGTATACCATCCCCGCCGAATTCAATCCGTCGCTGTTCCACAAGCGAGGCGCACTCGCTGCAGCTCGCACGGGAGGTCCCGGAAATCCTGATCGTGAATCCAGCGGTTCTCAGTTCTACATCGTTCACGGACGCGTTTTTGACGAAAATCAATTACGTAACGAGGAACAGTCTCTGCAAAGGAAATTCAACGGCGATTTTTCATTCTCTGAGGAGGCCAAGCAGATGTATTCAACGGAAGGAGGATATCCTCCATTGGACATGGACTATACGGTGTTCGGTGAAATCGTGGAAGGTTTTGACGTTCTCGATCGAATTGCAAACACCGATACGCCACAACGTCTTGGAGAGCCGAGCCGGACTCCCAATCGACCCGTAAACGATGTAAAGATGACGATCCGGCGTCTCACCAACTACAATCCCGAATAAGCCGTAGCCGGGCGGATCGATCCGGACATCCGTACTTTCGGATTGCACGGATCCGCAATCGATTGAAGTGATGACGCACGAACTGACCGAACAGGAAATCAGACGGCGAGAAGAGAGAGTTCACCTTGAGCAGGCCGGTATCAATCCCTATGCGTATAACTGGGATGTGACGGCCTACGCAGGAGATATCCTGGCTCAGTTCGATGATGAGTCTCATCAGCCTGGAGAAGACGGCGAAGCATCCGAGCCGTTCCGGGTATCGGTTGCCGGTCGGATCATGTCCAGGCGCATCATGGGCAAGGCGGCATTTTTCCATCTTCAGGATGCCTCGTCACAGATTCAGGTGTACGTTCGACGCGACGATCTGCCGGAAGCATACTACAACAACATCTTCAAGAAGCTGCTCGATATAGGAGATATCGTCGGTGTTGAAGGCTTTGTTTTCCGTACGAAGATGGGCGAGGTGTCTGTTCATGCCGAACGACTCGAACTCCTGGCGAAATCGCTTCGTCCATTCCCGGTTGTCAAGGAGCT
>CAZGOS010000048.1:0-15835 GCA_964527795.1 uncultured Rhodothermales bacterium | reverse complement strand
CGAGCAACGGGTATCACGAGGTTCCTCGAGGCCGGCGGTACTCTGGAAGAAGCAGCCTTACTGGCGAATCATGCAGACATGAGAACAACCCGCATCTACGACAAGTGCGATCGGATTATTCGCCGGACTTCAGACGAGCGAATTGTGTTCTGACCGGAACGAAACAAACGCTGTGTTGCTATTCTTTCAGTCTCCTTGTATACAACTTGCACACAAGCGTTTCAAATGGCGGCCTCCTCATCACGCTTGGTATTCTTGTAAGCAACTGATGTTACTTTACTCGGCATAATAAAGCGTAGTGTGCATGATATAAACGACACCAGACCGGTCTCAGAATCAAAGGAAGATATCGCTCTGTAAGAGACTTGTGTACGACTCGCAATATACCATACTGGCTATATGCAAATCGAATCGTTTCTAAATCGAATATAGGTGCATATAGGCGATCTGCTAATATCACATAATTTGTTTTTTCAGCGAGCGTTCGGAAAGAACGTCGTGAAAAAAACTGAACATGACCGGCCGAATTCTTAGTTCTATCGTTGATTACAGCTTTAAGTTTTCCAAAGAATAAGTCTTCCAGTGGCACTTCGCAGATTAGAAAATTGAAATTAAGTTGCTTAATAGATTCAAGAAGTTCGATAGGACGTTCTAGGTGTTCGAGCGTATGGGAAATCAAGATCACATCATAACTTCTACGCCCAAACTCATTAATGCTATCCGTAATATCTCCCACCGCACAGTGAATTGTGTTCGACATCGATTTGAGATATTGGATTGCATCACTGGAAAAATCTATCCCGAACAGCTCTGCACCTATTTTTCTTTTTTCTAAATTTCGAAGAATCGAGCCGGTTCCACAGCCTAGTTCGAGGATGCTCGTCGGAGAAACTTGATTTCGATTCAGGAGGTACAGAACTGATTTTGTCTTGCCCTGAGCACCACGATCCAGCCACTCTGAATGTCGTTTAACGTCCGCATCGTATTTGTCGATGTAGTCATCCCTGCCACTCTTTTGCGAGCTGAGACTGATAACACCCTGCGATTTTTTGTTCATTATTTTCGAACAGAATGAGGAGCAAACGGAGTTCTCTGTGGAATGAGAATGTACTTATTCCCAAGACAACGGTGTCCACAATCTAGAAATCGGCAGAGGTCAATGATCCGCTCTCCTTGCTCGTCGCGTTTAAGAATCGAGATGATTTGGGATTCGCTGAATCGGGATTTCTTCACCTTCGCAATTCGCCCGATTCTCTACTTCTGACTGGGTGAAGAAATGGGAGGGGCTCAATCGCTCAAAAGTAAAGGATTTCCTCTACTTTCAAGCGGGCGGAGAAGGGGGAAGCTTACACAACCGCCCGGGATATCGTTGCTGCTCGTAATCGCACTAAATGCGCCACCGTCCTCTGACGTATCCATTCGCACGTCGATGATCGGTCCGGAAGACTCGTTCGAAGTTCGAAATCCCAATGACTCGCTCCGGATGTCGGGGACCAGGGTACAATCGGGGGATAAATAACGGATTATCAGCCCTCTTCGTACATCTCTTCTACGTCGGCCTCGGATAGGTCCATCAGAAATTCTGCGATTTTCCTGATTACGGCCTCAACGTAAGCCTTTCCTTTGGCCGGTGTCGCGTTTGACGGATCGCCTACTCCGGTATCGGCCGTAACTTTTGTCCACCGCCTGGGCGCCCAGGCCGTGCCGTCACGAAGACCGGATATGCGGAAGCTTTTAGCGCGGCCGTCGCCGGCTTGATCCAGCGGCAGAACCAGCGACGGTTCAAGGTGCATCATCACGCTCGTCTCCATTTCGCCTGCGTGATCCCCCATTTCGTCGAAGAACGGTTCTTGCGGCACGATGCCGTACCAATTGACGACGCAGAGAAACAGAGACGTCTCGGCCTGCAGCTCTCGCACCATTTGCCGGAAATCATTGCCCCCGTGTCCGTTAAGAATGACGAGCTTGCGCACTCCGCTACTCCCGAGACTTTCCGTGATATCGCTCAGGACGGCCGCCTGCGTAGACGGATTCATATTCAGCGTCAGGGGAATGTCAAGCTGCTGGGTGTTCACTCCAAATGGAACGGCAGGCAGGACTACGACGGAAGCGCCCTCTCGAGATGCAATTGACGCAGCTTCCACCGCGATACGATCGACTTCGTAATTGTCCGTTCCGTACGGAAGATGGTAATTGTGCGCCTCCGTGGCGCCCCAGGGAAGTAGAGCAACCTCATAGGTTGCGTCTTTGATGGTCTGCCACGTGAGTTCGCTCAGAAGAACTTTTTCAGGATTTGGCATATTTACAGTGCGTTGGAACAGGGCGACCCGGGTGAGATGGACTACTCGCTTATCTCGCTGATGGGCGTCAGGCGCACGTATTTAAACTCGACTTCAGATCCTTCCGCCTGGATGGCGATCTGGCCTTCACTCGCGGTAGCGTCCGTGCCAAAATTAACGACATCGTTATTGACCCATACCTTGATGCTGTTCCCGACAGCTTCAATAACCATCTTATTCCAGTCTCCTGCCGGATATTCAGAGCCGTCGGTGAGATTCAGAATGCGACGTTTCTTGCCTTCCGTAATGCCCCATTCGGCTTCCGGGCCTCGTCGCTCAACCATATTCGGAACCGTAATATCTTCGACAATGCACCAGAAATCTCCCGCGTTTTCGTGGAACATCTGGACTTCGATGGACTTCGGAAACATGTCGTAGAGCGCGCGTGGCGTCGATGCGTGTATGAGCACGCCGCAGTTTCCAGGCTCACCGGCGAACCGGTATTCTACTTCGAGGCGGTAATCCCGATAGATCTCATCCGTGATGAGGTGGCCCGGGGGGTCGCCGAGGCTGACGAGCATCCCTTCGCGAACGACGAACGGACTGGTGAGTGTCGAGACAGTGTCCATCGCAGGAACATCAATATGCCAACCGGTGAGGTCGCTTCCGTTGAAAAGGTCGATCGTCTCAGGAGGGGAGGTGCACGAGATTATCGTGTACGCAATTGCCAGGAATAGTATGGATTGTTTCATCGTGTTGAGTCAGGTGGTTCGAGCGGGAAAGGTACGCACGGGATCACCAACAGTCCGATCGTCGACCGCAAATTCGTTGTGAGATATCGAACCCATCAATGCGCCGGCCACGTATCGGCCAGCCGGTAGCCTTGCGGCCAGGGATCATCGGGATCGAGCGCATACTGATGCATACCCGTAATCCATGCGCGCCCTGAAACGGTCGGCACGATCGCCGGCTTTTCTCCCAGAGAAGTTTCCGATTCGATGGCGCAAAGAAATTCAGATCCAATGATTGAGCGTGCCCGGTACCGGTTCCCCGATTTCATTCGCCCCTGTGCGTGCAAGAGAGCCATTCGAGCTGAACAACCTGTGCCTGTAGGAGAACGATCGATCTTTCCCGGACGGATCGCTACTGCATTCGGACCGGTCAAAATTCCATCTTCTTCGTGCAAAGGTCCGGCCAACTGACAAAAAGAAATGTGATTCCAGTCCGGGTTCTCCGGGTGCGTAAAACCAAGCTGCTCGTTGGCGGCTGCCGTGATCTTCATGCCCGTCTCCGCCAGATTTCTGGCCTCATCCGGTCGGATTTCAAAACCAAGCGCCCGTGCATCGACGATTACGAAGCTGTCGCCACCGTAGGCCGTGTGCGCCGTGAGCGTGCCAAGACCTTCGACCTCAAGCTGAGCCTCTAGTTTGTCGACAAAAGAAGGGACGTTCGTGATTGTGATACGCTCTGCTTTTCCGTTACGACACAACGCCCTCGCTTTCACCAATCCGCCGGGAGCCTCCAGAACGAGTTCGGTTTCAGGTTCGTGCATGGGCAAAATGCCGGTATCCAGCAGTACGGTTGCTACGCACATGGAATTTGATCCCGACATGGGAGGCGTATGCTCCGGTTCCATGATGATGAAGCCCATCTGGGCGCGCGGATCCTTGCCTGGAACGAGCAGATTTACGTGGCGAAAAACGCCTCCGCGCGGCTCGTTGAGAACAAAATTGCGAAGAGTCTCGTCCTTTTCGATGAAGGTGCGCTGATCCCACAACGTATCTCCAGGCGGCGGATCAACCCCACCAACGATAACGTCTCCAACCTCGCCCTCGGCATGACAACTCACGACGTGAATGACTTTCGAGGTTCGCATTCTCCGAAGTTCCGGAAAAGCCATATTCAACTTGATTCAGCCCTGTTACGTAACTGTCGTCATCTAGCGATTCCGCCTGAAGAGCCTGGGATTGGCACGAATAAAGGCATGGATCCAGCGCTCGATGAATGAATCACTACCGACGGTTCTCAGATACCCCCAGCCCAAAAAGGAAACCACGAACGCACCGATGCCGTCGACGATCAGATCCCACATCGTGTCCACGAGACCACTCTTCTGCATGTTAGCACCGAATATTTGATCCACTCCGAACTCGAAAATTTCCCAGAGGGCTCCTATACCCATCGCGAACATGAAGGCAAAGAGCGCCAGGAAACGGGGTTTCATGTAAAACTCGACATGCTCCATTTCATTAAGAACATGTACCAGTAGGATGCCCAGAATGCCGAGCAGGAAACCCGAACTACCGTGGAGAACGATGTCCCACCACCAGTAGCGCACATAAAAACCCTGCACTTCTCCAAGAAAAAGAGATGCGTAAATGAATATGACGGCCAAAACTTCGATCTCGGGCGGAATTCGGACGCGAAATCTCTTGCTGAGAATGACAGGCAGAAGCGTAACGACGATGATAGCGAGCGTAGTCACTGCAGCCAGCAAGCGACCCTGAATCAGCGAGAGCACGATGCCGACGACCAGAATTGCCTGCAGGATCACTGTCAGCATCCTGTGAACGGATCCTGTTTCGTAATTGGTGTTCGGCATGAGCACATTTCAGGAGTTGATTCAAGATAAGAAAACAGTTGATCGAGCCTGCTCGGGCACGGATTCCAGGTTCCCTACGCAGCCAGTAATCTGAGCGTATCTTAATGTATTACGCTTCGTGCTCTCTCATAAGTGCCGGATCAGAGATTGATGTTAGGATTTCCGCCTCGTACTGCCGGTTTTATGGCCGTCGTCGTCATAGTAGCCGCATGCGATGTTTCGGAACTGCCGACCGGAGCTGAATCGGTAAGTCATGCCGCTGTGCAATCGTCTTCGTTCCAGCGGCTGATGTTTTCGACTTCAACCATCGCGGGCTATTCACGCTCGATAGAAGGAGAGGAGCTGGGCTACCACTCACCGATACCCTCAGTGGACAAGTCACTGCTGGTTCGTTCCGTCGACCGCAAACGCTCCATCGCTTGGGAGAGCGCACCGATCCCAGACGATTACACCGGTGAAAACGCCGTGTTCGTGCTGATGTTTGGAATCGATGTGAACGAGTCTGCCCGCCGGTATGATCTGGAAATAGACGGGTCTTCTGTAATCAGTTTTTCGAATCCCGTTTCAGCGGCGGCTGGAGAAACGATTGACTGGGTTGGCGAACGCGGAGTCAGCGCTCAACTCCACGTGACACTCGTGGATCGATATGGAGACGCCATGGGATATCTTTTCATTACCGTTCCGCGAGATTTCTGGGAGCCGGGCCGGTCCATCCGTTTCGACGTTCGGGGCGAGAGCGCCGGAGTGCAGACGTGGTTCATGGTGTTCAAGGAGCAGCTTGAAAACCGAGTGGATTTTCGAAATTCACCGTCGCTAATCAACTCCAGGAGCGGCGCACTGCAGACGATTCGTGTGGAGATGCTGGATCTTGAGGGCGGACGCAGGTTTCAGATGGTCAGCAGCATTGGAGGATTAGATACGACGTCGGTTCTCGGTCATAATCGATTCCTGTTACCGGTCGTGGCTGTGGATGAGCTCACTCCCGTAGATGTTCGGCTCGTCCTTGGGGAAGAGGAAAAACTCACTTCCTACGAAATCGCACCCGTTCGCCGGATGGAAGTTTACCTGCTTCCTCATACCCATGTGGACATCGGGTATACGCATCACCAGGACGAAGTTGAGCGTTTGCAGTGGAGCCACCTGGAAGAAGCGCTTCGCATTGGGAAGGCGACGGAAGATTTCCCGGATGGGGCACGATTTGTCTGGAATCCGGAATCCATCTGGGCAGTGGATTCCTACGTCCGCAACCATCCCGGTGAAAAGACGGAGGCGCTCATGGAGGGCATCCGAAAAGGTTGGATCGAGCTCGACGGCCTTTTTGCAAACCTGTTAACCGGAATTGCCGGCGAAGAAGGTCTGCTCAGAGCGCTCGACGCTTCCCGTCGTTTGAGTGCGATGAGCGGAGTGCCTATCCGGTCCGAAATGGTCAGCGACATACCTGGTTTCACGTGGGGACTCGTCGATGTCCTGGCCCAAAACGGAATCGAGTATCTCTCGATTGGTCCGAATTTTGGCCATCGCATAGGTTATTTCACGGAAAAACTCGGTGATCGTCCGTTCTACTGGGAATCGTCGTCCGGAAGCGACCGTGTGCTGACCTGGGTTTCCGGCGCAGGATATGCATGGTTTCATACCGGGCTCGGCTTCGAGGAGATCAAAACACTGCTCGACGAAGAGAGTGTGTTCAGATACCTCGATCAGCTCTCGGAGCAGGACTATCCGTATGATCTCACGTACATGCGGTACAATATCGGTTCAGATAACGGTCCTCCGGATCCGGGATTGAGCGAAGCGGTGCGGGAATGGAATGATCGATTCGCTTCTCCAAAACTGAGAATATCCGGCACAACAGAACTGTTCGAAGAATTCGAGGATCGTTACGGCGACGAACTTCCCACTCTTCGAGGGGACATGACCGGATACTGGGAGGATGGAGTCGCCTCGTCGGCAAAGGAGACGGCGCTTGTGCGGCGAACGGCAGAGCAGCTCGCGCAAACCGAACGGTTGGCAGAACAAGTGGGCGTCGCTCTATCCCGGGACGATTTGGATGAAGCATGGCGAAACGTTCAATTGTACTACGAACACACGTGGGGATCATGGAATTCGATCAGTGAACCGGAATCTGAGCTTACCCTCACTTCCTGGAAGACAAAAGCCGGTTTTGCACTGAAAGCAAAAGAGCTTTCCGATCGCTTGAGAGACGCTGTTGTAGAGTCCGTACCGTCGCCGGGTAAGGGATATGTTAAGGTGTTCAATACGCTCGACTGGGACAGGAGTGACGTGGTTGTGCTGCCCTGGGAGACGAGCCTGGCCGGAGATCTGGTTCGTGATGATGCCGGACGGGTGGTTCCGTCTCAGCGGTTGACGACGGGAGAGCTGGCGTTCCTGGCCTCCGGAATTCCTTCGTCGGGATCAAAGCGGTTCAAAATCGAGCAAGGACGGCCTGTAGACGATTCTTTTTCAAACGATGAACGCAACCGAGAAACCGCTGCTCGGTCATCGTACGTCGTGAACACGACCACGTATAGACTGGAGATCAATCCCGATACGGGGTCCATCCGGTCGCTCGTGCACCTGGCGACCGGTCGCGAACTGGTCGGATCCGACGACGGCGGCCTGAATGAATACCTCTATGTACGTGGACGCGATCCACAGGGACTCGAGAGATCGGTTCGACCGGAAGTTCGCTGGAAAGAACGGGGATCGCTCGTAAGTATGCTGGAGATCACGGCTCGGGCGCCTGGCACACGATCACCCCTGGTCACAGAGATTCGCCTTGTAGAGGGACTGGATTGGATTGAAATCGTCAACCGCATTGACAAAGCATGGGTGCTCGAACCGGAAGCCGTGCTGTTCAGATTTCCATTCGCCATAGAAAGGCCACAGGTGCACATTGACGTTCCATTCGCGGTCGTGCGCCCGGAACTGGATCAGTTGCCGGGAGCATCGAAGAACTATTACAGTCTGCAGAGATGGGTGAATCTGTCCGGTGCAACCGGGGGCGGGGGCGTAACCATCACGAGTATAGATGCGCCGATGATGCAACTGGGTGAGATTCGTACCGACGCTGCGTTGACAGGATGGATCGAACACGCCGAACCGTCCTCGACTTTCTACTCATACGTGATGAACAACTACTGGGAAACCAATTACCGGGCGGCGCAGGAAGGTCTCGTGGAATTCAGATATGCCATCCGAGCCGAAGAAAACTACGACGAAGTTTCATCGGATCGTTTTGGAAGAGCGCGCAGCGTTTCGCTGATCGTCATCGACGGGAATAATTCGTCGAAAACCTATTAGCGTTCCAACACGTCTGGGCCCGATTATGGCGCTCTTAAAGCGTTTCTTCACCCAGAGCCCGCGCCAGGGCGGCCGTACCTCCTACGATCGGCAGGGAAATCGACGTACCATCCAGATCCACGGTCAGAGTCGCGCCGGGCTTCGGCCAGAGCGTGAAATCCCGATCACTCGAGAAAATCATGAGTCCCAGCTTCTGACCGGCTTTGACGATCTGATCGTCCGGCTGCAGTTTGAACGACATCTCATAGAACTGCCCGGGTACGAGAGGTTCACTTTCCGTGAGAGATTCGTGATTTTGCAGGTCCGCCCATGCGCGAGTAATCAGGCCACCTCGAGGTCTTCGGCCTTCCGTCCACGGCAGCGATACGAGGTACACGGACAGGTTGACCGCCGCCTGGCCGGCCGCCGCGCGAATCGTGATGCCGGCTTCGCCTGAGAGGTGTACGTCTTCTTTGAGTTCGGAAGTCGCGTAGAGCAGACGGTGATTGGTATACTCGGCCCGGGCCAGCGTGGCGCCGGAAAACGAGACGTTGTCTTCGAGCGTTTCTTCTCCCTGATTCGGCAGAGCAGACAACGACAAGCCGCCCATGCCGATACCTCCAGCCAACAGGTAAACGTTAACCGGTTCGGCTGCCGGATTCGGATAATCCGCATAAGGAGTCGGCTCCAGACGGTCATCGCCTTCCCTTACGATCCACGCTTTGGGATCGTTCTCGACTCCGTTTTCTATGCCGTACACATAGCGCGTGAACCAGCGATTCATGAGTTCCATCGGGGGAGAGCCACCGTGCCCACCCTGGTGATAATAAATCTGGACGGGCACGCCGCGTTCTTTCAATGCCTGGGAGATGCGGTTACTGTGCTCGGGCATCACGTTCCAGTCGTTGAACGCATGCGACATGAGGGTCGCAGCCTTCACGTTATCGATCACGTTCAGATAATCTCGACC
Source organism: uncultured Rhodothermales bacterium (assembly GCA_964527795.1). Classification (GTDB taxonomy): domain Bacteria; phylum Bacteroidota; class Rhodothermia; order Rhodothermales; family UBA10348; genus SMXL01. The sequence goes on along the minus strand of CAZGOS010000048.1, from coordinate 6,705 downwards.
GGCCCAGAAATCGTTGTAGTCGCCCGTAATGCGGTCCTTGCCGGCGGCCATTTCGCCGTCGCGAATATTGGCGTTGCACCATTCGCGCCGATCCGAATCACGGGTGTGGATGAAGTCGTACAGCACGTCAATATCTTCTCCGGGCCAGCCGCCGGGCGATTGCACGAGTCCATTGGCGCGGTAGTAATGCCAATACGACGTATTCGGTGCGACGGGAATGATCGCTTCGAGACCGTCGACTCCGGTCGTGGCCGCAGCGAGCGGAAGCGTGCCGTTATACGAGGTGCCGGTCATGCCAATTTTACCGGTCGACCATTCCGCCATCACCTCTTCATTTCCGTCAACCGTGGTAAAGCCGCGGGCGCGCCCGTTCAGCCAATCGATGACGGCTTTTGGGGCCAGCGATTCGTTAATTCCACCGACCGTTGGACAGCCTTCCGACAGACCCGTGCCAGGCGATTCCGAGTGCACAACGGCAAATCCACGCGGTACCCAGTCATCTACGAACGCATTTGAAATAAATGAACTGGTTCGCGGTTCAATCTGTGGTTGATTCGTTCTCGGCGGCGGTTCGGCCCCCACTTCATGCTTGATATTCCAAAAGTATTGCAGCCCCCCGGAGACGCCGGAATAGTACGGGCTTGTGCCGTAAATGACCGGTACTTTCAGGCCTTCCGTGTCGGTCTGAATTGGCCTGACGACGGCCGTATGTACTCGGTCCAGTTCTCCATCACCATCGGAGTCGAACTCCGTTTCAACCCAGAGCTCCTGGCGGATCCACTTCTCAGAGTCATTGAACGCTTCCACGACCTGGGCCTGCCCGTCTTCGAAAACAGGACCGGCGGGTCCGTTCGTCTGGGCCTTCGCGATTCCTGAAGGGCTCGCTGTCAAGAGCAATATGGCCCAGAATAGAGCGGATGCAAAGTGGAAGGTGGGAAGGCATTTTCGGATCTGCATCTGAATCACCAGGCTGAATTGTGTTGAAATCAAGTTCGTTTGCATGGTCTTCCGGCGATGAGGCCGCAAGATAAACCGCGCCGGCAAGAGTATCATTTCCGTCTGGCGACAGGTGGCAGCTCAGATTTCTGATACTGAAGCTTAATAATGGAGCCTAATCCGGGAGCCGCACCCGATTAGGTCTATTCGGCAAATCTGACGATTTCTGGTTGCACGAGTGTGTTGAAATCGTCGTACGACAGTCGAATCAGCTCTGTGTGAGATCCTGCGTTGAACGCAATTTCTTCGTCCGTCGCAAGCGCTTCTGCAACGAATACTTTCATCCCATACAGATTTCCAAAAGGCGGCATAGCACCGGTCTCACATTCAGGGAACAGGTCCCCGAATTCCTTCTCACCGGCGAGTTCAACCTTATCTGCTCCGGCGGCAGTCTTCAATAACTCGAAGTCCACTCTGGAAGAAGCGGGCAGAACGGCCATCGCCATCTCACCGTCTACCTTGATCATCACGGTTTTGGCCAGGTCCTTGCCCGGTATGTGCGCGGAGGCCGCAACCTGCTGAGCTGTGTAGGCCTTCGAGTGACTGATGACGACATAATTGATGTTATGCTCGTCCAGATACTCTCTTAATTTGAGTAACGGCATGTCAACCTCCTTGTCTCCTGTAGCTCGATAGCTGCTTTTTATTAACGGCTCGGAGATCTGCTGCGGGACAAGTGTCTCGGGCCTGGCCCGGCAACGAATCACATTCAAATCTAAGCATCGCGCACGACATCATGTAGGCCCAATTCCAGAGTACGTTTGCAGCGCATCCTCAGACTGATACACCTGGTGCTATCAATCTGTCCTCATTCTCACTTCCTCTCTTCGATCATGCGCGCGTCGGCGATTTCAAACAGTGCAAACGTTTCGACGAGTCGGATGAATTCAGCACGATATCCATATTCGTCGCTGCCCTTTGAATTTCGAGCCAATTCCAGAATAGAGGATGCTGTTGTCTCTCCAAGGAAATCAGAATCTCGGAGCAGCATGCTGAACATGGCGACGGACGCGGAGAATCCGAAGTTGTCGGACGTCTTTTCCGCGGGTGAGTTCAGTACAAAATGGCTCAACTCCGTGCTCCGATCTGAATCCAGCGGCTTGTAGCGAATTTTCACCGTTCCTATCTCATCCACATGTCTGTTCCTCGGATCTGTTTGCTGATACCGTAGCTCATTTCCAGTTGATGGGTCAACGTTTTCTGCCAGAACAATTTCATAGAGGGCCGTCACCGTGTGACCCGAGCCCATTTCACCGGCGTCCTTCTTGTCGTCCGCAAAATCTTCGGCGTTCAACGCGCGGTTCTCGTACCCGATCAGGCGATACCGCCCGACGACTGCCGGATTAAATTCGACCTGCACTTTTACGTCCCTTGCGACGGTATAAAGCGTAGAGCGCAGTTGATCGACAAAGACCTTTTTCCCTTCCAGAAGTGAATCGATGTAGTAATAATTGCCATCGCCTTTGTCGGCAAGCGTCTCCATTCGGGAGTCTTTCAGATTTCCACTACCGAATCCGAGCACCGTGAGGCCGATCCCCTCGTCTTTACGATCCTTGATCATCCTCACGAGGTCTCCCGTCGCTGATACGCCCACGTTGAAATCGCCGTCGGTCGCCAGAATGATGCGGTTATTTCCGTTCGGGATCAGGTTATCGCCGGCTATCTTGTATGCCAGTTCAATTCCCGCCCCACCCGCAGTCGATCCGCCGGCGCGTAGTTGTTCGAGGGCGTGTCGAATGGTCTCCGTCTTGTCTCCTCTCGTTGGCGGCAGGACAAGCCCGGCTGCGCCGGCGTAGACGACTATCGCCACTCTATCGCGCACAGTGAGTTCATTTGTAAGCAGTTTGAATGACTTTTTCAGCAGCCCGATTTTATCGGGGCTGTCCATTGAACCGGAGACATCCAGCAGAAAGACGAGATTAGATGGCCTGAGATCATCTTCCGGTATTTCCTCTGCCTGCAGACCTATGTGCATCAAGAGATTATCCGGATTCCAGGGTGCTACGCCGAGTTCTGTAAAGACAGCTACCGGGTGCTTTCCATCCGGCTGCGGATAGTCGTAGTCAAAGTAGTTGACGAGTTCTTCCGTACGAATCGCATCTACGGGCGGGCGCTGGTTCGAAGTAATGAACCGCCGCATGTTGGCGTAGGACGCGGCATCTACATCGATGGAAAAAGTTGACAGGGGACGGACGCGGGGATCGATAAAACCGGATTCTTCGATGTATTCATACTCTTCCGTATTGAAATTCCGGTTGTGGTATCCGCGTGTGAACGGCGAGGGTATCGCAGCCATCTCCAGCAACGCATCAAAATCGCGTTCTTTTCGGACCCTAAGGGCATCCCGCCCAACGAGAGGGCGTTCATTTTCGACGACGATTTCGTCCAGTTTGCCTCCCGGTTTGAGATTAAACACAACGCGGACGTCACAATCGCTGCATACCACGACACCCTTGATGGTCTCTACGTGATACCCTGCAAAAGAAGCCTGTACTTCATAGACTCCTACGGGTACTTTCGTAATCTTGAACCTTCCGTTGCCGTCCGTAAATGTGCCCAATGTCGTGCCGACAATGACGACGCTAGCGCCGGGAAGAGCTCTTCCAGTACCTGATTCTGAAACAATTCCCAGTATGGTTCCTGGTTTAGAATCCGGAGAATCAGTTCCACTGCCCATAAGTAGCAGCGCCGCTGTTGCCAGTAATGCGATTGTTCTGGAGTGCGTTTTCATTTGGTTCACCAAATAGTGCGTGTCTCCTGGTAACGACACATAGAACGATTGGAAGTAGCCGGATTATTGTGTTTCGTCGGTCCAATAGTGCCGCGTACGGGGTTCAAGCGAGACCATCAGGTCAACGGATTGGAGGTCATTAGAGTTGTGATATCCGGCCCGCGTGACAAGCCGACCCCGCAGGCGTTGTCATGCGTGATATAGCGATGGGTGATACCCGAATGGACCGAATTGTCGGTGCTTTCTATTGTATCAAGCTTTTGTGGCGGTTACACTTGTACCAAATCAGGATCGCATGCGCTGTGAATATTTGCGGGAGGGCGGTATGTAGAATACCGGTTATGCTACCGATGTGAGTTGTGTCTTGAACTACAGCGAAGGTTTTACGTAGACAGGATCGTGGGGTCGGCCGAATCGAAACCAAGGATTGCCATGGCACAGAAGACACAACACGTTTTGCGTCATCAGGACGGAGGTTGGAGCGTCAAGAGAGGTGGTTCCAGCCGGGCAACGAAGACTTTCCGAACACAGAAAGAAGCCATCTCGTACGTTACGATGATCAGCAAGCGGCAAGGAGCCGAATTGTACATACACCGCAGAGATGGGTTGATCAGAGAGAAGAATTCGTACGGGAACGATCCTCATCCGGCCGGCGACAATAAGTGAGCGGTCTCTTGGCGACGGACTACAATTTTCAGAAGGATTTAGGTCGAGGGTATTCGTCAACTGTCCTTTTGATTCACCGTATCTAGAATTGCTACGTCCGTTGCTTTTTACGGTCGTCTATGCAGGATACGACCCGATAATTGCTTCTCAACGATCTGATTCGAACGAAAGCAGAATCGAGAAGATTTGCGCCTTAATCAAATCAGCCCAGTACAGTATACATGACCTCTCACGCCTTAAGTCGACCGAAGCCGAAGAGGTTTACAGAATGAATATGCCCTTTGAGCTCGGTGTGGACTACGGTACTCGGCAACATGGGCCTGAATACATGCGCGATAAAATATTCCTGATTCTTGAATCAGCAGATCATAAATACAAGCAGGCGCTTTCAGATTTGTCCGGAGTCGATATTAAAACGCACAAAGATGAACCAAGTGAGATAGTTCGTTCAGTTCGAGACTGGTTCTATGAAACCGTGGGTGGACCGGGAATAGATTACCCGCGGGTCATTTGGAACCAGTTCAATGAATTCACAACCACTCTTTTTGAGGAACGGCTCTCTGAAGGTATTCCGGAGCGTGACGTTAATGAGGATATAGAAAAGATGTCCATTTCAGAATACATTGATTGCGCAAAGGTTTGGGTGAGGGCGAACGTCGGATCGGCAGCATAACCCGTTCGCGATTTTCCGGACTCAGTCCGCTGGACTCAGCTTCGTTTCACTACATTTTCTGATAGGGTGGCGAGACCTCACCACAGATTGCCCAACCGTTAATGCAGAGTATTCTCTAGGTTTAGGGCCGCGATATATCGATCAATAGATGTCTCCCTATTGATTCGTGAGCATAACTCGGAGAGATCTGTTCGCGTAGGATTCTATTATCGCAACCTCGAATCTCGAGTTTTGAGATGACGGAAGAAACGGAAAGGTTACAGTATAACGTTTGCATCACCTGTTGAGCACCATTATCCGGATCGTAACCGCACCGTCGACCTGCAATCGATATACATACGTTCCGTTCGGCAACCAGGACGCGTCAAATATTCTTGTATGCGAACCAGCCGGCCGGTGCCCCTCTTCGACTACGGCAAGAGTTCTGCCAAGGAGATCCACGACGCTTAGCTTCACGTCGGCTGCTTGCGCGAGTCGGTAAGAGATAGTTGTCTCTGCCCGGAAGGGATTTGGGTAATTCTGAAAAAGCTCGATTGCAGCGGGGAGATCTGAGACGTCGGGCGATTCGCTATTCGTTATTAGCGGACCTCCGAAGGCGCTGTATACCTCACCCGAGTGAGCATCAACGATCGCTTGACCACGTCCTCCTTCGGGGTCTACAAACCAGAGATTCCAGACCAGCGAATAGAGGTATTGCTTGTTTTTCTCATCTACTCTAACGATGAGCTCGGACGTGTCAAGAGTGGCCTGCTCCCACCACCAACTGGCGCCATAAGTGTATGGTGTTGAATCAACTACGATATCCCGGACACTGGCCTCTGCATCTTCAGGGGTAAGCGTCGGTGTCGTATTGATCGATATATCTGGGTAAACCTGCGCTGAAAGATGCTTGATGGTGCCGTCCAGCGTTATGGTCACAGCAACCAGCGATCTAAAAACTGGTAATCCTTCATAGATTTGCATATACCACACGTACCACGACGCGCCGAGAGACGTAGTAGACTCGACGACGGGATCCGAGAGCACGGCGGGATCTAATCGAAAAAGGTCGAGATGGTTGGAGATCAGCGTCTCAACTGCGGATGCTGCGGATTCAGGCGTCGGATAGGTCATTCCTGCCTGCGTTCCGATCTTTACACCATTTAGTTCGAGCGTTCGAACAGGGGTGCCGGTAATGTCGTCGAAATACGCGACAATCTCGTGTCCATGTAGTTGGTAGAATTCTCCCTGCCTACCGACGCGGTCGTTGGGGTGCTGCGCACCGGCGTTTATGGACCAAATTGCGAGAAAAGCAGCAAAGATTTTGGCTGATCTAAGGTCCATCTGCACACCTCATTAAATAACGCTGCGCACGAGACTTTCAGTAATAAAATATACGGTACGATAGGCAAGGATACAGTATCGATCCTGTTGCACCGCACTTGGATACGAGATCCATGCATATTTAGTGGTTCTGAATGAAAGTCCTCTTTCGTATTGTGATATCCGAAAATGCCGGGCGTCCTCCGGGAGCATTGGAGAACGATGAACTGAAATCGAAATTCATTCGGATTCAATTGCGGCGTGCACAGGATTACTCTGCATAACCAGCGCTTATTACGCAAACCGTTGTCCATTTTCAAACATTAGAATATAACTG
>CAZGOS010000047.1:8237-15853 GCA_964527795.1 uncultured Rhodothermales bacterium | reverse complement strand
TCGTGATCCGTGAGATCGATCTAAGGGTGGGAACAGATCTCATTCCCGAAGTGAAGAATCAACTATCCGACCGGACACGAATGGTGAGCATCAGCCATATATCCCGAAATAACGGTCGCGCTCTTCGCGAAGCCGATTGCGCTGAACTGGGACATCTTCTTCGACAGGCCGGCGTCGTATTTCACCTGGATGGAGCTCAGGGGCCCGGATGTGTGCCCGTCGATTTCCGTGCGCTTGGCTGCGACTGTTACAGTACGTGCGGGCACAAGTGGCTGTTGGGTCCCAAAGGCACCGGTGCGTTTTTCGTCCGGCACGAACGGCTCGATGAGACGCGTATGTCCTGGACGGGATCGCACAGTCACGACGAGTTCGATTACGAGGGGCACTATACGCTCAAACCGGAAGCTTCACGATTCGAGTTCGGCACGAGAGCGTTGGCGGATTTCGCCGGATTTGACCGGGCACTTTCCTGGATGGAAGAACTGGACATGCAGCGCATTTTTGACCGAATTCAGGAGCTCGTACAATATGCAATAGATAAGACGGACGGAATGAACGGATTCTCCGTGTCCTCACCACGGGTAGAAGACGATCGTTCAGGAGTTTTCGTAATGCGCCTGCCGGACGGCATCAACAGCTGGGACATCTATTACCGACTCCGTGACGAAGAGTACGTGCATACGTCGCCGGTAAAGGATGAGCGCGATTTACGCATCGCCCTGCATTTCTTCAATACGAAAGAAGAAATCGACGAGTCGTTTGAGCTGATCAGGCGGTACAGTCGGGCGTGACGTAGAATTTCCGAGATAGGTCACGTTTTCGTGCGCGAAAAGTAGTGCGCATTGGCCTCGGCCGGTGATTGTCAGCACCTCCTTGAACCTCGATCCAAATTAGGAATGTAACCCCTTAGAGGCGGCAGTTTCTTGTTGATGATCCTACCGAAAGTGCACTCCTTTTTCACTGGTTTTCGCTGTAACTGGTTGTTACACTTTGTCTAGACGCACCCTGCCCATCTTTCCGAGAGGCTGACCAGATCGGAGGTTGGCTATGGCGAAGACGCGACATCCAATTCTTTTCGTACTGATCATTATTCTTGCGATCAGCGTTTCACCATTTGCAAAAATTACTTCGGCGCAGGTGGTCGAGCAAGATTCACTTGCACTGGTTGCTCTCTACAATTCTACAAATGGTCTCGGCTGGAAAAATGATTCGAATTGGATGGAGAAGTCGGTAGACACGTGGGCTGGAGTTACGGTCGCGGAATACCATATAGCGTCGCTAGTGCTGAATGGAAATAATCTTGTTGGTGTAATCCCTGATGAGCTAGGCGACTTGGAGCGACTCGAAATCCTCGATCTGAGCAAAAACGATCTAACTGGCTGGATTCCTGGTGCAATAGGTAATCTGTTATACCTCACGAGGTTGAACCTCTACGGTAATGACCTCTCTGGAGCAATTCCTGCCGAACTCGGCAACTTGTCAAGCCTGGTCTATCTCAACTTCAACGTCAATGAACTTACGGGCACAATCCCAGCTGAACTCGGCAACCTGTCCAGTCTAGAAGAACTAATACTTCCGAGAAATCAATTATCAGGTGAGATTCCAACTGAAATTGGAAATCTACCGAGACTCAGACGCCTCTTGCTCGATCATAATCAACTATCTGGTCCAGTTCCTAAAGAACTTGGAAATCTTTCAAGCCTTGAGACTCTAGTCTTAAACGATAATGTGCTGAGTGGTCAATTACCCGCCGAGATTGGAAATCTTTCGAAGCTCACAATAATGTACCTAAGCTCGAACCTCTTTTCCGGTCAGATTCCGCCTGAATTTGGGGAGCTAACGAACGTCGTTTACCTGAGTCTCGGCGGCAATCTCCTAGCCGGATCAATACCTCCTGAGTTATCTGGGATGACGAGTGTCGAAGGTATCGGTCTTTCTGGAAACCAGCTGTCAGGCAGTATTCCACCAGAGCTCTGCCAGTTACCGAATCTTCGAAGCCTCGGATTAGGTAGAAATCAGATTTCAGGAGTGATCCCAGCCGGAATTGGAAACTGTCAGATGCTAGAATCACTCTATCTAACCGAGAATCAACTCTCAGGAGAAATTCCGGGAGAAATTGGAAGACTCACCAACCTCACCAGGTTAAACCTCCGAAAGAACCAACTTTCCGGTCCTATACCTCTCGAATTATGGGACCTTATTGAGCTTCGCACCTTGGATCTCGCCGAAAATCAATTAACAGGCGAAATTTCTCCAGCCATTGGAAACTTGATCCCTCTTTGGTGGCTGTACCTCGAGAACAATCAGCTTTCGGGAGAAATTCCAGCCGAATTGGGGAATCTGAAAATCGTCAACGATGTGCATTTGTTTGGCAATCAGTTGTCGGGTGGAATACCTGCAGAATTAGGCGGCATGTCTCGTGTTGTTCAGATGTATCTCTACGACAATCGACTGTCTGGTTCTATACCACCAGAGCTCGGCCAGGCACCGCGCCTGATCAACCTGTATCTCCAGAATAATCAGCTTTCTGGCGAGATTCCTGGCGAATTGGGAAACGCCCCTCGACTCGATCGTCTTAATCTGTCAAACAATAAGCTGTCCGGAGCCATTCCGTCCGGTCTCATGAATAGGAATGAACTTTACTACCTGAACGTTGAGCAGAATCAGCTATCCGGTGATATTCCAGACGAACTGGGTCGTTTAATTTATCTCGATTCTCTGAACCTTTCTCACAATCAGCTAACGGGCAACATTCCGCCAGAGATTTTCACATTCCGCCGACTCGTTTGGCTCAGGCTCAACGACAACGAATTGACCGGGCAAATAAGAGCAGACGTCTATCAATCTGATAGCCTCTTGGGTTTGTATCTGCAGAACAACAGGCTATCTGGCCCAATACCTCTCGGACTGGGTAACAGACCCGGAATCCGAAACATCAATCTCTCGAACAACGCATTTACGGGAGCGATACCAGATACTTTAGGAGATATCCGTGATTTGAGAATCCTAAATATTTCGAACAATCAGCTGGAAGGGGAATTACCAAGTCGTTTGGGTAACCTGTCGAATCTTACTCATCTGCTTGTCAACGAAAATGCTTCGCTCGGCGGTTCGATACCATGGAACTTCACCAGGCTCACGAACCTCATCTTCTTCACCTTCGACGGCACACAAGTTTGCACGCCGAGAACGGGTGTCATTCCACAATGGCTAAGTCAAATACCGACTGTTGAAGGTGGCTGGATTTGCGACTGGACCACCGAGACAAAGATCGAAGAGGCCTTCGAATACACCCTTGACAGCAACTACCCCAATCCATTCAATCCCACGACGAACATTTCCTACACGCTTCCTCATTCCGCGGACGTGCGTCTTGACGTCTTTGATGTGCTTGGCCAGCGTGTTCAGATCATCGAGCAAGGATTGAGAGCACTCGGTGAACATACCGTGACCTTTGATGCGACCAGCCTTGCTTCCGGAATCTACTTCTACACCCTCACCGCGGGCGAATTCACCCGGACGAGGAAAATGGTGTTGATGCGATAAACGACTCGTTCCGACTGCACTGACATCCACGACAAAAGCCTTGTCGGCATTGACTACTTCTCGTCCTCAAACAGTTTGGCCTGGTCTTCCGATCCGTTTGAAAAATCTGCCGCTTCGAGCTGTTTGGCAGCCGTATCCACCTGATCGATTTCTTCTACATCCTGCGAGGACCCGGCGCCCATTTCCTTGAAGCGTCTTGCAGAGACCAGAACGCGCCTCTCCAGCGACCCTACCGCTTGATTATAGCTTGTTACGGCTGAATTCAGCCGCGAACCAACTTTCGCGAAGTGCTCCGCGAGTTTGCATATGCGGTCGTACAGTTCCTGTCCCAACTGGCTGATTTGTTGTGCGTTCTGAACGATCAGGTCCTGCCTCCAGCCGGAGGCTACGCCGTGAAGCAGCGCGATCAGCGTCATTGGCGTGGCGATCAAAACGCGATTCTTGATGCCGTACTCGAGCAGCGTCGGATCGGCGTGAGAGGCTTCGTAAAGCATCGACTCTGCAGGCAGAAAAAGCACGACCATTTCAGGAGCCATCTCGAATTGGTCGTGGTACGATTTGGAGGCGAGATTCTTGACGTGATCCCTGACCTGGCGTACATGCTGATCGACGAATGCGGATTTCTTCTCTCCATCCTCGGCCTCCACAGCGGACAGATACGCTTCCAGGGGCGTCTTTGCATCCACAATGATATTTCTACCGCCTGCCAGATGAACGACGAGATCGGGACGAAGAAGCCCTCCGTCCGTTGAAACCGTTTTCTGCTCCTCGAAATCGCAGTGCTCCACGAGACCGGCAAGTTCAACAACACGTCTCAGGTGGAATTCACCCCATTGGCCTCGAACGCTCGGCCTGCGAAGCGCGGTAACCAGATTCGATGTTTCCTTCTGGATCTGCAGTTGGGCGTCCTGCAGACCCTTCACCTGCTCGGTCAGAGATGAATAGGCTCTGACCCGTTCTTTCTCCAAATCACCGATATGTTTCGTTACGTCTTTCAGGGAATCTTTCAGCGGATCCACCATCTTCTGCATCTCTAAAGAACGCTTCTGTTCTTTCGCATCAACCCTGGTGAGCAACTGTTCGACCTGCGTCTTGGCCAGTTCAAGAAAACTCTTGTTATTTATATCTAAAGCTTTGCGGGACAGTGACTGAAACTGAAGAAGCAGCTCTTCCTGCGCCTCTTTTATCAGGGCCAGTTTTTCCTCGGAAGCCAGTCTCTCCTGCTCTCTCGCAGCGACTTCTCCGGAGAGTTCCGCTTTCAGATCCGACTTTTCCGCCGTGGCGTCCCGTAACTCCGCTGAAAGTGCCGTTACCGACTGTTCCTTCTCCTCCAATCGAGTCGCAATCGTGGCTGTACGCGCCTTGGATATTAGCCAGACGAACAGACCACCCAGAAAGAGACCGATAAGAATTCCTGCGCCAAGCTCCATCATTTACCCCTTTTCAAAATTTGGACCTATATAGGACGAGTACGACTGGTTTGGAACGGGCCGCGTTCCAGCTATGCGTTCTCCGTTTCATACGAAAGGTACAATTACGATGACACATCATGGTACAGGTATCCATCTTTCATTTGGAACCCACCACAGGCCGCTTTCCTGAACCGGATCACCCGTCAAAGCCTGCCACTGTTTTGAATACGTTCGAACCTGATCGCCATAGCGCTGAAGAAGTGAATCCTCATCGCCACCGTCCGTTTTGTAGTCCACGATCTTCCATGCATCTCCAATCCGGTAGACCAGATCGATCACCCCTCTGAGCAGCTCGGCCCCGGCATCCGGCTCGTGATATACGGAAAAGGGCACTTCCGTAAGAACTGCATCTGATGCGATCATTTCATGCCAGATCCTGGATCTTCGGAATGAAGCGAGTTGAACGAGTGCGGCCTGAAGTGCATCCGTCCGGATCGCACGAGAATCGTGCATTTCTTCCTGGAGCAGACGCATCGCGATACGCTCCTCTTCTCCCGCGTCCGAATCTCGATTTCTTTGCCTGACCGTAAGTTCAAAGAGCCGATGAATCGCTCGTCCGTACCCGCGGCCGCGACCTTGCGACCACTCGTCGGAAAACGCATCTTCCTCCGATCCCGTTTCGGACAGCTCCGATACGGACCGGCGCCGATAGCTCGGCTCTGCTGCAGCTGCAATGCGAGATCGGGCCTCCACCAAGCGTTCCTGCCACCCGGCCGCCCCGAAAGACGCTTCTTCCCTCTTCACATCCCAACCCCCCGGGACGTCCACAATCGCCGGCACGCTATCGAGGAACGGATGCAAGGGCTGCCATACGCCTGCGTCATCTTTTCCTGCATACCTGCCTACGATCAGAAGCTCTTTTGCGCGCGTGGCCGCGACATAGAGTAGCCGGTTCTTTTCGGCCTCGTCGAAGCGTTCTTCGGTTTTCAGTGCTTCGTCCCAGCCGTCCGGCTCAGCGATCCGTTTCGAATGAAATCTGTAATGTTTTCGCACCGGCAGGTAGAGTGTTGGAGATTCGCCGGATCGATCTACGTGCGCCGTAACTTCTCTACGCTTCTCACCAGGCAGCGGATCCGCAAGGAAAACGACTCTCGCTTCAAGGCCTTTTGCCTGGTGCACGTTCAGCAACCGGACAGCGTTCTTGGTTCCCGTCTCCAGCGTCATCCCGTCCGACTCGATCTCGCCGTTGATCAGGCGCTCAAGTTCCGTGCGAATCTCAATCCATCCCGATCCATCGGACTCCCATGTACGAATCAGCGAAAGCAATCGGTAGAGCGCACCGGCCCCAGACGATCCTTCCGTTCCGATTGCCGTTCCCGCCAGCAGGCCCCGATCACATAGAATGGATTCGAGTGCTTGCGCCGGTGGCCATTTTGTGATAACGTCGCGGGTGAACTGCAGAGTCCCGGCGGCGTCTCTGAAGGCAGTCGCAGTCGGTTCGGGAAGGCCTGCCGGTTCTTCGAACGGTCCGGAGAACCGACCGCCGGCACGGACAAAGTGATAGAGCGCATCGTCCGAAATACCGGCAAACGGTCCTCGATAGAAAGCCAGTCGCGCGGTCTGATCATTTTGATTGTAGGCCGCATCGAGTAGATCGACGAGCGCAGGTAGAACGGGTGTCTTGTGCAGAGATTTTCCGCCGGCCACAACGTATGGAATTCCCGCGGACTCCAGGGCGCTGCTGTATATGCTCATACGCTTCGCGTACCGGACAAGAATCATGAAGTCTCCGTATGACGCCGGCGGATTCCGGATCGCGACGGCATCATGCGAGTCGGGGGCGTCCGAAACAGATGTCGCCGGCCGAACGGCAATCGAATTGCCCTCGACGGCTGCTCGGATAACACCGGCAATCTGTACCGCCTCTTTCTCCGCGATCAGACCGGCCCGGTTACGCTCTACCTTCTCTGTGACGAGTTGAAGAACGCATATGCGCTCTGAAGTATGTGTACTTGAAGAGACGAGCTTTTCGAAAGGAGCCTGAAACGGCGTTTCTTCTTTATGAAAAAGCGGGGCGAGCGCGGCATTATTCCACTCACAAAGCCGTGATTCAGATCGGAAATTACTCTGAAGTGTGAGAATACGACCGCCGGACGCTTCAACGAGACGGCAACTCTCTTCGAAAACGCGAATATCCGCATGACGGAAACGATAGATGGACTGCTTGTCGTCGCCGACGATGAACAAAGAACCCGGCCTCGGGCGGCATCTCCTCCAGTCACGTTCGCTTTTGTCCGTCGAAGACAGGAGAAATAGAGCCTCCGCCTGCAGAGGATCGGTGTCCTGGAATTCGTCGACGAGAATACGCGAGTACTTTTGTGCAAAGAAAGATCGTGCCGGCGGCGACTCTTTCAGAATGTTGACGCAGATCCGAAGCAGATCGTCAAACGTGAGTCGACCCAGCTCCACGCGGAAGTCTGCGTAACGCTGCACCGCCGGATGAACGAAAGCCTCAATCTCTACATAGAGGAATCGCCTCCACTCGGATAATGCCGGTTTTGCAACGCCCGTGACAAGGTCTGTAATCGAAGCGATCGTTTCGCGACTGGAAGCTGTCCCTTTCAGAGCGTCGGCCAACCGACGCGCAGGATCGGTTCG
>CAZGOS010000047.1:0-8137 GCA_964527795.1 uncultured Rhodothermales bacterium | reverse complement strand
CGCGCGGCGTTGTCAGCCCAGAAAAGCGGCATCGATCCCCGAAATAGTCGAAAACATCCTCGGGCGTGATACCCAGTGTGTCAAACTTCTCTCGCCACCCGGATCCCTCACCCAACGTTTGTGACAGGTAGAGATTCCAGAAACGGCGGCGAAGTTTTCTTTCCTCGCGCTCATCGATCAGACGAAAATCAGGCGCCAATCCGGCCAGAAACGGTCGCTCCCGGAGCAGCTTCGCGCAAAAAGCATGGATCGTATCGATGAACACTTCTTCGATCGAGTCGATAGCGATTCCAACTCGATGTAGTTCGACCGTCAGAGCGTCAGCATCTTCAACCTTTCCGTTCACACGCGCCTCGTCGATGGCCTCGACGATGTGGACCTTCGCAGACAGCAGGGACGCAAAGAAACGGCCACGCATCTCGCCCGCCGCCTTCCTGGTAAACGTAATTGCAGCAAGATTTCGAGCTTCGGTCCCACCGCGAACGAGCGCAACCATGCGCTCAACGAGCACCGTCGTTTTCCCGGATCCGGCGCCGGCGCGAACGACCATGTTGACGTCTTCAAGAAATGCATCGTCGGAAGCGAGAGGAGCGGTAATGCTGCGCTCTCCCCTCGCGGCCCGTCTGCTATGTTCATCACTGAGGTTCACGATTCTGAACTCAATTATTGCCCCGCAATTTCTTCTGTGCATAATGCCAGCCATTGAGCAGTTCATACTGTGGCGTGGCCGGCGTCGTCTCGCCCATTTTTGAACGTACGTTTCGCTTCACGGAACTGATGTCTCCGCACACTCTCCTGAAGTCGCAATACCTGCATGCACCGGTGTCGTCGGCTGCCTGGAAAAAAGCACCCGACTGCGCCATTCGTCCCATTCGCCGTAAATGATCTGCGATCTCATTCCGAACGGCGCTCGGATCCGCTTCGATACGCCTGCCCAATTCACGGCTGCCCGGAAACAGATAACCCGAACGCACGACAGGCTCTCCCAGCAACTGCTCGATTACGTACGCATACAGCGCCCACTGGAGTGAGCGCCCGTCATTCAACAAATCGGCAGGGTCATACCCGTTGCTCGATCCGGTTTTGTAATCGGTAATGAAAATTCCGCCACCACGAGCTTTGTCTATTCGATCTACCCATCCCAGAAGAGGAACGTGAAGACCGTTGAGATCGATCGTGACGGGGTCGGTTCGATCCGGCTCTTCCTTTTTCATGTGCGGCCAGAGTCCAAAACCGAATTCGAACGCCAGCGGTTCTGCAATCGACTGCCGCTCCTTCTCATCGGCGATAAACGCACGGGCGACAGCGGAAAGCTCCGTTCGAATCGCATGTTCAACCGCGGGATTCGGCGCTGATCTGGAGGCGGCGTATCCTTCAAGTTCAGAAAACAGCACGTTTTCCAATACGGCAATGTCGTCCTCCGAAATAGATCCGTGTCCGCGCTCGGACATGTACCTGGCAAGCGCCCTGTGTATGAGCGAGCCTCGTTCCAGTGCGTCGAGCCAGACATCTTCTTCTGCCTCTTCCGGCGCACGTGCCTTCAGGATGTATTTCAGGAAATATTTGAATGGACAGTTTATCAACGTTTCCAGTCTGGAAGCCGAGAGTCGTGATTTGCCACGAAACGGATTGAGCGCTCCTGTCTCAATACCAAGCTGTCCGTCAAAAAGCGTCCACTGTGCGCTCGCTCGATTGTCTAAAGCAACGCGTCCTTTTTCCATCCACGGATAGTGCCCGCTGAGCCAGGACCGGGCTTCGGGCGTTTTACGGGCGCGAAGAGAGACATCGGTCAAATCGAGCGGAAAGATTTCAGATTCGGAGTCGACAGAAGAAACGTAGGTAGCCGGCGCCTCATCGTTGAGCTCGGTGGCTGACTGAGATCGAATGCGAAGAAATACGGACGATGGATAGAGCTCGCGATCATCCGCTACATCATAGCGACTGTAGAGAAGGGTCACCTTGCCCAACACCTTTGATACCGCCCGGTCGAAGTGCCACGACTGACGGTGTGAGACGTCGCTTGACAAGGTGAGTCCGTGACCATATTCACTTTTCAGATTCTGTCGCTGGACGTCCGTTAATAGTGGATCTTCCCCGCCGGCTCTCCCCATCGTCAACTCATCCATGCCGACGATGAACAGGTTGTCTCGCCCTGTATAACCCGCGCTCGACAGCGGAACCACGTGCACGGATCCGGGTGCAGCCGCTCTGGCTCGAACGAAAGCGTTCGACAGCATTTCCAAAACGTGGGCGAGAAGCGGAGTCAGAGGAATTGCCTCCCGGATCTGCTCGCCCAACTGATTGAGACGGGTGATCAGATCACGTGCGGCAATGCGCTCAATATCCGCCTCGTCGGATATTCCGTCATCACGACTCGATTCATTCGCAGCAACATTCTCAGCAACTTCCGCAGAAACTTCCGCAGAAACTTCCGCAGCAACTTTCGCAGCCACGTCGGGTCTGTGAACAAATCTGGTCAACAGCCTCTCCATACGGCCGGCAAGTTCGGCGAGTCTGGTCTTTCCGGACAGGTTGGCGAGTTCCAAAAGAGGCTTCAGCGCGAACACCAGTTCGTCGTGTTTCCGCAAAGCCGCCGTCGCCGTATCTTCCATGAACGTGCCCCGGGCCCGCTCGGCTGCTTCCAAGAGTGAACGCTGTTGGTTGTCGAATACGAACCCGTAGCGCACCGTGCCCTGCCCGATCCGTACGGTCGCTAACGAGTCTGCAGCGGCCGTCGCAATCGGCTGTGCGTCAATCGCAGAATTCCCCAGATCGATAAGCCCGGCCCGAAGCATATCGAGCAATCCCCGGCTTGAATGCCCGTCGAGAATCCACTCAATGAAATGCTTGATCGCCTGACCCGTCCGGGTGCTGAATGCCGGGACTCCGGCTGCAAACGTAACGGGAATCGCATAGCGGGACGCCAGGGATCTTATTACCCGCAAATATGGATCGTGCGCGGTATAGGCGATCTCGACTGAATCCAGGCGTAGTTCGTCGCCTACAATTGTCTGAAACGTGGACCGGATTTCATTGTCTGCTCCGACCGCGCTTCGAGTCTCGAACGTGCACGTCGGCACAAACTCCACGCCCACCTTTTCACAACTCCCGCTATCATCGAAGCCGTAAACAGGCCAGTCAGACAGAAGTCTTCCCGCGGAATGAGACGGCAATCCCGATTCATGAAGCGGATAGCCGATTCGATATGCCTTCCGAGCACGCCGGCCTATAGCTCGAACATACGCAAGCGATGCACTCGTCAGTACGACCTCGTCGAGAATCATGATGAGATTCGGTAAATCCAGGGAATCATCATCAAGCATCGTTTCGGTCGCTCGCTTGAAAACGGCGGCCTCATCGAGCATAGCGTTTTCGTTCAGGTACGATGTATACTGCCGGTAAATCTGTGAAATCGATCTGCCATATGAAGCGTCACCCGTCTCTTCGTACCTGTCCGGAGTAACGTTTGCGACGCGTAGCTCGCGGATAGTCGCAGCCACGGCTCTGGATGCCCTCCGTATGGGGCTCGACGTCGGTAAGGAAGATTCCTGCAGCAGTTTCTCCACCAGAAAAGCAGCTCCGGCTCCGGACAAGAATCCTGCGTCGGGTTTCCCATACCATTCCAACAAAGATTTGGCGTGCCTCAGCGGGGTCATCGACCTTACATTGAGCCACGAACACCCGGATGATGCGAGAGCAGTGAGCATTTCGTACCCGCCCTGATGCACGGGAACGAAGAAAAGTTTTGAGCGGGCGTTCGACTCACAGGTCGACAGCGTTTCGCCCAGTTGGGCCAGATGGTATGGAAGCGTGGGGTCGATCGTTACAGATTATAATTGTTCAGTGTTCCGGAGTCGAAAGATGCTGAAAAAAAGATAGTTATGGCCTATGACATCTAGGTGTCATACCCTCTTTGTACCTTGAAAATGAACACATACGGAGTAACAAATACCGGGATAACACGCGAACACAATCAAAAAGAAACTGTCCAGTGAAACCGTCCCGGCATAAAGTGTAGCGAAATCGTCATGAGTAAAATAATGATCGCATTCGACGTCGAAACGACCGGAAAAAATCCGGATACCGATCAGATTGTCGAGATATCAATGTGTTTGTATGAAGCCGGCAATGAAGAGACCTATCATCGTCTCCTCAGACCGGATATACTAATTACTCCGGGTGCGCAGCGCGTGCACGGAATCTCCATGGAGGACGTTAAGGACGCACCCGCGTTCCACGAAGTGGCAGACGAAATTTCCTCCTTTCTCGACAAGGCGGAAGTCATTGTCGGCTACAATGTCCGATTCGATATTCGATTTGTTGAGAAAGAATTTTCCAGGATTGGGCGAGAAGTCCGTCTGGATGAAAAATTGGTTGTTGACCCCTATCGGATCTGGCAGACCATGGAGCCGCGCAAGCTCGAGGACGCCCATCGAAGATTTGTCGGAACGGAAATGGAAGACACGCATCGTGCCGAGGTCGACGTGCAGGCCGCTGTCATGGTTCTTCGCGGCATACGACGAACGTTCAACCTGGAGGAAGCGGCCTGGGAAGATCTGGCTCGACTGACGGATCCTGAACGAGAATCCTGGATCGGCGATACCCACCATTTCCTTTGGGAAGACGACCAGGTGGTTTTCAATTTTGGTAAATACAATGGACGGACGCTGCTTGAAGTTGCCGATATGGATTCGGGTTATCTCGCCTGGATCCAACGAGCAGATTTCCCCCGTCACGTTCAAAATCTGTGCAAGGGTGCCACGAAAGGTTATTCACGAGAAGCGTTCAACGAACGAATAGTGGCTGTCTTCGGCTCGCCACCCATATCCAACGCATAGTGAAGGCAGTGCTTACCGGCCAAGAGGCGTAGCGACGTGAGCAGGTCTCTGTATTTGATGACCCGTTGCGTGCAACGAGCCTGCTCGACTACATTTCTGCCAACTTGTCTGTTAACTTGTCTGTTAACTTGTTTGTTTACTTGTCTGTTTACTCGGAACTCCACAAAACAACACAAAACATGATTATATATAATCCGAACCTGCTTGCGGTCCTGGTAGCAGGCATCGTCCCCATGCTGGTTGGCTCCATCTGGTATGGTCCATTATTCGGCAAGAACTGGCTCGAGATGATGGGTAAAACGCAAGAGCAGATCAAGGAGAACTTCAATCCCTTGAAAGCTTACGGCGTCTCCTTCGTGATGTCCATCATTATGGCATTCGTTCTTGCGCACGTGCTTGAGGCCTGGAATGTTGCCTACTCGCTTACCGGGTGGGCTGCAGGAATGGAAGGCGGATTCTTTTGCTGGATTGGATTCGTTCTCACCATCGGCTGGCAGGCGGTCTCGTTTGAGAACAAGAGATTCGGCCTCTTCGTGATGAACATGGCGTACAATCTTGTCGTCCTGCTCGCTATGGGCGCTTTACTCGGCGTTTGGCGTTAGATCGACTTCAGTCTTCGCTCGGTTCGTCTGGTAGAGTAGCCTCAACCTGTTTGCTTTCAGCGTTATGTTCAGGCAACCGGCGCAAGTGTACCTCGATCAGGTCGAGTCGTTCTTCCACGGGGGCGATGACATCATGCATGGCTTCCTGGATGAGACCGCGAAGCTCGCTCGTCCCGAGACTGCTTCCACCGCTTTTTGCACGGATTTTTTCACGTTTTTGATCGAGACTCCACTTGACCATCAAAGCGATAAAGCCGAAGAAGATCAGAACGATGAATACAGTGAATATATCAGGGTTGAATGGCATCATACGTCGTCTACAATCGGCACGTGTTCGACCACATGCTCTCTTGTTCAAATAACGAATGTTACTGATCGCGCGGTAACAGATCCGGAGGAATCTACGCGTACATGTCGGTCCCATCAACTATTTTAATGCGAACAACCGTCAAAACTGAATGCCTCCGATGATATGAAAAAGATCACCGCCGTTGTTTGCCTCATCGCTTTTTTCGCTCTGCCGGTTAGTGCCCAGGAGGGCGCTCCTGTCGACACCACGGCCGTTCTTGAAGAAGCCCAGGAGGCTACACTGGCCTGGCTCCATCAGATTGACGAGGGCGAGTACAGAGCCAGTTGGGACAGTGCGGGCGTTGCATTTAAAGCCGCCGTCACACCTGAACAGTGGGAAGCGGCGCTCGGTCAGGCAAGAGGATCGATTCAGTCGTTAACAGACCGAACCCTCGTTTCAGCGACGTATGCGACTGATTTACCGAACGCTCCGGCCGGCGAATACGTCGTCCACGTGTTTTCTGCTGCTGCCGACAATGCGTCCGTAATCGAAACCGTCACAATGATGCGCGATCCGGACGGTGTATGGCGAGCGGGCGGGTATTTCATCCGTCCCAACTAAGGGCTCGTTCACAGTCGCTAGTCCCGGTCGCGAGACCGTTGAAGCTGCTCGCTGAAAGTGCGCATGGCTTCGGAAAGCTCCGCAACGAGATCCGGGAATTCATCGGCGCGGTTGTACCGCTCGGACGGGTCCAGTTCCAGATGAAAGAGTTCGGGCGTTGGCGGTATGGAAGCGTCAGTGAATCCTCGCATATGGTTGGACAGGCGCAGCTTCCACGGACCGGATCGCACGGCTTCAACGGACCAACCTCTCACGTAGAACATGGGTTTGTCCGGCACAGTGCCCTTGCCTGTAAGGGCGTCTCGAATATCCCGGCCGTCTATTACGAGTGTATCCGGTAGTGTATTCGGAAAAGAATCCGGCAATGTGTTCGGAATCGTGACTCCCGCCGCTGCCACGAGCGTAGCAAAAAGATCCATCGTATTGAAAGACTGTGTCTGCAGCGTTCCACCCGGGATTACACCGGGCCAGCGGACAAAGGCCGGGACGCGCATGCCGCCTTCGTACGTATTGCCTTTAAATCCTCTCAGTAGTCCGGGTGATCCTGCGTGCCAACGCTGATTCCCTTCCTGAAGCATGCGGTCCGGAAGATTCAGCCAGGGACCATTGTCACTTGTAAAAACGACAATCGTGTTCTGCGCATGGCCTGTTCGATCAAGAGCCACCAGAATCCGGCCGACACTCCAATCGATCGTTTCGATAACGTCACCATACAGTCCCGCGGGTGATCGACCTCGAAACTCGTCGGTTGTGTGAATGGGAAGATGCGGCATGCTGTATGCCATGTAGAGAAAAAACGGCTCGTCCGTCTGGCTCTCGATGAACCCGATCGATTCTTGCGTATAGCGCACCGTCAGAGTGGACTGATCGATCGGATGTTCGATAGGTTCGTTGTCTCTGTACAGCTCAAGCGGCACGTCCGTCTGCACCCAGGGTTTGCGCATATCGTTGCTGTAAAGGATTCCGAAATAGGAATCGAATCCGTTCTGAGTGGGATAGAATGAAGGATCCGAATGACCAAGGTGCCATTTTCCCACCGCCGCCGTGTTGTATCCCCTCTCCTTCAATGCTTCTGCGAGCGTTATTTCACCGGCTGGAATCCCGCCGGTCGATGCCGGCATAAGCACGCTGGGAAGTCCAAGTCGCTGTGCATATCTGCCCGTAAGCAGCGCTGCTCTTGATGGCGTGCAGGATGGGGCCATTGCATAGAAGGACGTGAACCGGACGCCTTCGTCGCCGAGACCATCTATATGGGGTGTGCGGATCAGCGGATGTCCGTAGGACGAAAGGTCTCCGTATCCCAGGTCATCGGCAAACAGAAGGACAATATTCGGCCGGTCAAGACGACTGCCGGGCCCGCCCTCTCCTGAACAATGCGCCAGGACAACGGCGAAAAGAGACATCGTCAAAAAAGACACGGGAAATAGACCGATCGTCGCAGTTCGCAGATTAGAAAGTCGCGTCATCTTCCGAAGGTCTCGTTGTGTATCGACATGCAAAGATATCGGATCACTTTGAAATGCGTCGCGACTACACTGGGTAACCACGGCAACCTGTGCAAATCTTCTCCGTACTAGATTGTGCTCCCGGCGACAGCTAAAGGCGCATTCTATTCGGAATCAGCTATCTGGCATACCGTTATGGCCAAAAAATACGAAACCTCCATCTATACCAGGAACCAGCTCGATAATGCACGGACAAAAGGTCAGGTCAAGGGCTTGGTACAAGGCGCGGTATCAACTTTTCTATTCTTACTGTTTCTGAAGCTTCTCGGATGGATTCCGGCT
>CAZGOS010000046.1:0-15971 GCA_964527795.1 uncultured Rhodothermales bacterium | reverse complement strand
TGGTCTCGAGCCGCCCGGCACATTCTGTAGAGCGCTTCAAGAGAAATAACATCGATCTGTGCGGCAATCTGAAATACGCTGACGGCCGATGCATAGACGATCGGGAAACCGGTCCGGGCGTGTTGGTCCCCCAGCTCCTCGATGATGGCCGTGCCGGACGCGGCTTTGTTTCCCAGCACGCCGCCGCAGTTCGTCGCGTTTTCGAACGCGGCGATCACACTCGCTGGGAATCCGTCCGGGTACGTCGGAAAAGGGCGGTCCAGTCTTAGACCGGCGAGTTCCCAGTGTCCCGTTGTGCTATCCTTACCGGGCGACACCTCGCGGAGCATGCCGAAGCCGGCGCTGGGATCCGGGACGGCATCAATGCCGTCGAGCGGCTTGATTCGACCGAGTCCAAGCTTTGTCAGGTTCGGAAGCTGCAGCGGCCGAAATTGGCAGACATGCCCCAGCGTATCGCTTCCTTCATCACCGTACAGACCGGAATCGGGCTGTTCGCCGATACCGACTCCGTCAAGAATGATTGTGATGAATAACCGCACGCTGCAGGTCGGAAGATGAGAATAGTCTGTATCGGGCTCAGTGACGCGTTCAGAAACGTGTTCAGCAATGTATTCAGAAACGTGTTCAGAAACGTGTTCAGAAACGTGTTTGGGACCGGGATACAGTGGCCGCAGCGATTCTGGTACTCAACATACTACTCGACAATAGTGCACTCTCCCGTTTCAAATGCTTCCTTCAGAGCGGCCGTGGCATCCGAGCGAAAATCATCCGGGCCTTTATGTCGTTCCTGCATCATGGCTACGCCGACGCTGACCCCGCCCTGCAGATGTCCCTCCTCATCAACAAATGAGGTCTGAAGACGGCTCGCCCACGAAGCGACGCTCTCTACCTCGCCGCGATAGAAAACGCCGTAGGTCAATTCACCAAATTGCTCGACACGCCCGTCGCCGGCAACTTCCCGAAGCCTCGCTTCAAAGGCGTTTTCCATTTCGTGAATCTCGGGCGATTTGGTCTCATCGAGGCCCTCGCCGCGATTCAGAAAAACGAGCGCCAAAGCAAGCGGATGTGACATGGATCGCGCACTTTCCATTTCGTCGGAGATGATGTCTCGTCTCGGTTTTGCGGATGGTTCAACATCCCGGGAACCGAGTTCACCGCGCGCGGCCGTTTCATGTAACGTCGAAAACAGACGAGCATACTGCTCAAGCACTGCGGGAACAGAAGTGGACTCAAGACCGCCGTCGTTCATCGTATCAACAACCAGCAGATACGGATCGTCCGAATCCTTCGTTGAGACCGGAACCATCGCCACCTGGCGAACGGAGATAGGTTCGTGGTAATAACCCAATTTCTTTTTCGGGAAACCGTCGGCGCCCACTTTTGCGTAGACGACAGGAACGAGGGCGCCGCGTCCTGCAAGTAGGGGTTCATTCGCCGTAAACGATCCCTGGCTTCTCGCGTATGAATTTTGGCTGACGATGGCTTCCACGTGGTAGCGAAGCGGCGACTTTTCCTGCCGAAGCAGACATACCGTATAGGCGTCGAGACCGGCCCTGAGTGAACGTAACGCCGGAATAAGCACATCCGCATCCTGCCCGGGAGCAACCTCGGCGACCATAATTCTCGTCCTCGGTTTGCGCGTGCGGACTTCGCCGACGATGTCCTGGGAAATGCTACGCGGAGCGGCTTTTTTTTGAGACTGCGACGGTCGTGCCTCCTCCGGCATTTCGGGTGGGACATCAGTTGCATCCTCTACGACAGCGCCGAACAAATCTCCCGGTGGCTCACCGTCGGCTCTTTCCAGCGAGACGGATTCTTCGGTTTCTCCTTCCGATTCTAATTTTGGCCTGATATCCAGAATGCCGAGAGAACCGAGATCCTCGACAGGTTCTTCGGGCGCTTTCATGAAACTCTCCGGGATGTCGGCGTGACGCTTTTTCAGGCGGGTGGTTGTCAGCGTCGCCGACCCTGCCAAAAGAACCAGCGCGAGAAGGTAAAGCAGCGGCTGCTCAAGAGCGTACGCTAAAACGGCAATAACGATCGAGAGAATGATTAGTAAGACGCGAAGCATCCGAGGACCTGCCGTGAGCACATAAGATATGACATATTCCAGTCGATCAATCTACCGGCACCCCCAAGAAAAGTCAACCAGCCTGGAAGGGCATTTGGCGACTCTCAGAAAGAGATTAATACATATTTATACGTTCTCTATTGCAGGCGACGAATCCCGGCTCTGAGGGTGAAGCCGGGAACGAAGGCACCTTCCCTCTTTATCGCTAATGACGTGGCAACAGCGACGGTCAATGGCCGTCATGAATCAAGGCATTCCCGCACTTACCTGTGCCTGTCTGCAGTTACTTTTCGCTGCCGGGGGTGAGTTACACGCTTCGCCCGTGAGCACGCACGACGGGGACCACGTGACAATACACGAGCCGGTTCTCAATCCGATGTGCTATCTGGTGGCTGACAACGACGGTCTCCCCAACTCCGACGATGCGATTACGTTCATTGATGCATCGTTTGTAGAAGCCTCGATTGGAATGGCCGGTACCAGGCATACGGAAGCGATCGCCTTTGACCCGGGTACCGGCATCCTGTACGGCGCAGATGCAAATCGATTTGGCTCAATTGATCCGATCACCGGTGCATTCAGTGAAATTGGCCCGTTCGGATCCGGGAACGGTGCATTTGGAGTTATCAATTTCTCCGACGTCGACGGCCTTTCGTTCGATCCGTTCAGTGGAATCATGTATGCATCCGTCCGGCGAAGTGGTATCGACAAACTGATTCAGGTCGACCTGTCCACCGGGTCTGCCGTGATCGATGCGTTCGGAGCGGGCCTTACGTACGTGCCGATCCCCGCCATAAACAATCTCGACGACATTGACGACATCGCCGTTTCCTCGATCGACGGCACGATGTACGCGATCATGAACGAGAACGGCAAAATGAGCCGTCTCATTACGATCGACAAGCTGACCGGGGCATCGACGGACATCACCGACCTCGACGTGGAAAACGTAGAAGGACTCGGATTTCATCCCGATGGACGTTTCCTGGGTGTTCTCGGGAACGGTGGCCGGAAAGTCGTTGAGATCAATCCGTCGACGGGTGCAACGACGGTTGTGAGCAATCTCGGAATCGATGGCTTTAAGGATTATGAAGGCATCGCCTGCCTCACCGAATCTCAGAATGAAATACTGGGAACGGTCTTCATCAAAGAGCGCATTGATCTAAATCTCGAAAAATCGGCTACCGGCCCTGACGGTTCAAACAACGTTATTTACACGCTCTCGCTATCGTACGATTCATCTACGCATCCTGCCGGACCCAATCCCTCGGCAGGTGTCGCCGCGGCCGGCATTACGGTTGAACTTTATGCCGATGTCAATGGCGACGGCGAGGTAGACGGCAGCGACATGTTTCTGGCCTCGACCGTGACGGCTGGAAACGGGACGTATTCCTTCGCGATAAGCGCAGTCGGATCGTTTGTCTTGCAGGTCGATCTTTCATCCGTTTCCGATATCGCCAGGTTCCCCGCGGAGAACGTGGAAACAGCCGTGTTCGTCGGCTTTGGAGAAACGGACGCCGGCAATGATTTCTATTTCTACACATTCACCGACGCGACAGGCATCTCTGTTCGTGATATAATCCCTCCTGGCGTCACGTTTACAGGCGCTTTTGCCGCGCATGGCAGCTACGATAATACGACTGGAATCTGGGCGGTAGGGTCTGTTCCCATGGGTGGCGACACCCATCTGACAATCGATGTTACACAGTTTTCGCCCGTAGTCGAGAATTGCGCCGAGATCAAACACGCAGACCAGAAAGACCTCGATTCCACGCCCAACAACGGCCATCCGGCCGAGGACGACTACGATTGTGCGCAAACCGAAATCCAGCCACCGCAACCGGGATCCATCGGCGACTTCGTTTTTGATGACCTGAACGGCGACGGACTTGCGGATCCGGGAGAACCCGGCCTGCCCGGCGTCACGATCCATCTATACAAGGATGCTTGCGGTCCAGCAGGTTCACCCATCGCTGTTCGCGTGAGCAACCCGTCGGGCGCTTATCTCTTTGCCGGTCTCGAACCGGGCTCCTACTGCGCCCGTCCCGTTGAGGCCACCGTGCCGCTCGGATACACGCTTACGACTGCCAACGATCCGATTACCGTGAATCTCGGCCCGGGTGAACATTTTCCGGATGCAGATTTCGGTTATGTCTCGAGTCCCGAGGCTTTCGAGGCCGATCTCGAGTTGTCGAAGACAGTTTCAAGCTCTTCTCCTGCCCAGAACGACATCGTGACATTTACGATCACGCTTTCAAATCGCGGACCGGCGGACGCAACCAACGTCGTCGTTCGGGACGTCCTGCCCGCAGGCCTCGTCTATCTCGACGCTGCGCCTTCGCAAGGGTATTATGATACGCAGACCGGTTTCTGGGGTCTCGGCACCTTGCCGAACAACGCATCGGTCGTTCTCAAGATTCGCGTGCAGGTCCTGATCCAGAACATGATCGAGAACATCGCCCAGGTGATCGCGGTCGATCAGCACGATCCGGATTCCACGCCCGGCAACGGTGCGCCGTCCGAAGACGATCAGGATAATGCCATCATCGAAGCCCGCGGACCGGGCAGTTCCGGCGATATTCTTCGCGTCGAGTGCGCGGATGTCGGCACCATCAACGCACTCGCGTACGACCGTGTGCGGGGCGTTTTGTTGGCGGGTTCGGAAGGCGGAAGGATCCACGTTTCGACGGATTCCGGAGCCAACTGGCCGCCTTTTCTGGAGACAGCCAACTCTGCTCCGGTTCGGGATATTCTGATAGCGGCCTCCGGCAATGCATATGCCGGAACATTCGGGGACGGCGCCTACTTCTCGTCCGACGGCGGTACTACCTGGCTCGGAATCGGGCCTTCGGCGGCGATGCTGAACGACATCGACGTGGACAACGCGACGGAGACCATTTATGGAGCCGATCTCGGTCGCGTCGTCGCTTATGACGGAGTCTCCTGGACGGAAGTCGGTGCATCTACAAATCCTTTCGGTTCGCGACAGGTCGTTGCTGTTCTTTTCTACGCTCCAACTGGAGCTGTATACGCTTCGACGGACGATCAGGGTGTGTATCGGTACGACGGCGCGGCCTGGTCAGCTTCGAGTTCGGGATTGCCGGTCGGAAAAGTCAATGCTCTGCTTACCGGACCAAACAACGAACTCCTGGCGGGCACGAACAACGACGGCGTCTACATTCTTTCGGGCGCCGACTGGATTCCTTTCGGGTCCGGATTGCATGCTGAACCGATTGAAACGTTGGGAACCGGACCGAACGGAGAATTACTGGCGGGCGCGCGCGAATCGGCCGCATCCTATTACAACTTCGTCACCGGTATGTGGATCTCCATCGGCAATCTTCCGATTTACACGGTGACATCGATTACGGCCGGCGCTCTCGGCGAGGTCTACGCGGGCGCACCCGGCGAGGGCATCTACGTGATCCTTGATACGGATTTCGATGGAATTCCCGATCTGTCGCATCAGATCGCCAACTATCTGACGACCGCGGTTGTACAGGACCTGGTTGTGACACCGAATGGCGAGCTGTTCGCGGCGACGTATGGCTACGGGGTGCTCTACTCCAACGACGGAGGCAAGTGCTGGGTGCGCATGAACCGGGGACTGGAAAACCTCTGGGTTTTTGCCCTTGCAAGGCGCACGGACGGCACGCTGTTCATAGGGATCTGGGCAGACAGCAAGGGAGGCATCTGGCGCTCGGACGACGACGGTCGAAATTGGGAATTTGTCGCCTTCCCGGATCGACAGATCATCTCACTTTCCATCGATCCCACTGATGAAGACGTCATGTACGCGGGCGTAAACCTGAGCGGAACGGGTTCGATTTATAAAACCACGGATGGTGGTCATTCATGGACGGTTCTGGATTCGTTCACGCAGCCCGTCTGGTCCATCACGATCAGTCCGTTCAATCCAAACAGGATACTTGTCGGTACGCTGGGAGACGGCGTCTGGCAGTCGCTCAACGGTGGCACCTCGTTTGTACGGATCGGATCACCATCGAATGGACTGGACAACGATGCCGTGTTTGAACTGGCATTCGCTCCGCCAGGCAGTCCCTTTTCCGGAGAACCTTACGCCGGTACCGGCGCCGGTGTGCATCACTACGATTTACTCTCCCAGTCGTGGTCACTGGTAGGTACGGGAAGCGAAGAGCACGAAGTGCGTGTACTCGAATTTCTGGGCCCGCACATCTTTGCGGGTACCTGGAGCGCAGGTGTCATCAAATACATTCCTGCGACGGACAGCTGGGAAGACTTTGTATTACCCTACGTCCCGGTCGTTGCATTCGCTGCGCACCCTGGAACGGAAACACTCGTAATCGGAACATCCGGTCAGGGCCTGTTTCTGGCTCCAAACATGGCGTTCGCAACGGACGTCGAAAATAGACCGGGCTTCGCTGATGTGCCGTCCGGATTCCATCTCGGACAGAATTACCCCAACCCATTCAATCCTCGAACAACGATTCCTTTCGAAATCCGGGATTCGCATCGGGTACGCATCGCCGTCTACGACGTTTTGGGTCGCGAGGTGGATGTGCTCGTTGACCGCCTCCTTTCGCCGGGCCGGTACGAAGTCAGTTGGGAGGCTGCCGAGCGGCCGAGTGGTACGTACATCGTTCATATGGAAAGTGCCGGGCGAATCGAAGTGCGAACGGTTTCCCTTCTGAAATAGGCTCAAGCGGGCGGGCGCGATCTACCCGGTCGCGTGCGCGGGCGCACAGCCTTCCCGGGAGATCGGCAGCATCTCTTCTTTTGTACGCATCTATATTATATCCGTACTCCACACCAACTGCGTGCAAACCCATGAGACGTCTACTGACCCTGTGCGTTTTCGCCCTCTTATCCTGCTCGAGTTCCGACACACCTGCGGCGACCGATTCCGAAACTTTTTCGCTCCCACCGGGCTCTATCGTCGATCTTTCCTATTCGTACGGCGACGACACGGTCTACTGGCCAACGGCAGACAAATTCGAAAAGACGGTCGATGCCGAAGGCTACACAGCCGGTGGTTATTACTACCTATCCAATACGGTTCGCACCTCCGAGCACGGTGGTACGCACCTGGATGCGCCCATCCATTTCTCCGAGGGGCAGCTGACAACGGATGAAATACCGCTGGAAAACCTGATGGGATCAGCCGTATTGATTGACGTATCGGAGCCGGCGGCTTCAGACCCGGACTACTTGATTTCGGTCAGTGATTTTGAGAACTGGGAAGCCCGTCACGGCCGGATCCCGGACGCGGCGATTGTATTGCTGCGAACGGGATACGGTCAGTACTGGCCAAACGCTGAACTCTACCTGGGAACAGCCGAGCGCGGCGCCGACGCCGTTCCGCTTCTTCATTTCCCCGGGATCGATCCTGATGCGGCTTCCTGGCTGGTTGAAAACCGCTCAATAAACGCGATCGGTCTCGACACGGCGAGTATTGATCGGGGCCAGTCGTCGACGTACGAAACGCATCAGATTCTGTTTGCCGCCAACATCCCGGCCTTTGAAAACGTCGCCAATCTGGAACGCCTTCCTGAGACCGGCTTCGTCGTGATCGCCCTGCCCATGAAAATCGCCGGAGGAAGCGGCGGACCGCTGCGCATTGCAGCGATCATACCCGAATCGGGTGGCTAAAAACGAGTCAGGAAGCACGAGTTGCCGGTTGCGGCGCTGCTTGGTCCGTCAACCCGAACACGCCCGGTCGTCGAAGTTTGCATCCCAGCAGCTTTTGACGCCGCCACTGTAATTCGTAGCCGTGATGGAGCCCTCGTTAGTTACGGCGTTCCACTCGACGTCGTGATCCCGTCCGAGATCCACCTGCTGCCACAAGAAGTGACGGGCGTCTCCATCCGTCTCATAGAGAACGGAATCGCCACCATTTTCCGCAGCACTGACAGGAATACTGTACGTAATCGATTTTGTATCGTCGTCTGTAACGGCGAAGCCGGCATCAAGTACATTCGTGCGTACTCCGCCCACCTTGTAGTAGAGCTTCCACGTGCCGAGCTGCTCACCGACTGTCGTTCGAGCCGTATAGAGTTCAAATGCGTCGTAGACCTGACCCAGTACCGGATTTTCAGCCGAAATTTTCATACTCCAGTCGACATTTGACCCGGAAGGCGTCGCCGACAGCTCAAATTCAACCGTAGCGTCCTCGACGGGCACGCTGGTTTCCCACCTCCAGGCGCCGTCCGTGAATTCCGGTGTGTCCTGTAGCGCAGCTACCGTAACGGCGACCGGAACGATCAGATTGGCGCTTATAATGACAGATACAGGCCAGACCCGCAGTACGGCTGCAGTAAAATTGGCCTTGGTAGCGATCTGCTTCGAAGCTCCAGGCTGAAACAGATCGACCTGAAGTGCGAAGGCGTCTTCAGATATGAGCGAAGGAGGTGTTCCATTGTCACCATTGTCTCCCTGACTGTCGCATCCGGAAATCAGGCTGCCGGAGGCGAGCATGAATAGTGCGATCAGGATTGGGCCCGTTTTCATTTTCATGGTTCGATTGGCGTTTAACACGACATTAGATTTGATCTTGTACGTCATCCTGGTTCGAATACGGCATTGAATTTAACATACAGCCGCGTTTTTTCGGTATAACGTAACGCACGACAGGTTTCGATTCGAGCGGTACCGGGCTGCATAACTTTCTGTATCGACGTGACGATTACGCACCTTAACACAAGCGGGATTCCGCGCCCGGCACTCTCCGACCGTCGTTCCTAATGAAGCGAGACAGATCGAATAAATCTTCGCACGGCGAAGAACGATCCGGCCCAACCCAGAAAGGCCCCAAAAAAGATTTGCGCGAGCATAAGCATGATGCCCGTTCCTGACGAGAGCGAAGACATCTGAGGAATGTAATCCTGCATGAGCCCGTAAAGCCCCAGGAGCACGAAAACTGCAACGATGCCGGAAATAATTCCCTGCGCCATGCCTTCGACGAGAAACGGCTGACGCACGAAATTGTCCGTTGCACCGACAAGTTTCATCGTTCGGATGAGCAGTCGCCGGGCGTAGATCGTCAGTCGAATCGTATTGCCCACAAGGAATATGGACGCAAAAACGACCAGGGCTCCGAGCGAAAGTCCGAGAAGCGTTATCAGCTTGAGATTCTGCTGAACCTTGATCAGAAGCGGCTGATTGAAAACAACGTCGTCCACGCGATTCCACGTGGCAAACTCTGCCGCCAGGGACGCCAGACTGTCTGAATTTGCGTAATCCGGATCGACCAGAACCTTGATTGACGCCGGCAGAAACCGTTCGTCGAAAAAGATGTCCGCTTCTTCGCCGAACTCTCGTCGGAAAATCTCTTCGGCCTCGGCCCGAGAGATGTATTCTGCGGAAGACACACCGGGAACGACACCGGCCCGAGCGTGAAGTGCGCGGGCAACCGGATCGTCGACATCGACCAGGAACAGCTCCAGCTCACCGACTCGCTGGCGCAACCAGGTCGAAACGCTGCTGGCCTGATAGGTTACGATGGCAAACAGGCCGATCAGCACGAGGGCTACAGCCATGGCGCTCGTAGATGCGACCGTTGAAAAACTTGCTCTGCGAAGGCCCTTGAGTCCTTCTCTGACGCTGTATGGAATCATATGAGGGAAGAAAACAGATGTTGAGGTCTTAGGGTGTTAGCACACCTTAGTATCGTCACATTCCCGGTAAAAGCAAGACCGCATTTTGAACCAGTCTTGCGGGGCCGACCCAGAACATGCGGTATTGGGTGTTGTCGACGAGAAATACGACTTTTCCTGCTCCCATGGGCTGAACGGCGGCGAAGACCTTGCCTGCTATTTTGTCGCGATTTTCTTTCGATGCATATCCGGATGCGAGTACGGACTGTGAATCCTTATCGTAGTAGCCTACGGTCTGCAACGATTCGCTGGGCTCGAGCGCATCCGCGTTGAACTTCAACGAGTACAGATGTTCGCCGACTCCGAATGCGAGTGGATGGGACGTATCCACGATGCCGCGCATGGCCGAACCGGGGACGCGCCTGAGACCGGATGAGTCCGAGCGCGCTTCGTACGTCGTGTAAAACCGCTCTGGGGTTGCTTCGCCATTCTCATCTTCCGTGGCATCTCCCCCGGCCATTTTGACACTCGTCAACTTGGAACGATCACTGGTGAAAAAAGCCGCCGTCGACTCCGTTGCCACAAGCACGCCACCCTCGGTAACCCATTTTTTCAGACGTTCGGTCTCAGTACTATCGAAGACGCCGGCCAGATTACCGCCTGGAAATAGCAACACATCGTATTCGTTCAGATCACTGGACATCAAATTCCCGGCCCGCACGCGGTCGATTCCGAAACCCGTCCAGCGATCGAATAAAAACCAGAGCTGACCCGAGGTATAGGATGACATCGGGCGGTCCACAACAAGGGCGACACGCGGCTCCGCGACTGGGCGGCTGTGGCTCGAAGCGAGATCGATGCCGTCGTCTACGCGGCCGGAATCAAACCCGACAATGCGGACCCTTGCGTCTTCGGCAATGCGGGCCATATCGTCTTCGACCGTTTCGGCCTTCTCTCGATTGCGTCCCTGAAGCACGATCAGGGTGCCTCGCGAGAACGTCCGGCCGTCTACGGTAAAGGTTTTCCGCACGGACCGAACCCTGTAATCTGAATTCCATAACATGGCGAGCGCTCTCGGCGCGTGCCGCTGATTCCAGTCGATAACGAAAGCGTATCCCGCGTCTGGATGTTCGACTCCGAAGTCGTATTTCGGAGCCTCGGCGAGGCGTTCAGACGATACGCGCACGTCCGATTCCGTCCAGGCTGCGTCAAGATTGTATGCGAGTGGAATGGACCAGGTGGCCATGTCGTACATCACCGAGTCCTCGATCGCCATTTCGCGCTGCATCAGCGTATTGATCAAGACGTGCCGTGCCTGGTTCGTGCGCACGATGAACGTTCCGGCATCAAAGTTTCGGGCCGAGGCTGTGCCATCCCAGTAATCATTCGCCTGACGAACCGTGAAATCGTCCGTCGCCCGATTGACCTCTACGCCGTGATCCAGCAGCAGACGAATAGTGTCGTAGACGTATCCGTTCCCGCCGTCGTCTTTGATGAGATAGGCGCTCGTTCTGCTCTTGTTGGCAGCCTGTGTAAAGAAGCGCCTGAAGTATGTCAGCAGCTCGGCGCGATTCTCCACGGACGCGCGCAGAGCCGCCATTGAGGTTGTATAGTGGTCGAATACACGCTGGCGAAGCGACAATACGTAGCCGTCGTTCGTCGCGACGGCGCGCGCCGCGCGTGAACCTCCACCCTGTTCGGTCAGCATGCCGATCGCACCCAGGATGCTCGGGTAGGAAGAGCCGTATCCGGGATAGAAGAAATCAAACGACTCGCGCGTGAAATAATTGAGCTGCGCCTCATCGAACGCGCGCGCGTTCGCCTGGCCGAAAACTTCCGCCCAGTCGTCATATTCATCCGGAAGATTCAGATTTCGGGGTGTCTGGCCCGGCATCGTGAAATAATTGCTGTTGTACCCCTGTTCGTGGTAATCCACATGAATCTGGGGCAGCCATTCCTGATAGGCCGCGAGCCGGCCGCGCGATTCCGGATGCACGAGCCAGACCCAGTCGCGGTTCAGGTCGAACCAGTAATGATTCGTACGCCCGCCCGGCCACGGCTCTGCGTGTTCGAGATCCCCCGCGTTCTGATTCAGGACGTGGCTCTGCACGGATCGGTACCAGTTCACATAGCGATCTC
Organism: uncultured Rhodothermales bacterium; assembly: GCA_964527795.1. Classification (GTDB taxonomy): domain Bacteria; phylum Bacteroidota; class Rhodothermia; order Rhodothermales; family UBA10348; genus SMXL01. The sequence goes on along the minus strand of CAZGOS010000046.1, from coordinate 4,187 downwards.
GCCCGTCCGGATTGATCGTGGGATCGATGATGACGACGGACCTGTCGAGAAGATCTGTCGTCGCGTCATCCTGGGCGGCTGCAAGATGGTAGATGACCTGCATCGCCGCTTCGGCGCTCGACGGTTCGTTTCCGTGCACGTTGTAACTGAGCCAGGACACCACCGGTTGTTCGGCTATGAGCTGTTCGGCTTCCGCGTCGGATAGTGCCGGATCCGCCAGGCGCAGATTGTTCTCACGTAGCGCGTCGACTTGAGCGTGATTCCCCGGAGACGTGATCACGAGGTAGTGAAGCGCTCGGTTTTCGTACGTGCGGCCGTATTCGTGTATCGAAATACGATCGGATGCCTCACTTACAGCGTGGAGAAACGCCACGACATCGGAGTAGACCGTAAACTGCGTACCAAGCTCGTAGCCCAGAAAAGAGGACGGCGATGGAATGCTTTCGTCCACCGGAACGCCCGGAGCGAATGCAAACCGTTCCAGGTCGAATACGTCCTGCGCGTGTGCACTCAGCGTTAGAATGCTAAAAACGAGAGCGATGGGAGGGAGGAATCGTTTCCGGATCATGTTTTAGATCTTTTTTCTGATCAATAAGGACTGTCTTCTGGTAGCGCCGTGATTTACGCCTCCTTTTCAGAATAATAAAGAACGTTTTTTCCGAGAACGTATAGCCACTCCCCGAATGGTCGAAACCGAATTGAAACACCCTTATAGTCCTTCTCAGCTGACACCGTTCTGGTGGTGACGAGCGCATTGTCCAACTCATTATTGTTCGCAAACTTCACGAGATGATTTAGCTCGTTAATTCGCTCGGGATATCGGTTCGACCACTTAATTTCGACCATCCATCTGGGCGCAAGGTTGCGAGGGTGCAGGTACACCATATCCACCTCTCCAGCCCCCCACCTTGCATAGTAGAGTCTGTCTATCGCGTCGGAATGAAGCCATTGGCTAAAAGCTGCTGTTTCGCACAACTTTCCCATTTCTTCAGAATCATGCGATATGTACCCAAATAAGGCGGCCCGCATGGCTGGGTTTGTGACGTAACATTTAAAGGATGTTATCCTTTTAAATTGTTTTGCTGATCGATCTACGCGGTTCACGCGGCGAATAAGAAATGCCGCTTCCAGGTATTCGAGATACTTCCTGAGCGTATTCTTGTTCACTCCGGATGACTGAGAGAGTTTTTCAATCGTAACCTCTCGACCGGACAGATAGGCCACGTTCGTGAAAAGCCGATTGAGTTCTTGAATATTCTGTATTCCATAGAGACTTGGCAAGTCCCGTAAAAGCACCTTGTCGACGATATCTGATTTGATATATCGCCCACTCTCCGCCTGAATTCTTTCTGAGAACACAGCTTCTGGATATCCGCCGTAATTCAGGTAGTTGACTACTTCTTTGTTTACGCCGTCAATATCATGCGTATTGTAGTCGATGATGTGCCCGTCTTCATCACTACGGCATGGCTCGAATAGATCATCCTCAGCTCGGATAAAGCTTAGATACTCCGCAAAAGTTAGCGGCGGTAGCATGAAGTCCGTAAATCTCCCGGCTCCCGACTCCTGGCTCTTCAGCTTGAGCGCCGCTGCCGCAGAGCCGCTGGCGACAAACTGCATAGCCGGATACGAATCGACAAGGGATTTCAGGTGTGTCTCCCACTCGCGTAAATACTGTATCTCATCAAAAAAAATAAATGTTCTATGTTCTCTTGCGTCAGCGAATAGCTCCAGGAACCTGCTCAGTAGCTGCTCAAGAGAAAGACCGGTGTAAATAGGAGTATCCAGAGAAACGTATAGAACTGATTGAGGGCTCGTGCCGGAATCCAACAGACTCTGAATTACATGATGCACCATCACCGTTTTGCCCACCCGTCTCGGCCCCATTAAAATGACAGCCCTGCGCACCTCGGATTGTTGTATCTCTGACAAAAACGGATAGAAATAAAATCTCCTTGGTAATCCGTACAGTCCATGGGGAATGCGACACTCCTCCCCCCACCATGGATTATCCAGGCGAAGACGATTGGCAATTTCTTTGTCCGAAATTCCGTTCATTGGCATTCATGATGCTCATGTAAAACAAAGATAAGACAACAATGATTGTCTTATTTGCAATTCTTACAGAATATATCGTCTAAGGCAAATTTTGGGCGCTTTTTTGCGGCGAATAAGAACTGTTCGCAGTGACACATGAAGAAATAATGGTAATACACATGTAATGCACATTACCACCAATGATATATTGATGAGGCTGAATACGACGGCTACCCTCAGATGAAAAAGTTTTAACACGCCGTCGTCAAGCGTCAATCGAGCTCTTCGAATCGTCGTTCTTCCCCGTTCTTCCGAACATTGTCGGAAGGAAAAATTCGACCATTCATGGCGATATACACACCCGGAGAAAGTGCCTGAAGGGCGCCAAGAGCAAAGCCGATATTGAATTCGGCATCTGTGCCTTTGAATCTGGCGGGACTCAAAGAGCCGGCGAGAACGATAATTTTGTGCGGAATGCACTCGAGCGCCCTCGCCGTTTCCACCATCGTATCTGTTCCATGCGTGATCAGAATGTGTGAACAGGGATCATTACGGGTTTTCTCGACGACGAGGGTACGGTCTTCTTCCGTTACGTCGAGGCTGTCTTTCTGAAAAAGCTGTTCGACCTCAACCGGCGCATGCACGTTGGACTGTTCGAGAATGGAGGTAATCTGCTGTTGTCCGACGGCATATTCGCTCCTGGCGTCGAAATACACCTTGTCGATGGTACCGCCCGTCGTAATAATCTTGATCTTCATATTGCTTCAGTCACCTCTCAATATCATACTCTGGAATCCAGTACCGGGTGTGTACTCAGAGCTGCGCCTCGCCTCCGATAAAAGTCTGCACGCAGGTATTTGGTCGGAAATGATACAGCCAGTGATTGATATTCGAAACGTCCAGCACGGCCAAATCCGCTCGTTTACCAGTCTCTATCGAACCGATCTCGTCTTGCCGGCCGATCGCAGCCGCTGCATAAATGGTTGCCCCTTTCAAGACTTCCGCCGGCGTCATCCCATTCATGGTGCACGCAAGCATCATGGCCAGCGGAAGATCGAAGCTCGGCGCCGAGCCCGGATTAAAATCCGTTGCTACTGCGACGCGCGCGCCTGCGTCCACAAACGCGCGAGCGTTCATCGGGGCCTGCCCGAGGTACAGTGTTGCAAGGGGGAGACAAACGGCAACGACAGCCTCGCGAGCCATGGCCTCGATTCCAGCCTGCGACGTCTGCTCCAGGTGATCCGCCGACACCGCGCCGAGCCCGGCGGCCAGTGCGGCCCCTCCTCCGTCGGATAGCTGATCCACGTGCAATTTGGAGCGAAGGCCGTAGTCCTGGCCCGTTCGAAGAATCTGTTCCGCCTCCTCTACCGTGAAGGCGGTGTCTTCGACAAAAACATCGCAGAATTCGGCCAGTCCTTCTTCGGCGATCTGAGGGATCATTCCTTCACATAAGAGCGAGACGTAAGCGTCTCGGTCGTCTTTGTACTCGGGCGGAACGACGTGGGCGCCGAGAAAAGTAGATACGATCCCAACAGGCTGCTTTTTACGGAGCCGTTTGTAAATTCTTAGAAGCCTCACTTCGGTTTCTACGTCCAGACCGTAACCCGATTTACATTCGACAGTCGTCACGCCCAGTCCGGCCATTTCGGCCAGAGCACCCAGACAGTGCTCGATCAAGGCTTCCTCCGATGCCTCTCGCGTCTGCCGCATGGTTCGCAGAATGCCGCCGCCCGCCCGGGCGATCTCCAGGTAAGACACGCCTCGAATCCGTTTTTCAAATTCGTCGTCTCGCCAGCCCCCGAAACCCAGGTGTGTATGACAGTCCACGAGACCCGGAATGACCACGTTGCCGCCCGCACCGTAGTGATGATCACTACGGAAGTCCTCCGGCACGTCGGAGCGCGCACCCACCCATTGAATCACGCCGTCATTCCATGCAACGGCGGCGTCTCGGACGGCGTGAACGTCTTCCTGGCCACCGTCGGGCCTGCACGTGATGAGTTCGGATATGTCTGTAAGCAGCGGCACGTTCGCCTATTTGAGCGGCCCCACATCGGCCGTTATTGCTTCCTGAAGAGCGGCGAAACGAATAATCGAAAGACACGGTTCGAGGTCATCCTGAAACAGGTAATCAGATTCCCGGTGCGGAA
>CAZGOS010000045.1:0-16078 GCA_964527795.1 uncultured Rhodothermales bacterium | reverse complement strand
AAGCAGGATTTCGTCAGGGAAGAAGGTCGTTTCAGTGTAATAACGTTCCAGAAGTACCTGCATGAGGGTCTCTTCCGACTGCTCTTCGATGCGATGCAGGTACTTGTTCTGTCTTCCGATGATCTTTCCTTCCCGCATCTGAAAAATCACGCCACATGCCACGTTTTCCTTCCGGTCGACGGCAAGGGCGAACATGTCGCGATCTATTGGATCCTGGCTTACGACCTTTTGGCGCTCGGCGTACTTTTCCAACGCGGCGACCTGATCCCGGAGCTTGGCAGCCTCCTCAAACTGCTTTTCATCGGAGAGGCGTCGCATCTCGTCCTTCAAGAGCCCGATCAGCGTGCTCGTTTTACCGTTGAGCAGTTGCTCGACCTGTCGGATGACGCTGTCATAGGATTGGGCGCTCTGGTAGGCCACGCACGGCGCATCACACTTCTTGATGTGATACTGCAGGCACACTTCAAACCTGCCGGCAGCGATCGGCTCAGGTGCGAGACGCAGCGAACATGTGCGAAGGCGAAAAATCGATCGGATCGTATCGAGCATGATGTTCATGCTGCGCACGCTCGTATAGGGACCGAAATACCTGGACCCGTCGCGTTTCACGTGGCGCGTTGAAAAAACACGCGGAAAGTGTTCATTCTTGACGCAAATGAACGGATAGGACTTGTCGTCGCGCAGATTGATGTTATAGCGCGGTCGAAGTTGCTTGATCAGATTATTCTCGAGGATGAGCGCTTCCGCCTCGGTATCCGTTTCGATGACTTCTACATCGGCGATTTTACTGACCAGAATGCGCAGACGACCGTCCAGATTCCTGCCTGTGCGGAAGTACGAATTGACGCGCGCGCGCAGGTTCTTGGCCTTGCCTACATAGAGCACTTTCCCGTTTTCATCCTTGTGCTGGTACACGCCGGTTCGCCTGGGAAGCGCCGATAATTTCCGGGTCAGATCGGAGTGCATGATCGCGTTGCGTAGAAGACAATTCCATCGTCCGCTTGAGGCGTCAACAGAACGGATGGATCCGGCGAATGTTCAGGCTCGATTGTTCCGACTCGGTTGTTCTGAAATGCCTTTCGCGACCGTTACGATGACTCTCTGGGAACGATTCTGCCGTCCGGCGCCACGGCCCCGGGCAGGTCGAGTCCCTGTTCTAGAAACGACATTTTCTCGAAGAGCCGGCTGCGATCCCCGGCAAGACGATCAATCGTTTCCCGATGCCGCTTCTTAGTAATTTGGACCCGTACTGCACGATACGTTTCCTGTGACAACTCGTTGTAGCGCAGCGCAAGGAAGCCGCTGACGATGGCGAACAGAATGGTGATCACCGCAACGAGAACCGGTACATCTGGAATCGTTGCATACATCTCATTCAGCTCCTGAGAAGCCATGGCTGCGAGAAATGCTGCAATTCCCCAGCTCATCGGAAATAGCACGGCCCCTCCCAGAACCTTGACCGTTGCCGAATCCTTGTACTGATGCGTCAGAAGTCGGTCCAGGCCTTTCAACAGGAAGTAGGGTATCACGTTGATGATGTATCCGACAAAAATAATGGGCGGGAGAAACAGATACACAGTCGCGAACTGGAGCGTCAGCAGCCCGAACCAGGTGGGAGAGGTTATTGGGGCCGAAGCCGTCAGTTCAAAGTCCTCCAAACGAACGGCTCGAATCGTTTTGTCGTACGCTCTGATTTCTCTTCGAAGTTTTTCGATCTCATCGGGATGTGTTTTGAGTCGCGCCCGGTAACCATACCAGATACGGGCAAATCCCAGATCCCATTCTGCCATGGACGGCGGATCAGGATGCGCGCCCGCTCTATGGGCACGCTCGGCCCGCATTATTTTACGCGCCCGATGCATCAGGTGGTGAAGATCCCAGTCTTCCGTCGCTCGAACAACTTCCATGAGAGTATGCTCGATAAGCTCCGTCAATTCCCGGAACCGTGCCCTCTTCACGCCTGCCTTTTCATCGACCTCCGGATCTACGTCGAGATGGGCGGGCAATTCAATCGGATTGTGAAATGAGACCAGCACGCGCGAACGGAAAATATCCTTGCGGTCGTAATGCAGGCCCACAGGTATGATAACAGGAGGCGCAGAGTCGGAAGGAGCCAGGGAACGGGCACGATAATAAAGTCGTGCCGCCCCTGTTTTGATTTCGGTGAGATGAGGCTCATCATGACTGATGCCTTCCGGGAAAAGTGCAGAAAACGAACCCGATGCCAGCTCTTCAGATAACGCCTCCAGACTGGTCTGGTTTGCTTTCATCGCTTCAGAACGGCTCATTTTGGATAGATCCTGCGTGCGATATATGGGAATGGCCCCGATTCGTCGCATGAGCCAACCCACAATGGGCCACGTGAACAGACCGTGCCGAGCCCCGAATACGATTCTTCCGGGAAAGTGAGAAAGAATGAGGGCCGGATCGATGAGCCCGTTCGGGTGCCACGCCACCACCAGGCCACCTACGCCGGGGGGGACACGCTCGACGCCCTCGACAACGATCTCCCGGAAAAAGACCCTCACCAGAAGACGGATAATTCCTCGCACGAATCGATATCCGGATGAGAGCGCCTGTGGCATGACTTGACAGGTTTCTGCACTGAATTTCTGCGCAGGACTTCTGCACTGAATTTCTGCACTGAAATGGTACACGTTCGACGGCTGCATTGCAACGTCGAGCAGCAATGTCGAGCAGCAATGCCGGGCCGTGGAGGAAAAGACGACACTTTTACATTACATTCTGACAAGGTACGCTTCAATCGTCACCTTCGGACGGGCGGCCAACAGAACCCCATCAGCACGAGAACATGTCACGTCCTTCCCCAGACGCCGGCGAAGTTGTCCGAATACTGCGCGATCTCTATCCGGAAGCGGACTGCGCGCTCAACCACGCGTCCGCGCATGAACTGTTGTTCGCGACGATCATGTCCGCCCAGACGACGGACGTCAACGTCAATCGCGTGACGGAGACCCTGTTTCAGAAATATCGATCAGTGGAGGATTTTGCGGATGCCGATCCGGAAACGTTCTCCGAGGAGATCCGATCGACAGGATTCTTCCGTAACAAAACAAAGTCGGTGCTTGCAGCGGCCACCATGCTCGTAGAGGAATTTGGCAGCCGGGTCCCCAATACGATGGAGGAGCTCGTTCGACTTCCGGGCGTTGCGCGAAAAACGGCCAACGTTGTCCTGGGAACGTATTTCGGTATTCCCTCCGGTTTTGTCGTGGACACCCACGTCAAACGGCTCGCGTTTCGCATCGGTTTTACCAAAGAGACCGATCCCGTCAGGATTGAAAAGGATCTGATGGCAGCTTTTCCCCCGAGTGAATGGATTTTTATGGGGCACGCCATCATCCTGCACGGGCGGGCCATTTGCGACGCAAGAAAGCCGAACTGCGACGCCTGTCCCCTGATCGGGATCTGCGGGCGGAACGGCGTCGGTTAACGATCGTCTACGAGACCATCACGCAGTCGGCGCTTACCGATTGTAGCGTGCGATCGAGCGCTTGCCCCAGATCCTTGATGAGATCGTCTTCGTCTTCAATTCCGACCGAGAGTCGGACAATTCCATCCGTGATACCGGCTGCTTCCCTCAATCGGGTGCGCATGGAAGCGTGGCTCATGGTCGCCGGGTGCTCAATCAGGGATTCCACACCGCCGAGCGACTCAGCCAGGGCAAAGATGTTCGTGCCCGTCAGCAGTTGATTGACCTGTTCGATCTCTCCATTCACTTCGAACGAAACCATGCCACCGAATAGCTGCTGCTGTCTGCTCGCGAGATCGTGCCCTTCGTGTGATACGAGACCCGGGTAAAAAACCTGTTTCACGGCCGGATGATGCGTTAGGAAGTCAGCAACGGCATGCGCGTTCGCTTCGTGCTGTTTAAGCCGTATCGGCAGCGTTTTCATCCCTCTCAGGACGAGCCAGCAGTCAAACGGCTGCGCGATAGTTCCGTGGGCGTTGGCTGTGAACTGGATTTCTTCGTTCAACTGCTCGGTGGCCGCGACAATGGCTCCACCGACCACGTCCGAGTGTCCGTTGATGTACTTGGTCGTCGAGTACACGACGTAGTCCGCTCCCAGCTCAATGGAGTTCTGTCCGAGTGGAGAGAGAAACGTATTGTCGACGACGACGAGAAGATCCGCTGCATGCGCGATTTCGGCTGTGCGTCTGACGTCAATGATTCGAAGCAGGGGATTGGAAGGCGTTTCGATCCAGACGAGACGCGTATGGGTCTGAATTACATCGAGTAGCGCCTCCGGATCCGTCAGATCAACGAACGAGACTTCCAGCTTTTTGTGGTTCACCAGGCGGGTCAGGAGTCTTTCCGTGCCCCCGTAACAGTCGTGCGAACAGATGACGTGGGATCCGGCTTCGAGCGTGGCCAAAACCGTCGAAACGGCGCCCATTCCACTCGTTGTAGCCACCGCACCAGCGCCTCCGTCCAGATCAGCGAGCGTATCCTCCAGTGTTTTTCGGGTTGGATTGCCGGATCGGGTGTAGTCGAATCCAGCCGTTTCTCCGATATCCGTAAATCGGAAAATGGCGGTCTGGTACAGGGGCGTCACGATGCTGTGGTAACACCCGTCCGTCTGTTGACCGGTCAGCGCAAGTCGTGTCTGATTTTTCATGGGTTGATTGCGTACAGTGTTGATGTTGAATGGTTGTCTGCGGCTAGACAGAGAGCTGCCGCTCGGGCAGGTTCTGCGAGGAAGGAATGACAAGCGTGCCCGCACCGCCGGTCTTGAGTGATCGAACCCGAAGCGGAATTCGCGAGGACAGAAGAGGCGTCAGCGTGTGCCGATGCATTCCCAAACGACTGGCGCTACAGAGGATTTCGGCATCCTCCATGCGAAGCACCTGGAACTGTCTGGCGTCCGTGCTGCAGTTTGGATCTTCGGAGAAGAGTCCGTCCACGTCCGTCCAACGCTCCAGCAGATTGGCGCCCAGGGCGCTTGCTATGAGCGCGGCCGTGAAGTCGCTTCCGCCGCGACCGAGCGTGACGGTCCGGCCGCACGGGGCGGCGGCGATAAAACCGGTGACCACCGGAATCTCATCGATGGAAGTGCGTTCGTACCAGGTTCGAATCAGTCCATACGTCGTGGTCAGTTCGACATCGGCGTCTTCGACGTCACTGACGCGAATGAGAGTCGCCGCATCGATCGGCCGTGCCGCGTACCCCGCATCCTGAAGCACAGCGGCAATCAGGGGCGCGGAAAACCGCTCACCGGCTGCCAGAATGCGCTCGTGGTCGAACCGAGTATGCATTCGTTGATTGATGCGCCGCAGGGCGGGCATGATTGACGCCAGCTCATCACCGAGCGCGGACCGGTACGAAACCAGGGCGGACGAAGAAAGCAGTTGCCGGGCTGTCTCCATATGGCGCCGGTAGAGATCGATGAGCAGCGCCGTGCGATCCTGTTGTTGGTTGCGCAGCAGCGTCTCCAGCGCATTGGTCACACTCGCCAGCGCCGATACAACCACGATCGGGCGATATAGGCGTGCACTCTTCTTGATGATTTCGACCACCCGGCGGATCGCATCCGGATCCCCGACGGATGATCCTCCGAATTTGAGAACGCGAACGCCTGTGCGATTTGGATTAGATGGTGAACGCTCCGGTGCACCCGCCCATTTTTCGACGAATGGTTCGATCAGATCTGCAAGACGGTCCGCTTCGACGAGGAAACTGTCATGGCCGTAGGGAGCGCGCAGGACAATGAGTTCGGCATTTGGAATCTCGGCCACCAGTTCCTGCTGCTCGTGAAGCGGATAGAGCACATCGCTGGATATTCCTATGACGAGCGTCGGCTGCGTCAATTCACATAGGATCTCGGGATAGCGGCCCCGGTCTCTTGCTACGTCGTGCGTATTCATCTGCCGTGTGAGATGCACGTAGCAGTTGGCATCGAATCGATCGACCAATTTCTTTCCCTGGTGTCGCAGATAGGATTCCACGCTGAATCCGGGTTCGAAATCCGTGGACGCGTTTCGCCCGAACCGGTCGTCGAACTCGCCCGCCGTACGGTACGAGATCATGGCCATCATGCGGGCCGCGGCTAATCCTTCAGCCGGCGGATCGTCGGCCGGGTACATTCCATCGTTCCACTTCGGGTCGGAATAGATGGCTCGACGCTGCGCCTCCGTCCACGCAATACCCCATGGAGAATGGCGGCCACCCACGGCAATGGGAATGAGCGCGCCCACGTAATCTCCCTGGAACCCCCACTCGAGTACCTGCATGGCCCCCATCGAGCCACCGATGGCCAGCGCGATCCGCTGGACACCGAGCGCCTGGAGCGCCCGGCGGTGAGCGCAAACCGTATCACGGATAGTAATTCCGGGGAATTCAGCTCCGTAGGGTCTTTCCGTATCGGGATTGGTCGACAGAGGCGATGCAGATCCGTAGGGTGATCCGAGAGCGTTGAGGCAGATCACGAAGAAGCGATCGGTATCCAGAACACGGCCGGGACCGATCAGGTCCGTCCACCACGACGTGGCATCGGAATTACTGGTGAGCGAATGGCAGACGACAACGGCATTATCCCCTGCCGCATTCAGCTTTCCCCAGGCGTCGTAGGCGATGACAGGGTCGCGAAGGTTGCAGCCTGATTCCAGGCGAAAATCCGAGATCGAGATTCTCTTCGGCATGGCACAGCGATTTTGTTAAGCGATTCAAGGATCGCGTCGCGTGTCCATCCGAAGGCCGAAGCGGTTCGGTTGTGCGGGCGCTTCGCCTCCAGAGCTGCATTCGAAGAGAGGCCAATAAAAAAACCTCTCCCACACGATGCAGCGGAAGAGGTAAGCTGTGTCGGGCCGCGCCCGACATCTCCCGCTCATCTGTCCCCGCGCCAGGCACGAGGCAGGAGTTGGCACCTTTCCTGCACCAATTGGGAGCGGTGCAGGGGTTGCCAGGACTTCAAAGGGCCTGAACCCTCCGTCCTTCTAGATGAGCACAATGTCAATGATTATCAAAGTTGTCGCCTCGAACACGTACCGGCGGTCCGGGTTCCGAAGCGAGTCCCGAAGATAGGGTGGCAGGCTTCATATGACAAATTCGACTCCGACGAGCGGCCACTGTCGTGCCCATAATCGTGCCCATAATCACAGCCATAATCGCGCCCGGAAACAGTCGCATTTGATGAATATTCTGGAGCGACGAAGACGAAGGCCGTTGACTTTGCCGATGATACCGCCGTATACTCGGCGAAATTTCTCGCACGAACCACACCGGATTGCTTAAGAAAGTCTCTTAGGAAGGTTGCTTAGGAAGATGGTCCATCAGACCATACATAGATCCCATGGAAGATTCGACCGGTTGAGAACAACCGGGTCGAGTGTGGCTCATTCGCAATTTGGCCTCTCTGCTGAGGGGATTGACCGAATTATTAGCGGCGCGGCTATTCTGGTCGTGCTGGTAAGCGTTCTAGGACTAAGCCTAATTCTAGGCTAAGCCAACGGTCAATCCTACACTTCTACATCCACTGGCATAATCGTCTGGACACCGAATTAAGGGGTTGACATAAACCCCCGACTCATGTTGTCCAGAAATTTGTCCAGAAAGTTGTCCAGAAAGTTGTCCGGGAACGTGTCCGAAAAGTGCCCAGGAAGACGCCCGGAAGGACGTACGGAGATAGGCCGATGAGAAGCGACGCAGTCAAACGTGGTTTCGAACGTGCTCCACATCGCAGCCTGCTCCGCGCAACGGGGGCTATTCGGGACGAGTCCGATTTTGAGAAGCCCTTTATCGGCGTCTGTAATTCCTACATCGACCTGATCCCGGGACATGTTCACCTGCAGGAGTTCGGGAGGGTTATTAAGGACGCGGTCCGGGAAGCAGGCGGTGTTCCGTTCGAGTTCAATACGATCGGCGTCGACGACGGCATTGCCATGGGGCACATCGGTATGCGGTATTCGCTACCTTCGCGCGAACTCATCGCCGATTCGGTAGAGACAGTCGCAGCCGCCCACTGGCTGGACGCGTTGGTCTGCATCCCGAACTGCGACAAGATTGTGCCGGGCATGCTCATGGCGGCTCTGCGGCTGAACATTCCGACCATCTTCGTCTCAGGCGGACCCATGAAAGCCGGTCGCACACCGGACGGAAGAAAGATCGATCTGATTTCAGTTTTCGAGGGTGTCGGCCGGTTTCAGAAGGGAGTCATCGGCGAAGAGGACCTTCTCGAACTCGAGCGCTTTGCCTGTCCCAGTTGCGGGTCCTGTGCCGGCATGTTCACGGCCAACTCGATGAATTGCATCATGGAAGCGCTTGGCCTTGCGCTTCCAGGCAACGGGACCATTCTGGCGCTGGATCCACGTCGAGAGGCACTTGCACGAGAGGCCGCCCATACAATTCTGGATCTCGTCGACTGCGATTTAAAGCCGCGCGATATCGTAACGAAAGAAGCCTTTGACGACGCGTTTGCGCTCGACATGGCGATGGGAGGGTCCACCAATACGATCCTGCACCTGTTGGCGGCCGCTCACGAAGCCCAAGTTGAATACGATCTCAGGCGAATAAACGAGATCTCGTCGCGCGTGCCCTATCTCTGCAAGGTGGCCCCCGCCACAGTGGATGTACACATGGAAGATGTTGATGCTGCCGGCGGCATACCGGCTATTCTGAAGGAGCTGTCGGAAATGGATGTTTTACACCTCGATCGGCCTACGGTAACCGGTCGAACGTCGGGCGAAAATCTGGCTGCGGCGGAGAACAACAATGCGAAGGTTATTCGCCGTGTCGACGACGCTTTTCGAACGACCGGAGGTCTGAGCATTCTATTCGGCAATCTGGCCCCCGAGGGAGCTGTCGTAAAAACGGGCGCCGTCGCCGACGACATGCTCGTTTTCGAAGGGCCGGCAAGAATCCTTGAAAGTCATCAGGAAGCCGTTGACGGTATTCTCGGGGGCGTCGTAGAGCCGGGAGAGGTCCTCGTTATCCGGTATGAAGGTCCGCGTGGCGGGCCGGGCATGCCCGAGATGCTCCAGCCTACTTCCGCTCTTGCCGGAATGGGACTCGATCGGAGTGTTGCGATGATTACCGATGGGCGATTCTCCGGCGGAACGCGCGGATTGGCCATAGGTCATTGTTCACCCGAAGCAGCGGCCCGAGGGCCGATTGCCGCAGTCCTGCCAGGCGATCGAATCAGAATCGATATACGGAATAGCTCGCTCGAATTGATGATAGACGAGTCTGTAATCCGGGAGCGGCTCGAATCGCTACCGGCATTTCAACCAAAGATTACCGGAGGCTACCTGGAGCGGTATACGTTTTTCGTGACGAGCGCATCGCAGGGCGCCGTACTGAGAGTTCCTTCTCCCGGCGTTCCGGAGTCTGAAGAAACCCTTGTTTGACCTTGTTCTTCCATCAAGAAATCCTCAACCCCGAAACACATGAGCACAGTCCAGACGGTACTTGAAAAACCGGAATGCGCAGTGACGCTAATGGAGATGTCCGACGCGGACAAATCTGCTCCGGCAACGAGCGATGCACAGTTGAGCGGAGCCGAGATTCTCCTCAGATCTCTGGAAGCTGAAGGTGTAGAATTCGTTTTCGGATACCCGGGCGGGGCCGTAATCGGCATTTATGACGAAATGTATCGAATTCAGCCTGATTTCGAGCATATTCTGGTTCGTCACGAACAGGGAGCGGTTCACGCGGCAGAGGGCTATGCGAAAGCCACGGGTAATGTCGGCACGGTGCTCGTAACGAGTGGACCCGGCGCGACCAACTGTGTGACCGGTATCGCCGATGCCTACATGGACTCTGTTCCGGTCGTCGTGTTCACCGGACAGGTTCCGACCCACCTGATCGGTAACGACGCGTTTCAGGAATGCGATACCATCGGTGTCACGCGGAGCATAACGAAACATAACTTCCTGATTCGTGACGTGTCGAAAGTCGCCGCCACCGTGCGAGCCGCGTACCACATTGCTCGGACGGGCAGGCCGGGTCCGGTCGTCGTCGATCTACCCAAGGACGTGCTGGCCTCGACCGCTCAATTTAAGTATCCGACCTCCGTCGATCTTCGGGGATACCACTATGTTACGAGCGGTGATCAGACACAGGTAGCGTTGGCTGCGGACATGATACGCTCTGCAAAGCGACCCCTCTTCTACGTAGGAGGAGGTACGATCACCGCCGGCGCGGGTGATAGATTTACGGCTCTGGCGCGGCGGACCCGGATACCGGTTACGACTACGCTGCACGGTCTGGGCTCTTTCCCGGAAAACGATCCGCTTTCGCTCGGCATGCTGGGCATGCACGGAGCCTGGTGCGCGAACAAAGCCGTACAGAACGCGGACCTGCTGATCGCCGTTGGAGCCCGATTCGACGATCGAGTGACGGGAAAAATCGATGCGTGGGCACCTCACGCGCGCATCATTCACATCGACATCGATCCAGCATGCATTTCCAAGAACGTCCCGGTCGACTGTCCCATTCTGGGCGACGTCGGCTACGTCCTGGATCAGCTCGCGCCGCTGGTCGATGCGCCCGATACCGACGACTGGTTGTCGCTGGTTGCCGAATGGAAAGAGGAATGTCCGATGGATTACGAACGAGACGGTCAACTTCGTCCGCAGCAGATCATTCAGGCGCTTCGGAATAAAACCGGAGGTCACGCCGTCGTCGTGACGGATGTGGGCCAGAACCAGATGTGGGGTGCGCAGTTTTTCACGTACGTCGAATCCCGGTCACATATCACCTCCGGTGGACTGGGAACGATGGGATTCTCCGTCCCGGCGGCAATCGGGGCGGCATTTGGTTTACGGAAGAAAGGTCTTCCGGTGATTTCGATTAACGGAGACGGCGGTTTCCTGATGAACGCGCAGGAGATGGTCGTTGCGGCCGCCCATGGTCTGCCGATCAAATTCGTCGTGCTCAACAACGGATTTCTGGGCATGGTCCGGCAGTGGCAGGAGCTTTTTCACGAGAAGCGCTACAGCTATACCGACTTATCGGACAGCAATCCCGACTTCGTGAAACTGGCCGAAGCGTACCACTGTGTTGGTCTGCGTTGTACTTCGCCGAACGACGTAGAGCAGACGATCGACGAAGCCTGGGAAACGAGCGACCGACCTGTCCTGATGGAATTCCAGGTTGTATCGGAAGAGATGGTGTTCCCGATGGTACCCGCCGGGGCGGCATCGGATGACATGATTACGCAGCGCTTCAGTCCCGAAGATTGTGCCTGATTCATCATTTTAACTCGATAGAAAACACGCATGAATACGCTGACACCCCAGCAGATATTTCGGAAACAGGCAGCCGGAGAAAGTCTGACGAACGGGCAGGCCGATTCGTCGCATCGACATGTCATCGTTGTTATGATGGAGAATTCGATCGGAGCCCTGAATCGGATCGTCAACATGTTCTCGGCAAGGGGTTTCAATCTGGAGAGCTTGTCCGTCGGTGAGACCGACGATCCGACCATGTCCAGATTGACGCTCGTGACCACAGGTAATGATCGCATCATTGCGCAGGTTCTCCGGCAGCTCAACAACCTCGTCGATACGCTGCTCGTCGACGACGTGACGAAACTGGATTACGTCGAACGTGAACTCTGCATGTTGAAACTCTCCTGCGACGTGACCAATCGAGGCGCTTTGATGGAGATCAACAACATATTCAGGGGGAAAGTGGTGAATATCACGCCCGAGTCCATCACATTTGAGCTTACGGGTCCGACCACGAAAATCAATGCCTTCATTGGCATGATGTCAGACTATTCGGTATTGGAGCTGGCCCGAAGCGGGCGAGTTGCCATGCGTCGCGATCTCGTATTCGAAGGCGACGAAACGCCGGAAGCGACGCACTGAGTATTCCGATAAGACGAGGATAAATTACCAGATAAACCAGGACGAACGAAGATGAATATTCATTACAGTGCCGATTCCAATCTGATCAAGGCCAAAAAGGTGGCTGTCATAGGTTACGGGAGTCAGGGGCACGCCCATGCGCTGAACCTGAAGGACAGCGGAGTTGATGTGACGGTCGGGCTTCGGGCCGGCTCGTCATCGGCGAGGACTGCGCAGGCGGCGGGATTAAAGACGGACACGACGGAAGCGGCCTCGGATTGGGCCGACGTGATCATGGTTCTCATACCCGATCAGCATCAGAAGCGGGCGTGGCAAGAAAGCATCAAGGAATTTCTTACCGCGGGAAAGGCGCTTGGTTTTTCACATGGTTTCGCCATGCACTATAACGAGATTGTGCCGCCGCCGGACATCGATGTTTTCATGGTGGCGCCGAAGGCCCCGGGCCATCTTGTTCGACGCACATTCGAGGAAGGTGGAGGCACACCCTGTCTTGCAGCCGTGGCGCAGGACGCTTCCGGACGCGCGATGGACATTGCGCTATCGTACGCGGACGCGATCGGCGGAATGCGCGCGGGTGTTCTGGAAACGACCTTCAAGGATGAAACGGAGACCGATCTATTCGGCGAGCAGTCCGTGTTATGCGGAGGTGTCGAGGCGCTCATCCGCGCCGGTTTCGAGACGCTCACCGAGGCGGGGTACTCGGAAGAGCTCGCTTATTTCGAATGCCTGCACGAACTCAAACTTATCGTTGACCTTCTATACGAAGGCGGCCTGGAGTACATGAACTATTCCGTCAGCGACACGGCCGAGTACGGAGGGTATACACGAGGAACCCGGGTGGTCGGCGCGGCGGCAAAGAAAGAGATGAAAAAAATCCTCGAAGACGTGCAATCCGGCGTTTTTGCGAGAGAGTGGATTGAAGAATGCGACGCAGGTTGGCCCAATATGAGCCGGCTTCGGGCTGAATCGCTGAACCATCCGATCGAAACCGTTGGTAAGGAGCTGCGCGCGATGATGTCCTGGTTGAAAAAACCGGGCGAATCGGAAGAAAAGGTGGTTCAAAACGCAGAACCGAGCATGATCGGGTGACGCCCAGCCCATGATTTCAGATATCGATCGCAAAGACGTGAATCAGCGTTCCTACCATATCGTTCTGCTCCCGGGAGACGGAATCGGGCCGGAAGTCGTACGGGCGGCCCGGCACGTGATGGACGTCGCCATTCGCCTCTCCCGGTTGCATGTCACATTCCAGGAGTGCGCGTTTGGCGGCGCCGCCGTGGATCAAACGGGGAACCCGCTGCCGCGCGTTACACTGGAAGCCTGCCTGACATCGCACGGCATTCTCATGGGGGCGACAGGAGGCCCGGCGTGGGACAACCGACCGCGCGAAGAGCGCCCTGAATATGGATTGCTGTCGCTCAGAAAAGCCCTGGGTACGTATGCCAATCTCAGACCGGTCGTCGTTACTGAGGCGCTCGCCGATGTCTCGCCCCTTCGGCGATTTGTAGTCGCCGGCACCGATCTGCTCGTGGTGCGCGAACTGACGGGAGGAATCTATTTCGGAGAACCGCGAGGCCGCGAAGGCGATGAGGCCTTCAACACGCTTCGGTATAACAAAGATGAAGTCGTGCGTATTGCACGCACTGCCTTTGAGTGGGCACGCCGAAGAAGGCGTTCGGTCGTATCGGTCGATAAATCCAACGTGTTGGAAGTCTCGGTGCTCTGGCGAGAAGTCGTTTCCCGTATCCAGCGAGAAGACTATCCGGATGTCGAACTGAAGCATATGTACGTGGACAATGCCGCCATGCAAATCGTCATGAATCCACTTCAGTTTGACGTGATCCTAACGGGAAACATGTTCGGTGACATTCTTTCTGATCTCGCCGGCACACTCACGGGATCATTGGGCATGCTGCCGTCGGCGTGTGTGGGAGGACGTGTTTCGCTCTTTGAACCCGTGCATGGGTCGGCGCCGGAACTTGCAGGCACAGACGGGGCCAATCCGATTGCCGCGATTCTAAGCAGCGCGATGCTGTTCGACGAATTGCAGGAAAGGGCGACATCGGAGCGTATTCGCAGGGCCGTAACGTCGGCTCTTGAGGGAGGATTTCGCACGGCGGATATCAGCCAGGATGGATGTCGCCTGGTCGGTACGGCGGAAATGGCGGAAGAGGTGGCAAACCGGCTGGACGAGGTTGCCGCACAATGAATGAAACCAGCTACAAAGAACGAGCCCTTCAACAATGAAAACTTCAAATCAACAGGTAGATTCCAAGCGGATCATCATTTTCGATACGACCCTGCGTGACGGCGAACAGGCACCGGGCGCAGGAATGACCATTCCGGAAAAGGTGCAAATTGCCCATCAGCTTGCACGACTCGGCGTCGATGTGATCGAAGCCGGTTTTCCCATTTCTTCCCCCGGACAAGCCGATACCGTTCGTCGGATCGCGAATGAGGTGGAAGGGCCGACAATCTGTGCGCTGGCCCGCGCAACGCCCGGCGACATAGTCGCTGCCGGCGAGGCGCTCTCGGGAGGTAAGCGTACGCGCATCCACACTTTCATCGCAACAAGCGATATCCATCTGCAGAGCAAATTCTCGAATCCCAGGTACGGCAAGACCATCGAGGAGAAGCGGAAGAGAGTTAAAAAAATGGCCGTGCAGTCTGTACGAAAAGCGCTGACGTATACGGACGATGTTGAATTCAGTGCGGAAGATGCAGGTCGAACCGGCTCCGCGTTTCTGTGTGAGATGATTCAGGCCGTTGTGGATGCCGGTGCGACGACGGTCAATCTTCCGGATACCACAGGCTATTGTATTCCGTCGGAATATGCCGCCATTTTCGACAAGGTGTTCGACGAGTGCACGATTCCGGAAGGTCTCGTGTTTTCGACGCACTGTCACGACGATCTGGGACTGGCCGTCGCCAATTCATTATCGGGAGTGCTGGCTGGAGCGCGGCAGATTGAATGCACCATCAATGGAATCGGGGAGCGAGCCGGAAACGCAGCGCTCGAAGAAATCGCCATGGCGCTGAAAGTCCGTGAAGAGCGATTCGGATTACATACGGACATCGTATCGAGTCTGCTGATGCCGACGAGCAGAATGGTATCTACCTTCTGCGGCTTCGTCGTGCCTCCTAACAAGGCCATCGTCGGCGCAAATGCATTCAGCCACGAGGCGGGAATTCACCAGGATGGTGTTCTGAAAATGCGCGAGACCTACGAAATCATGCGGGCCGAAGACGTAGGACAGGACAGCGAATCGATTCGACTCGGACGCCATTCAGGCAGGCACGGCCTCTTCAACCGGCTTGAAAAACTCGGATTGAACATAACGGACGATTTGAAGGAGTCGGTCTATGAGGACTTTGTCAAACTGGCCGACCGGAAGAAGGAAATTAACGATATGGATCTGTTCAACCTTTTAAATGAACATTCAACGACAATGAGCCAGGCGCACTATGATCTGGAGCACATGGAGGTTTCGGTCGGAACGGACAGAAAACCGGAAGCAACTGTGCAAATTAAACATGTCCGGACCGGACAGATCGTGGAAAAGACGGCGACCGGCGATGGTCCAATCGATGCGCTCTACCGGGCGATCAACCACGCGGTGAACGAAGCCCACGACCTCATCAACTATTCGATTCGATCGATATCCGAAGGCGCCGACGCGTTCGGCGAAGTTTCGGTTCTGATCAGTATCGGAGGGCCTTGTTTCGCGGGCAAGGCCAGCAGTACGGATGTGGTTTACGCCTCGGCGGAAGCATTTATGAATGCGCTCAACAGCCTGGCCTCTTTCCGCGCTGACGAAGAGTCCATTCAGTTCGTGAACGAGGGCATTATACAGGCCTTCCAGGGCGGCATAGCTTAAACCCGGCAACGAATTCGCCACCCGGCTGAACCCTCCAACATGGCACAGACCATCACTGAGAAAATTCTGGCTTCGCATGCCGGGCGCGACCGCGTCGTTCCAGGCGAGACTATCTGGATCGATGTCGATATTCTCATGACGCACGACGTATGTGGTCCACCTGCGATCGAAATTTTCAAACGCGAGTTTGGTGAGAATGCCCGTGTCTGGGATCGGGACAAGCTCGTGATCATTCCCGACCATTACATTTTCACATCGGATCCGCATGCAAGGCGGAATATTGAGATTCTGAGGTCTTTCGCATCCGAGCAGGATCTGCCTCACTACTACGATGCAGGTTCCTCCAGGTACAAGGGGGTCTGCCATGTGGCCCT
>CAZGOS010000044.1:2387-16197 GCA_964527795.1 uncultured Rhodothermales bacterium | reverse complement strand
ATCAACTGGTTCGGTCGCGCAGATCGCGACCGGCAAAGTCACTCTGGACGATTCTTATCGCAGGAATCGTCTTCCTCGGGGTAGGTAGCATCACGAGCCGCGTCGGTGGTTCGTCGGTATTGCCGGGGCTTGATCCGCCATTAAACCTGGTCGGATTCGATGTGGATACCGGTGTACCCTTCGTACTGCTGGCCATCTTCAAGATGAACGTGTTGGCCCTGTGCCAGATCGGATTTGCATTTATCCTTCTGCTCAAACTTCAAGATCTGGTGCTTGTCAAACGTTCCAGGAGCAGCCAGCGTAACTGGTATGTTATGATCGGAATTATGGCCATCGCCTCGTTCTCGGTTATCATGAATACACCGGGAGACAGTCCTGGTGAAATTTTGACGATCGCGACTATCGTCGCAGTCGTCTTCATGCTGGTCAACTCATTCCGTCTCTCCTGGATTGTCTTCCTCTCATTCAGGGAAAAGATGGCCACTATAGGACTCACTTTGTTGCTGGGAATTCTACTGGTCGTTGGAATTACGGCCCAGGGAGTCAATCCGTATCGCGAACTCATTGTACCGGGTGCATTCAGCTATCTTGAGATCTACAGCTATCCGATTTCGACATTTGTGAGCCTCGCATCTCTATTCGGAATTCTGTATTCCGTCACTGGATTTCTTTCTCTTCTGTTTCACTTACCGACGTCCGCGGAATACACACAGTGGGCCGGTGAACGGGCGACCATGCATTCACTGGCACACCTGGTCGGTCAGGTGTTCGACGCGGATAAACTATATGCGACGATCGCCGCTGCACCGGTTGAGGCGGGATCGGCACACGTATCGTGGTTGGCCGTACCCGACATTCAGAGTGGATCGCTGACTCCACATCTCGTGTCGACACATCGAATCGATCTCGAACGGGTTGACAGGCTGGTTGACTCGAAGGCTCTGTTCGAGGAAGTACAGCTCTCGAGAAAATATCTTCATCTTGAACACGCCCCGACGGACCGACGCGTTAACGCAAAGCCCGGTGATGGCATTGGCAGCCTGCTGGTGACGCCGCTCATCGCTCGAGACGAGGTTATCGGAGCGCTCTTTGCCGCTAAAGAAGTCGTACGCGGCTTTGAGGGAGACGATATTCAAACGATCGCTATTCTTTCGGCCCAGGCCGCCGTCGCCATCGACAATGCACGGCTCTTTGAACAGCAGGTCGAGCGAGAGCGACTGTCCCGGGAGCTGAGCATCGCCCGCGAGGTTCAGCAACGACTCCTGCCACAACAAATTCCCAAGCTCGATGGTTTGTCCATTGCCGCATCCAGTGTCCCGGCTCAGGAGGTCGGAGGCGACTACTACGACTTCGTTCGACTCGATGAGCATCGACTCGGCGTGATCATCGGAGACGTTTCCGGGAAAGGAACGTCGGCAGCTTTCTACATGGCCGAAATGCAGGGAGTCTTTCAATCGGTCAGTCGCCTCACTTCCACGCCGTACGAATTCCTTAATCACGCCAATACTGCTCTCGTCCACAGTCTGGATCGAAACGTATTCATATCAGTGATTTACGGCATTCTGGACATCGGTAAAGAGGAGTTCATCGTGGCGCGTGCGGGCCATTGTCCGGTGGCAGTTGTAGGTCAGGCGCGGACCGCAAGATATCTGCGCTCAAAAGGAATGGGACTCGGGCTCGACCGGAGCACCCTCTTTCAGGAAAATCTTGAAGAAGAAACCATTTCCCTCGAACCCGGAGATGTTTTTGCGCTTTATACCGACGGTGTCGTCGAAAGCCGAAACGCATCCGGCGAGGAGTATGGCTATGACAGACTCCTGGCAGTGGTCGAAAACAACCGACCCGAAGATGCCGAATTCATTCACGCAGCTGTGCTGGAAGATCTGGCCCGGTTCCTGAACAATCGAGAATACGACGACGATATGACTCTTCTCATCGTCAAATGGCATGGAATTGGACTTTCAGAACACAGTGTAAGGGTTCTTTCCGTGGAGGAATCCACGTAAACATGAATCTTTGTAGCTTTGCACCGGCAAATTAGGCCCATAAGCGCGTAACCAATATCAGTTCATCGAAGAAGCAATGAGCAATTTCTCAGTAGGTTTTAGAAATAACGGCGACATTCAGATCCTTGACCTGAAGGGTGAGCTGGATGCCCATACGGCATCGGAATTAGAAGCTGCCATCCAGAAATGCCAGGGTGGCTCCTCCTATCAAATAATTATCAACGGAAGCAACCTGGCATACATATCGAGTGCCGGTCTCGGTGTGTTTATGGCCTACATCGAGGAGGTTCGAGAAAAGGGAGGCGACATTAAAATTGCCGCTCTTCAGGCGAAGGTATTCAATGTTTTTGACCTGCTCGGCTTCCCGATGCTCTTTGACATCATGGAATCCGAAGATGAGGCGGTAGCAAAATTCAAGGAGTAATCGGTGTTCAACAAACATGTTGCTGTCCAATAATTAGAATCGCTCTTCGGCGCCTGAAAACTTGGCATCACAGACTCATACGATGACTATTCCGAGTTCGACGCGTTACCTGGAAGACGTGCGCGAATTCATTACCAGGAAGGTGCGATCTGCAGACTTCTCGGAATCGGTGGTAGAGCAGTTGAAAATCGCAGTTGATGAAGCATGTACGAACGTCATTAAACACGCTTACGATGGTGAAGGCGAACACGTCATCGACATTGCCGTTATCATCACAAATGAGAAGTTGGTCGTACGTATCAGGGATCGGGGTCGCAGTTTTGACCCGAATACCTACTCAGAACCCAATCTTATCGAATTCGCGAAATCGAGAAAAGGGGGCGGGCTCGGTGTGCATATCATCAATCGACTCATGGACCGGGTTGAATATCGAACGAGAGGCGACATCAACGAATGTTGCCTGGTCAAGTATCGAACCGACTCTGACTGAGTCCGGGTGTGGAGGTATCGGCGGCGCCCGCAAAGTACTAGGCCTTACCTGTGTAGATCGAGACGATTCCGAACGTGAGAGGAATAACGTTCACGTCCCGAAATCCAGCCTTCCGCAATTCACTCAGGAATCGATCGCCGTCTGGAAAGCCCTGAATAGATTCGGGCAGATAGGTATACGCGAATTCATACCCTGAGATCAGCTTGCCTACTCTCGGCAGAATATGCCGCCCATAAAATCCGTACAGTTGTCGGATTGGAAATCCACGAGGACTGCTGAATTCCAAAACTACGATTTGTCCTTTGGGCCTCAGAACCCGGTGAATTTGAGAGAGGCCGTACTCCAGATTCTCAAAATTACGGACTCCAAAGGCGACCATGACGGCATCGAACTGGTTATCGGAAAAAGGAAGCCTCTCCGCGTCGCCCCTTCGTAGTTCCACGATATCATCGAATCCCTTCCGGCTTACTTTTTCACGCCCGATCGCAAGCATTTCCTCGGCGATATCCACGCCTACCACCTTGGAAATGCCCTGTTCTGCAGCGATCACAGCAAGGTCCGCCGTACCAGTGGCTACATCCAGAACGCGCACAGGTCGTTCGGATGACACCAAACGAACCGCCCTTCGACGCCACGACTGATCAATGCCCCCACTCAGCAACCTGTTCAGCAAGTCATACCTCGGAGCGATCGAGTCGAACATCTCGCGAACGAATTTTTTCTTTCCTTCCGACTTGGGGAAAGTTGAGTCTTGCATAGAGATTGCGACGAGCCTTCCGGTTGTGATTTCCTGCGCATGTAACAAAGCTGAGAAGCGCCTGAAAGTCAATTAACTTAAGAGTTCACTCAAGGCTACAATTTCAGGATTGATCTGTTTGCGGTGTGAAACCTGGTCCTCGAAGGGTGTTATTGCCGGCTGATTGTTTACGACGCCGACCATCACGCTGCGTTCACCATTGATGAGCGCCTCAACAGCACTCTTCCCGAGCCTGCTGGCAAGCACACGATCTCTGGCAGTGGGCGATCCACCTCGCTGCGTATGACCGAGGATACAGACGCGAAGGTCGATGTTCTCGAAGAGTTCATCCCTCCTCATGGCGTCGGCGATCCGGCCTGCTCCACCAAGTTCATCACCTTCGGCAATAACGACAATTGATGAACGGAGATGCTCCGTCATTAGAGCGTGAATCCGGTTCTTCACTTCATCGATCCCTGTACACGTTTCGGGGATGAGCACCAGCTCCGCACCTCCTCCTATACCGCTGTGAAGGGCAATGTGACCCGCGTCCCTACCCATGACTTCGACGAGGAAGAGTCGGTCATGTGCATCGGCTGTATCACGAATGCGATCAATATTGGCCAGCGCGGTATTCACGGCTGTGTCAAATCCTATGGTCTCGTCCGTCCCGTACAAATCGTTGTCAATCGTTCCTGGACATCCGACACAGGGAATGCCATGCTCTTCAAAAAAGACAGTTGCCCCGGTCATCGTGCCATCACCTCCGATTGCGACAAGACCATCAATACCGGCAGCATGAAGTTGATCGGCCGCTCGTTGTCTGCCCTCTTTCGTGAAAAAGCGCTGGGACCGGGCCGTTTTCAGGATCGTACCGCCATTTTGGATGATGCTGGATACGGAGTTTCGATCGAGATCCGTCATATCACCGTCAATCATTCCGGAGTATCCCCGGCGGATTCCGGTCACGGACAAGCCGCTGGATATGGCCGTTCTGACGACCGCACGAATGCAGGCGTTCATTCCCGGTGCATCGCCACCGCTCGTAAAGACTCCGATTTTATTGACTGCTGTTTTGATTTCTGTTTTGATTTCTGTTTTGATTGCGCTTATGCTTTGAAATGAAAACCCCACGATCCTGACCCTTGCATCCTGTGACAGGGAAATTCAGGCTAAAGAATGTCCTACTACTGTGCCGGAGTAGGCAAAGGTACTAATTCCAATCAGCTTTGATCGAGAGAGCCTGGCGGAGGCGCTGCTCGTATGCTGCTTTTGAAATTTCGACGGCACCAAATTTTTCGAGATGATCCGTCATGAACTGAATATCGAGCAATAAAAAGCCGCCGACCTTCAGTCGTTCCACCAGATGAACCAAAGCCATCTTGGATGCGTCCGATTTCTCCGAAAACATGGATTCACCAAAAAAGGCGCCTCTGATTGCCACTCCGTACAGACCGCCTACGATACGATTTTCCAGCCATACTTCTATGCTGTGACCATATCCAAGGCCGTGGAGGGTTACGTAAGCCGCGATAATTTCTTCCGAAATCCAGGTATCGTCGCGCGCGGCACAATGCCGGATGATGCTTTCAAAATCCCGATCTATCGACAATTGATAGTCACCGCGGCGTATGCGTGCTCTAAGACTTCTGGATGTCCTGAAATCTTCGAGTGGCAATATGGCACGCGGATCGGGTGCGTACCAGTAAACCCGGTTCTCCGCGTCCGGATCAGCCATCGGAAACAGACCCGACATATATCCGGCCAGCAGTGCCTCGGGGTTCAGGCTCCTGTCCATATCGTGTCCGTTCGTATCTTTTACATCTTGAGTGATTTGCCGTCAACCGTAACAGAGGCCGGATTTCATGTCGGATGGTACACAGAAATTAGCCGATGGCCAGATTCGCATCGATATCGAGGATCGATCCTATACGCTCGATACCAACGAATCGGATTCGGAGTTTCTTTCTCAGCTATCAGTTGAGCACGTTCGGGATGGCCTGTATTCAATTCTCTACGGGGGAAAGAGTATTTGCGCTGTTGTAGATAGTTCTGCCCCGAATCGCCTGCGATTTACAGTCGGGGATTCGGTTTATTCCATTCGAATAGTCGATCACCGGATTCAACTGCTCGAAGAGTATGGCGTCTCGGATGAAAGAGGCGATCACGAGATAAACATCGCTGCACCCATGCCGGGCCTCGTATTAAGAATTCAGGTCGAAGAAGGAGAAACCGTTTCAAAAAATGATCCATTACTCGTTCTTGAGGCCATGAAAATGGAAAATGAAATCCGCGCGCCCGGAGACGGTGTGGTCGTCGCCATCCATGTCAAATCGGGGGAGGCCATTGCCAAAAACGCCCTTCTCATTGAACTGGCACCCGAGAAATCGAACGCATGAAAACTCTTGTAACGGGAGCTACGGGATTCCTGGGTGCTACGCTGGCCAGACGCCTCGTACATGAAGGCGTGCGCGTGAGATGCATCAGAAGAGGGCGATCAAATCTGGATCTTGTTGGTGACGCAGCTGATGATATCGAATGGATCACCGCGGATGTACTCGATACGGACGCTCTGGAGAAAGCTGTTACCGGCATAAGCACGGTCTATCATTGTGCCGCTTATTTGGGATTCGACGGAAAAAAGGATAGAGAGCGTCTCATGGCCGTCAATGTTCGGGGCACGGCTAATGTTGTACATGCTGCGATCGAAGCCGGTGTCGAGCGTCTTGTTCACACGTCGAGCATAGCCGCCCTCAGCAGGAAACCTGGTTCTAACGACTGTCTGGACGAGTCTGCCGAATGGCGGAAGTCACCACGAACTTCGGCCTACGGCGAATCCAAATATCTTGCCGAATTGGAAGTTCAAAGAGGAATCGCGGAAGGGCTGGATGCAGTTATCGTCAACCCTTCACTTGTAATGGGCGTGGGCAGATCAGGTGAGAACACCATGCTTCTGGTAGACAAAATCAGACGTTCAGAACTTCCATTTATGCCGATTGGCAGTACAAATGTTGTTGATGTTCTTGATGTCGTGAGTGGGCATCTGCACGCAATGGAAAAAGGCCTGACCGGAGAGCGATATCTGCTGACAGGCGAAAACCTATCCTGGTCCGACGTAATTACATCGCTGGCAGATGCGCTGAACGTAGCCCCACCAAAACGAACCATTTCGCCAGGTTTCATGCATACCGTAGCCATCTTCTTTGAGCTGGCGGCGCGTATCACCCGGCAACGCCCACTCATAACACGAGAAGCCGCTCGTCTCTCATCTTCGACCCGATGTTACACCAATCGGAAGGCTAAGCAGGAGCTGGGCTGTACATTTCGCCCCTTCCAGGAAACGGCGCATCGTATCGCAGTTGGATCGTGATGCGGAGAGCATGACGCTCCCTGACATGGCGTTTCAGCACATCAACCGGGCAACATGAAAACGTGACTCATATTGAAGGCGGTTCCCAAAAATAGATTTCCTGTCGCTCAAACGCGCGCACTAGTCCTGATACCGGCCGCTCTGCTGATGGTAAGCTTGTCTTCGTGCCGCTCAGATTCAACATCGAGCGGCACCAGGGCCACATTTGGAACGTCGATTCGAGCCATCGAATTGATTCTGAACGAAATCACGGGCGAGGCCGGCCGCGTTTATACGCTGATATCCGATGCCCAGTCTCCACACACCTTCCACCCAAGGCCATCCGACGTTAAGCGACTTGCCCGTTCAAGCACGCTTTTTTTGGCCGGCCCCGATCTTGACGGCTGGGCGGAACAGCTCGTAGACTCAGAACCAGTCTATCTGTCAGAACTCATGAAAGCAGATGATTGGCTCGTCGAAAACTCGTCCAAGAATCCCCACTTCTGGACTGATCCCGTAATCGTTTCTCACCTTCTCCATCCACTCACCGACATCCTCTGTTCTATCGAAAAAGTGAATTGTGAGGAATATGAGCAGAATATGAATCGATTCTCACAAGATCTCGAGCAGCTTGATGCGCGTATTCGCTCGCGTCTGGATCCGCTCAGAGATGCATGCGTGGTTACGACCCAACCCTTTTTCAACTATTTTCTGGCACGTTATGGAATTGACGTGGCCGGCACGCTGGAAATGGTGCCGGGACACGAACCTACAGCCTCGCAGATCGTGCAGACTCTGAAATCAGTACGCTCGCGCGGATGCATTGGAATAATCGCGCAAACGCGGCTTCCCGATACGTCGGCCAGACTTTTTGCCGGTGAAACGGGACTTCCTGTCGTGTATCTCGACCCTGTCGGCAGCGAGTCTCATACGTCGTACAGCGAACTCATTCTTCAAAACAGCGAAGAACTTCTCCGCCTGGCGGTCGATACGCCATGATAGACGTGCAACGGCTCACTGTTCAATTGGGAGGCCGCACGGCCCTTCAAGACATAACGTTTCACGCCGAGAGGGGTAACTATGTGGCTGTACTTGGGCCGAACGGAGGCGGAAAATCTACCCTGCTGAAAGCGATTCTGGGACTCATTTCTCCCATCTCCGGCAGCATTTCCATCTCCTCAGATGCAACGAACACCGGACGAAGCACGATAGGTTATGTCCCGCAGATCAAATCTCTCGACCGTTCGTTTCCTGCTCTTGCCGTTGAGCTCGTTGTCACCTCGATAAAAGGAAGATGGCCCGGTCGCATATCCATCGAGGAGCGTAGAACGGCCACGGCCGCCCTCGAAAAGGTTGGCGCCGGCCATCTCGCCAACCGTGAGATCAGCACGCTATCCGGTGGAGAATTGCAACGCATCTATCTGGCCCGGGCCATCATTCGAGAACCGCGACTCTTGCTTCTCGATGAGCCTGAATCTGGTATCGACATCTCCGGGACGCAGGATCTGTACACCTTGCTTGAAGCATTCCATCGTGAGGCGAATGCGTGCATTATCATGGTTACGCACGACTGGGACGTAGCGCTACACCACGCCACGCACGTACTTCTGATTAACGGTCGTCAAAATGCGTTTGGGAGCCCGTCCGAAGCTCTGACAGAAGAGGCCGTGCGAAATACATTCGGTCATGTGGGGCACAAACACGAAACGCTCGTCGGAGGCACATATCCACCGGGAGGGCATCATCATGGCTGAATGGTTCACCCATGGATTTATGCTCAGAGCACTTGTTGCCGGAATTCTGGTCGGCGGGCTGGCCAGCTATTACGGCGTGTTTATCGTCCAGCGAAGGCTGAGTTTTCTGGGTTCAGGTTTGGCTCACGCAGCCTTCGGTGGTATAGCCCTCGCTCTTCTTCTTCAGACCGAACCTCTCTTTATTGCGATTCCGTTTACGGTAATCGTAGCGCTGGCCATCAACTGGATCTGGTCGCATACGAAACTATCCGCTGACACGGCGATCGGGATCTTTTTTGCTGTTGCTGTGGCGCTCGGTATCGTCTTTCTGTCTTTACGGGAAGGTACTACATACGATGCATTCGCCTATCTATTCGGTTCTATTCTCGCGATCTCGTCGGCGGATCTCTGGATCGTTATCGCGATTGCGCTTCTGGCTCTTTGCACGTTGCCTCGTCTCTGGGGGAACTGGGCATTCGCGACATTTGACAGAGAGATTGCTCGTGCTGACGATCGGTCGGTTGAGAGGGATGATTACCTATTGACCGTGCTGCTCGCCGTAACCATAGTCGCCTCCATCAAAATGGTTGGGATTTTGCTGATTGCGGCATTTCTCGTCATACCGGCAGCTTCGGCGCGACTGATAACCCCCACATTTGTGGCGATGACACTGACATCCGTCCTGCTGGGTATGTCGAGTGCCGTTGCCGGCCTGTTTGCTTCCTACGAGATGGATTTACCGAGCGGAGCCACAATTATTCTCTGTCAAGCAGCCGTTTTTGGGATAGCTCTACTGGTCTCCAGACTAAGAACACGTGAACAGTCACTGAAGCCGTCAGGTTAAACGGGTCTACGGTGTCAGAACGCCTTTCCCTTCGGCATACGTTGCATAATCCACGTCGACGACGCCATCCATGATTTCTCGCAATTTGCGTTTCAGTAAACGCCTCCTGAACGGACTGATGTGATCAATAAAGAGCACGCCGTCGAGGTGATCATTCTCGTGCTGGATCACTCGTGCGAGGATACCGTCGAACTCTCCTACGTGTTCGGTCCAGGTCCGGTCGAAATATCGAATTTTGATTGTGTCCGGCCGAATCAGTTCTTCGTGTACATCGGGAATGGAAAGGCAACCTTCCTCGATTTCGGATTCATCTTCGGATTCATCCAGAATCGTCGCGTTTAGAAAGACCATGGGCTGATCCGGGAGCTGTGCATCCGCGCCATAATGCTCTTCGGCTATCGCCGAAATATCTACGACGAACAACCGCTCCGAACGACCGATCTGCGGAGCCGCAAGACCGATTCCCCGAGCTGCGGCCATGGTCTCCAGCATATCATCAATCAGAGACTGCAGTTCGGCAGAGTTATTTTCAACGTTGTACGTGGGCCGGCGCAGCTCCGACGTACCAAGCAGATAAACGGGACTTATCATGTGCTAGATGAGGAGGATGTTTTCGTAAACGTTTCTATATATCAGACGAATCATGTGACCGTATTTCCCTGGTCCAGGTACTCCTGTAAAATAACGGCAGCCGCCGCTGTATCTATTCGGTCACGCCCGGTATGACGCATGGAGGGTTTTTCTCCGGAAGCAATCATCTCTTTGGCGATCTCGCTGGAGAACTCCTCATTCCACTTCACAATTCGAATATCCGGCAGCCGATTTCTGATCCTGCGTATATACGCCTCTACGCGCTTGACGGCCTCCCCCTCGCTGTTATCCGGAAGGGCAGGCCATCCCATGACAATGCACTCAATCCCATCGCCGTCATTCAGCTCGACCATTTTTTCGATGGCCAAGTCAGGACTAAACGTGCCGACAGGTTGAGAAAACAATCTGAGTGGATCAGCCATCGCCACCCCGACACGTCGCCTGCCATAATCGATCCCAATGATTCTTCGATCGACCATATGAAAAAAAGCGGATCGCCCAGAAGTGGTCCGATCCGCTATTCTGAAAATATCCGTCGGATGAAACCTACTCGATGCTGAACGCAACTTCCTCCAGAGCATCGGCGCTACCGGCAGGCACAGAATAATTGAGAGAGGTCAGCGGCTTCTGCAAAACAGATTTCAATTTCTTGCTGGGTTTGAAATGCGTTTTCCGTCGGCTGGGAATAAAGACCGTTTCGTTTGTCTTGGGATTTCTTGCCTTGGGTTTTGCGCGCGTTTTCTTGACCTCGAATACGCCGAAGTCTCGTAGTTCGATACGAATTTCAGGATCTGCTTCCATCAGCAGCCGGCCGAGTGCATCAATAACAGCGCCTACCCAGGGCTCGCACTTGTATATGGGTTCGCTTACGATTTCGGAGACGCGCCTGGCGACATCCTTCTTCGTTAGCGTCTTCGAACGATCAGGCATGATTATTTGTGGTGGAAAGATTCAAACGGGGTCTCAAATAAAGGCACGTTAGCTCCAAAGTCAACTATTTCAATAATTTCCACCAAAAAGAATTGTCTCCCGTCCACACATCAGACATCTTCCGGCGATTGTTCGAACCGGTATACGCCGTGGATGCCGTCAATACGCTTAATGCGATCAATCAGCCGTCTGAGATGGGTCAGATCGCTCACAAACAGGACAATCGTTCCAACAAATACGCCGTCTTCCGTATCGATCGAAATCGAGCGGATATTCGTTTTAAGATTCTTTGATATGACCGTGGTCACGTCGCTCACGAGACCGACTCGATCTTCGCCCATCACTCTGAGTGCAGACACAAATCGCACGTCTTTCTGTCGACTCCAGTCCACATTTACAACCTTGTCGTCGTGATGAAGGATCAGGTCTGGTGCATTTCGGCAATTCACCCGATGAATTTTGATCGCCCCACCACGAGCGATGTAGCCAAATACGTCGTCACCTGGAATGGGATTACAGCAGGGTGCGTACTGAGTGACGATATCGGTGTGGAGTTCGCCATCTATCAGAAGCGCCGGTGTCCCGCTCGATTGGGCGGTGTCCAGAAATGTTTCGAACTGAAGTCGATGCGCTTCGGGTTGATCGACCTCCGCTGCAGCTGATTCCTTGCCTCCTTTTACGGCCTTGAACAGTTCTTTAACATCAAACAAACCCGACCCGATCTCGCTGAACATCTGTTGTGTATTCGGAAATCGCAGTTGTGATGCATATCGATTCAATTCATTTTCAGACACCTCCAACGCGGCCCTTTTGGCTCGTTTTTCCCAGATTTCACGACCCAGCATCTCCGATTGTCGGCGTTTCTCCTTAATGAAGTGCCGGATCCGACTACGGGCCTTCTGTGTGACGACGAATTTGATCCAATCGGGATTGGGTGTTTGTTTTTTCGAAGTGATAATTTCGATCTGGTCGCCGCTTTTCAGATGGTATGAAAGCGGTACCATCTTCCCGTTCACTTTTGCTCCAATGCAATGATAGCCCACTTCCGTGTGAACCAGGTAGGCGAAATCTACGGGGGTAGCACCTGTCGGAACGGTAAACAAGTCACCTCGCGGCGTGAAGACGTAAATCTCTTCGTCATAAAGGTTCAGCCGGAAATCCTGAACAAATTCCGTCGCATGCTCCGGGCGTGGGTTTTCAAGCAGATCCCGAACCCATCTCAGGAACTTGTCCATTTCAGAATCGCTATGAGCGACATCCTCCTTGTATTTCCAGTGCGCTGCCACTCCACGTTCGGCAATCTCGTGCATCTCCAGTGTTCGAATCTGAACTTCAACGCGTCGTCCTTCGGGTCCAACAACGGTCGTATGCAGGCTTTGATAACCGTTGGATTTGGGTACAGAAATAAAGTCGCGAAATCGTTCGGGTAACGGACGATACAGATCGGTTACAATCGAATAAACACGCCAACAATCTTCCTTTCCCTTATCGACGTTGTTTTTCAGAACGATGCGCACTGCGAATATGTCGTAGACCTCAGCAAGCGGCTTATTCTGGCGCTGCATTTTTCTATAGATCGAGTAGATATTTTTCGTGCGCCCGTAGATGTCGAATGAGAAACCGTAACCATTCAATCGTTCTCGCACGGGTTCAACAAAATGTTCGACGTATGTATCTCGCGCGCGGCGCACATCCCTCAGGCCTGTCACAATCTCTTCGTATGCGGGTGGATCCAGTACTCTGAGGGACAGATCCTCCAGTTCGCGTTTGATGGCAAAGAATCCGAAGCGATGAGCAAGTGGAGCGAACAGTTCCAGCGTCTCGGTTGCAATCTTGATTTGTTTCGACCGCGGTAGGGGTCCAAGCGTCTGCATGTTGTGGAGACGATCGGCAAACTTTACGAAGATGACGCGCACATCCGTAGCCATAGACAGCATCAGTTTCCGCACGTTTTCCGCCTGACCTATGTCGCGTGATGTAAATGCTCCGCCGATTTTTGTGAGTCCGTCGATAATCGTCGCCAGGGATTCGTCGAACGCGTCCCGGATGAATTCGAGCGATATATCCGTATCCTCGACCACATCGTGCAACAAAGCCGCAGCAACGCTGATATCGTCAAATCCGATTTGCTCGACGAATATCGTTGCAACAGCCAGTGGATGCACGATATAGGGGTCACCCGAAGCGCGTCGATCCTTCCGGTGAGCCCAATGGCTTACGTTAAACGCGCGCCGAACCAGATTCTCGTCGACACTCGGCAGATGAGCGTGACATGAGACAAGCAGGGCGTCAAGCTTTTTCTGGATCTCCGGTTCGACCGCCAGATCTCTTCCTTTTAATATGGTAGAGGCTTCAATCAAAGAGGATTCGATGCAATTGCCGGTCGAATTATACCTTGGTCCCCGAAGCGGTTCCAGCGATGATTGAAATGACAATTTGTCACAGGGCGCGCACACGAGAAAGGCGACGCTGAGAGCAGAGTCGCCTTTCCCACCTGTAGTGTACGTACGGTCGAGGTCCTTAAGAAATCCTTGCGGGGATCAGTCTTCCTTCTTTTTCTCAGAGCCGCCGTCGTCTTCGTCGGTGGACTCTTCAGGTGCCTCGTCCGTGGCTTCAGTTGCTGCTTCTACTGATGTCTCGTCTGCTGATTCTTCTGCTGTGACCTCCGGTGCATCCTGTTCGGTCTGAACTTCGGACGTCTCCTCGA
>CAZGOS010000044.1:0-2287 GCA_964527795.1 uncultured Rhodothermales bacterium | reverse complement strand
ACTTCCTCCTCGACTGCGGCTTTTTCAGGCGCCGCTTGGACGACTTCCTCCTCGACTGCGGCTGCTTCATGCGCCTCTTCCAGGACATCATCCTCAGCGGCAGCCTCGGGCGCATCTTCACCAACCACCTCGACCGCGACATCGGTCGCTTCGTCCGTTACCTCGTCCCTAACCTGTTCCGCCACCTCTTCAACAACCTCTTCAACAACCTCTTCAACAACCTCTCCCACCATCTCGTCCTCGACATCTCCGGCGGCGACAGCGGCAGGGGCTCCGGTGCGTTTGCGACCACCGCGACGCGTTCTTCTTCTTACATCATCACTTGAGCCATACGGCTTAACATCGTTGTAATCAACGAGTTCTATCATCGCCATTTCGGCTGAATCACCGGCGCGCTGGCCTAGCTTGATGATGCGCGTATATCCCCCCGGTCGATCAGAAATACGAGAACCGATCTCGCCGAACAACTCCGTCACGGACATCTTGTCCTGAAGATATCGGAACACCTGACGACGATTATTCATCGTATCGTCCTTCGCACGATTGATCAGAGGCTCCACAAAAATCCTGAGAGCGCGGGCTTTCGTTAGAGTCGTTGTAATACGTTTATGCTCGATAAGCGCATTCGACAGTGCCGCAAGCGTCGCCTTTCGATGGGCCTGAGTACGTCCGAGTTTAAATCCTTTATTCTGATGTCTCATCGTCTACGATTGGATTGATACTGATCAATAGAGCAGTTTTCAAACCTTAACCTTTTACTTCTTCGAGGTACTTGTCCACGTCCATTCCAAAATCCAGGTTTCGTTCTTCCAGGACCTGAAGAAGCTCCTGCAACGATTTTCGTCCAAAATTTCTGAACTTCAGCATTTCAGTTTCTTCCCTCCTCACCAGATCGCCGATCGTTTTGATGTTGGCGGCCTTGAGACAGTTGTGAGCTCGGACAGAAAGATCCAGTTCGTCCGCCGACTGTGAAAGCAATTCGCGAACACGCTGGACTTCCGCATCGACTTCTTTCTCCTCCTCCGTCGGCTGAGGCTCGCTGTCCATCTTGATGAACAGGCTCACGTGATCGCGCATAATGGAGGCTGCCTGGGCGAGCGCGTCTTCTGGTAGAACGGAGCCGTCCGTCGACACCTCAATGGTCAGACGTTCATAGTCAATTTTCTCTCCGACGCGAGTCTGCTGGACCGTGTAGCGCACGTTCTGGATTGGCGTAAAAATGGCATCCATCGCAACGACTCCGATCGGATCGTCAGCATGCTTATTCTCGTCGGCAGGAACGTATCCACGCCCACGTTCCATGCGAAGCTCCATCGAAAAACTGGCATTTTTTGCGAGAGTGGCGATGTGATGGTCCGGATTCAGGACCTCGTAATCGCTCGTCGCACTCGCAATGTCGGCGGCCGTGAGCGTGCCCGCGCCTTTCGCAATCACGTGGATATTGCCCTCGGCACCCTCGTTCGAGCGGAAGCGAACACCCTTCAGGTTTAGAATAATGTCCGCGACATCCTCGGTAACGCCATCAATGGTTGAAAACTCATGCTGTACGCCATCAATCTTCAATGCCGTAATAGCTACTCCCTGCAGAGAAGAAAGCAACATGCGGCGAAGGGCGTTCCCAATTGTAACTCCGTAACCTCTCTCAAGAGGCTGGATGACGAATCGTCCGTGCGTGTCAGTGGTCTCTTCAACCTGTACGCCGTCGGGCATCTGAATCGAGTAAGTGCTCATGTCAGCTGGGTCAGTGCAAATGTGTAAGGTGCTCCCGAATTCAATTTCGCAATCGGGATTCGCGTGGGATCGTTACTTCGAATAAAGCTCAACAATGAGCTGCTCGCGGATATTCTCGGGAATATCTTCGCGGTTCGGGTAGTCAAGGAATTTCCCCTGAAGTTTGTTGCGGTCAACTTCCAGCCAGGGTGCGCTTCGCCTGGTCCTATTGACGGCATCCTGAACAACTACCATATGCCGACTCCTCGGTCGAACGGTAATAATATCACCAGATCGAAGTTGGGCCGACGGGATATCGACTACCTGCTCATTGACCATTACGTGGCCGTGATTAACAAGCTGCCTGGCCTGCCTGCGCGTTACCGCGAATCCGAGACGATATACGGTGTTATCCAGTCGAGCTTCCAGAAATTTCAACAGGTTCTCGCCCGTTACACCCTTCTTCCGAGCAGCTTTCTGGAACAGATTTCGGAATTGTCGTTCGAGCAGACCGTACGTGTGCTTGGCTTTCTGCTTCTCTTTTAACTGGATCGCATACTCGCTGTCTTTCTTCCTT
>CAZGOS010000043.1:0-16212 GCA_964527795.1 uncultured Rhodothermales bacterium | reverse complement strand
GTGTTGTCCGCGACCCAGATTATGGCAACGAACATCATCACGGCCAGAGTAAACAGAAGCGCAGGCTTCGTAGCACTATTCCACGGGACTCTCATATCAAGAGTATCGCCCCAAAGTCCTGTTCCTACATACGTAGAACTACGTACTTTCAAGCCGTCGGAACCGGACTATGCCGGCGCCAGGCCCACAATCCAATAGTCAATCAGAATCAGCGCACTGAAGAGGAGCAGAGAAATGAGGTGCCCTGTCGGTGAGCGTCGAATGTGACGTTGCGCGATAATCTCTTCAAACGATTCGCGACTGTATAAACGAATTGGAGTCGCTCGCAGTGAGATCATCAAGAAAAGAAAAAGCCGATAAGGCGCGAACGCCGAAAGAGCCGATAAGGCGATGAGTGCGGCGTGCCATGCTGGAATGCTTTCGCCGGGGTAGCCGGCCAGGAAAGAAAACCCGACTCCAAATACGATTACCGGAAGCAGATAGAAACAGAAAATTGAGACGAGAAGGCGCCAGAGGAGTCGAAATCCACCGTAAGCACTTTCATAGAAGAATCCCCACGGAAAAGCGTGCAGTCCGCTGAGCCGTGTCAACATCGCACCGAACAGAACGGCGTAGAAAATGAGAAATATGTGTTGGCCGATACTCATCGGCATCCTGCCTGGTCGACCAGGAGGGCCTTTCAGCTTTCAGCCGGTGCAAATCCGGCCGGAGAACGGAACGACCCTAATGATGCGAACCGTTAGACTGACCGTTTGTGTCGCCATTTGTGTGTGCAACAAGATCTCCTGAAGCGTCCTCTTGCAGAAGAGTGCGCTTGAGCGTCGTACGACGGTCGTTGCCTCGATTCTCATGAGACCCGTTACCTCCCGCTGAGTTCGCATCATTACCCAAATAACCGGCTCCGTGTCGATTTGTTGGATGCATCCCGTTTTTCTCTGACACCGGAACCTTGATTTGTTCATCGATTGTGATATCGTCATCGTCCAGGTCCAAATCTCTCCGCCACGGGGCCCTGGTTCGGGCCATCTTTCCGGGGAGCGTCCTGTTGCCTGTGGCAACGTCATGGTGGCTATAGTGGCGACGGAGAGATTTCTTTTGACCAGACGGTGGGTAGCCGTCTGGTTCAAGATCGAGTGATAGCTGCACGTTCCTACGGGAGCGTGCGATTCTGAACCGGCTTAGATCCAGATATCCGAGCGTTCGAATGCCGACGTACGCGGCTATAAGGGTAAAGAATGCGACGGCAAGGCCCATTGAGACCTCGTATCGGGTGATCAGTATCCCAGCGATGGAAAACCAAATGGCCACAGCGTAAAGAACGAGCACGGCCTTTTTCTGAGAGAGCAGTCGATCGAGCCTGTGGTGAATATGGTCGTTATCTGGTGCGTAAGGGGACTTTCCTGCGATCAGGCGTCGCACCATGCAAAGACCTGTATCGAGTAAGGGTAGACCAAGAACGACCGTGGGGATGAGTATCGCCAAAACCGGGTCGGTGTGGGATTTCCCCTCCAGCGTAAAAACGGCCAGCATATATCCGAGAAAAAGACTTCCCGAGTCTCCCATGAAAATCGATGCAGGATTGAAATTGTAAACCAGAAATCCCGCCAGCGCCCCCATCATCAAGAGGGCGATTGCGGTTATTCCAATATTTCCTCCATGCTGCCCGAATATCAATGCCAGGCAGCCGAAAGCGATGAGTGCAACTCCGGAGGCAAGACCATCGAGACCGTCGAGAAGATTGACGGCATTGATGATTGCTACGACCCAGAGAATGGTGAGCGGTATCGAGAAAAGCGCTTCGGTGTACGGATCAAACTGCAAAAACGGAATGTCAGCCACCTCGATGCGGTACCCGGCCAGAAGAAGTACGTAGGCTATTGCTATCTGAATGAAAAACTTCTTCCGAAAGCTGACATGCTTGATGTCATCAAAGAATCCGGTAACCACCATGACGAGAGCACCCACGAGCATGGCCGTCCCGGGAAGTTGAATCTGAAAGGACGAAAAACGACTGACAACTACAAGTCCGATCAGTCCGACACCAAATCCGGCAGCGATGGCCAGCCCGCCAACATTTGGAGTTGGACGGCTGTGAAGTTTGCGTTCACGATCCGGCAGATCTACCCAACCTCGTCGAAGCGCAACCCATCGCACCAGTGGCACAAACAGTATGGTGGCCGCAAACGAAATTAAAAGTGCCGCTAATAGCAGCATTGACAGCATAGCAGTCCGTAGTTCCAATAAAAAATGGGCGTGGGATCGCATTCTGGCCAGTTCGTCTTGCATCCAGACATTCCGGTCCCAAAACGGAAATACGTAAACGAGTGAAAGACTGCGACAGTAAATGCCGCAGATTCAAGCCCTTACGAAGGGTAAGAGGGGCCTCAAAAAGCTATTTCGGGATTGGGTGGCGTCTCACGTGGCACGTCATGAAATTCCGATATGAACTACGGGAATTCACCCATACAAATACGTACATATACGCATTTATGGCGTCTACACTCGTCCGATCATTACATCAGGGTCTTCAGATTGACCTCCAGAGAAGAGAGTCATTTTCTCGTCTCCGAGAAGTCGACCTGATTGTAACACCCGACCGGATTTCGGTGCCTTTGCCAGGACTACCCCCAGGTATGTTAGAGGCCTCAGATTTTGGGTCGGGTGTTTTTTGTTGTTCAGAGCGCAATATTTTCACTACCGGAACCATGCGTCGCGTAGAGCGATTTCAGAATTCCATTCTTCGAAAAAAAATGACACAGGCCATCCAACCGGCGCTTGCCTACGGAATGAACAGGGTATGCCCGGTGTCTAACATACATATCTTTTCTCGACACTGATGGGTTACGTCGCCATGTTTACACGCTTAATTTCCATGAGAGGCAAGATTTTCAGGCGATCCGCCGGTTATGCGATTTGCTGTGTTGTGTTATTCACGCTCGTACTTGCTGGATGTGCAGGTGTGTCCGTGATCCAGAGCGAACGAGCCCCCTCGCCGCTCTTCATTGACGGCGAACTCAACGATTGGACTGGTTCGCTGATGCCCGTCGAAAACAACCCGATCCGCATGGGCGTTCGTCACGACGATCAGTTTGTGTACGTGTCGTTCCAGACGATCGATGAGACGGTCCTGCGCCAAATCATGATGGGTGGACTGACCGTTTGGTTCAATTCGGACGGCGCCAAAACCCGAGAGATGGGCATCAGATACCCACTGGGAAGATCGGCGATGGCACCCATTCGTATTGATCCGCAGAATCCTCCGTCGAGGGCGGAGCAGCAGCCCAGACTATTGCACGAGTTGGAGATCGTCGACAAGGACGGCAAGGGCACGCGACACTCTGTGGATGGCGTGCCTGGAATATCTGCGCGAGCGTACCTGGAGTTCGGGTTATTCAGTTACGAATTGCAGATTCCTATTTATACTACTGAAGCGATGAACATTGCCATAGATCCCGGTTCCGATGGCGTTTTTGGACTGGGTTTTGAAACCGGCGCCATTGACGTAAACCAGATAGCGGGTGCTCGCCAGGCTACCGGCGGTGCTGCTGTGGGCGGCGGACGTGGTGGCCGCCGAGGCGGCAGAGGCGGACGTGGTAGCCGCCGAGGCGGGGGTATTGGAGCCCGCGGCGGTGGCGGATATGGCGGCCTGGATCCCGTGGAGTTTTGGTCCCGAATTTCGCTCGCTACGATCTCCGAGTAAACTCACAATGCCACCTGGGTCCAGACCCAGAAAAGCGTTCGACCTCCGAGAAAAGCACAGAAAAGGGTAATCACAACACCTGTAACCAGGTAGTGCCGAGGAAGCGAAACCTCCTCCTGCTTCGCCGTGACGTAGACGAGTACTCCGGCCATTATGGGCAGCAGAAATCCGTTTGCCGCCTGAGCGGCGATAATGATATGTAGCGGTGAGAAGCCGGTCAGACTGAATACGGTACCACCGGCCAGAACGGATATCCATAGAAGGCGGAAGTGCCGAAGGAAATCTTGCCCGCTCCAGGCAAACAATTCACTGATTCCAATGGCCACGGCCAGCGGCGCAGTGACAGCCGACGTCATTCCAGCGGCAAACAAACCCAGTCCAAAGAGATATCGCGCAAAGTCTCCGGCGACCGGTTCGAGCATGGCGACAAACCCTTGAATTTCCGCTACCTCCGAAGAGCCGTCGTGCAGGGAAGCACCCGCAATCAGAACGGCAACCGAAATCAGCCCTCCCAGTGGGAGAAAGATCATCATTCCCCGCCGTTCTCCTCGCCAGCTTTCTTCCGTCGATCTGCCTTCCCACAAGAGCTTCGTAGCCGAGGCGTGCAGAAAAAGATTGTACGTGACTACCGTAGTGCCGACAAGCGCCGTGACTGTGACGATACTCCCGTCCGGAATCGATGGAATGACAATTCCCTGGAAAGCTCCCATCCAATCAACAGGCGCCATCACGGCAGCACCGATAAAGAAAAGGCTCATCACGGCCACGAGCACTGTCAGGGCATTTCGAATCGTTCGAAGATCAAGCGCCAGAATCGTGGAAACGATGATCAGACTCGGAACGGTCCACCAGCGCGAGTCAAATGGACTCCCGAAAAGCATCTCCAGGCCCGCAGATGCGCCTACAAGGTTTCCGGTTTCGAATGCTGCGCTTCCAACCCAGAGCCCGAGCACGACGAGTACGAATAGCGGTATTCGAAACAAGCGGTTTTCGGACACTCCCCGAATGGCTTCTCCCAGCCCTTTCCCTGCCAGGATTCCCGTTCCGGCGGTAAACGTCTGTAGAACGAATACCGCCAACGTGGAAACGACGATCACCCAGGCAAGCGAGTAAGAGAAACTGACACCCGCAGCCGCGCACGTCAAAACCGTGCCCGGTCCAACAAATGCTGCAACGACTATGGAACTGGTTCCCAGATTCCGCATGATCATGACGACGCTAGTCGGGACTGTATTGTTTATGGCAAAGGTACTTAAACATCGACATCCACCTCATTTCCGCATCATGTGCATACGACTCAAACGCACGTGCAATATCTTGGGCGCCTCGAAAAAGCATTTACGTCGGAATCGTGACAGTACCCGGAAGAGAAATTGACAACCCCTGGTCGCTTGGCACCGCCATTTGGCTCGGCATCGTGGGAAGCTCTGTGCTGCTTGTTCTACCCGTTTTTGTGGGCACGTTGATGGAGGACCGTGGATTTACAAGCGCACAGGCAGGGTGGATCGGCTCGGCTGACTTGACCGGTTTCGCTCTTGCTTCGGTTGCAGCGTATCGCATGGTCCGAAGATATTCCTGGACTCGAATCGTACTTGTCGGACTCGCGCTGATTGTAACGGGCGACCTGATTTCTACGGCTCTTACCGAATTCCTCCCGCTGTTCCTGGTTCGCCTTTGCCTGTCGGGGTTCGGGGCCGGTTTCGTGATTGCCGTCGCATACACCTTGCTCGGAGATACAAAGAGCCGCGAACGAAACACAGGGATCTATTTCAGCTTCAATGTTCTGGGGGGAGCCGCAGGTCTGTACTTGCTTCCGCATATCGTCTCGTTCGCAGGCGCGGAAGGCATGT
Source organism: uncultured Rhodothermales bacterium (assembly GCA_964527795.1). Classification (GTDB taxonomy): domain Bacteria; phylum Bacteroidota; class Rhodothermia; order Rhodothermales; family UBA10348; genus SMXL01. The sequence goes on along the minus strand of CAZGOS010000043.1, from coordinate 10,662 downwards.
TTCTCGTTTTGGCCGTCACGGCGGCATCCGCCATTCCCGTTTCGATTCTCTGGCTACCCCGTGAGGGAAGAACTGACCGGCGCGCCCACGCGAAACCCAACTCATATTCGATTTATCTGGTATTGATCGGCATCGCTCTCTTCAATTTCGGCCTTGGTGGCGTTTGGGCTTTTGCGGAGCGCATAGGTGTTGATACAGGAATGAATGCGGTTTCGGTCGGTCGTGTACTGTCGGTGACGTATCTCGTCAGCATGGCAGGATCAGCGGCTGCGGCCTGGCAAGCGGATCGCTACGGCTATCTGAGACCGTACCTTGCCGGTATGGCGCTCATGTGCCTGGCGCTCATTCTCCTTTTGAGCACCGCAGGCACGGGAGTGTTTATTCTTTCCCTGGCGCTTATCAACTTCTCCTGGAATTACAGCCTGACCTATCAATTCAGCGCCGTGTTTACTCTGGACGCTTCGGGTCGCATGGCGGTTTTCATCATCCTTGTGCAATCCATCGGGTTGATGTTTGGGCCGGGCGTCGCCGGATTGCTCGTTGGTCAATCCGGGTATTCCGAAACCCTGCTGCTGGGCATCGTGACTGTTGCCTTAAGCGCAGGACTTTTTGTGCTGGCGCGAGCCAAATCTCGATTCCCCGGTGCCTGATCCGGCGCGGACCACCCGCAAGAATAACCGGGCGCCCTCGAAAAGAACGCCCGGTCTGTTATCTGAACAAAGTCCAGAATTCTTAATAAGCGGCCTAGTATACGTCGTTTGTCGTATTAAAGACGTTGAAGTGACCTGTCGGGGTGCGTACCCAGTCGCCCGTGATCTCTTTTTTCAGCTCCAGCGTTTTGTCGTCGTATACGAGAACTGCAGTCGCCTGCTCTTTGGTACCCCACACGGAGACCCACATTTCGTCGCCTGCTTTGTTGTACTCCAGATGCACGGCGCGCCCCGGATATTTATCCGGTACAGTGAGTGTCTTGATGACTTCGAGCGAGACCTTGTCGATCACGTATACGGAGCGCTGAAGCGCTACGTCATTGTTGAGTGGACGGTCGGCCCAGATATGATCTGAGTTGTGATGCGTCTTTACGAACAGGTTCCCACCTCCGTCTCCAGGCAGGGCAAGCTCCTTAACAACGGTCCATTGATACTCGCCGGGACTCGTTCCGATGAAAGAGATTTTGTTTTCTCCGAGGTGACCGGTCGTCCAGATATTCCCGTACGTCGGATGCGTAAAGTTGGCTCCACGACCTGGATGGGGTTTGATACCGGTTTCAATGATTCGCTCCAGTCGTTTGTTCGTTACGTCCACGACCACAATCTTGTTCGCGGCGTTGGCGGCCACAAGAAAATACTGGCCGGTAATATCCCACCCACCGTCGTGAAGGAAGCGAACCGTCGGAATCTGCGTAACGTCGGGATCCAGAGGATCCGTGTAGTCAACGAGCCAGACCATCCCGGTTTCTTTGACATTAACAACCCAGAGTGGATCTTTGCGGGAAGCAACGATCGATGCGACACGTGCTTCCTCCACAAACTCGCCATCGACCGAATTTCCCTTCGTTTCGACCAGGCTCAGCGGCTCGAGCGTGAGCGCATCCATAATCACGAAGTGCGAAGGTGTATAACCACCGACAATGATGTATTTGTCCGTAAAGTCGCCTTTGGGTCCGTTGTATTTGCTGACTTCAACGGAACGGGCATCGAACGAAGCTTTTCCTTCAGCAACCATCTGCGGAGGATCCATCCACAGGTCAATCAGTGTGACTTTCCCGTCCCGACCGATGGAGTAGAAATAACGTCCGGAACTGGATGTGCGAAGGATGTGAACGGCAAAACCGGTCTCAATAATGGTGATCAGCTCTTTTGAGTCACCGTCGATGATGGCCACCTGACCCATGTCGCGGAGAATCACGCCGAACATATTCTGCCAGTTAAGGTCATGAACCGGTTCCAGCGGACGATCGTCGACGGGCACGTGCACCTTCCATGCGGCCTGTACGTCTTCTATCGTGTACTCCGGAATAGCCGGCGGATCTACCTGAACAAAGCGAGCCATGAGGTCAATTTCCTCCTCCGTCAATACACCCTGTTTTCCCCAATCGGGCATACCACCTGGCGTACCGTTCGTGATAAACGCCTTCAGACCTGCCGTCGTCAGCAGTCTCGTGCGGTTGTCGGGAAGCAGGGCGGGTCCCGTGGCGCCGAGTCTGGCTGTGCCGTGGCAACCGGCGCATGTGTTGAAGAAAATATCCGATGCCCTCTCCATTTCGGCTCCCGTCAAAACGATTTCTCCGTCAGAAGACGTAACCGTGCCGCCCTCCGATGAATCTCCGGACCCACAGCTCGAAAGCGCCGCGGCGAACAAAAGACTGAGAGCAATAGTCGATAATCTATTCCACATCGTGATGCCTCCTGATGAAATGACACTCTAGCAGTTAAACTCTGCCAAATGTTAAGATAAGAAGAGTCGTTTGTCCTTAATGTGAAACGGGCGTCAATTATGGAATCATTGGTCTCTTTTCATCCGAGCGTTGCTTTTCTTACACCATACAGTGACCCTGAGACACCAATTATTCATTGATTTCTTCATTAGTGGAGATCAGACAGATGAGACCGTTTTACAGGCAATTGTTTCTTGTCATCCTGCTGCTCGGACCGGCGAGTTCGGCTTTCGCCCAGATCACGTACGTGGGAAAAGTCCTCGACCGAACGACGGGTGAATCCCTGCCGGGAGTTAGCGTTTTCGTTCCCGGAACAACGATTGGAACGGCGACGGATCGTACCGGAGCGTTCAGACTCGTTCTTCACTCAGAGCCCTCGAAACTCTCCTTTTCCAGTATTGGATACCGGACGTTTACGCTTCTACCGGAGGCGCCGCGCGTTGAGCTCTTGGTCGAGCTCGAACCCAGCTACATCGACCTCTCTCCTGTCGTTGTAACAGCGAGTCGAGAGATTGAGCCGAGAACCCACATTCCCGCCTCAATTTCCACGCTTTCAATGAGTCAAATCGAGCATACCAAGCCCTCGATGCTCTTTCAGGCACTCAACCAGGTCGCGGGATTACATATGATTGACCTGGGGAATGAGCAGTACAAGATGAGTATCCGGCAGCCATTTACAAACAAAGCCTATTTCCTGTATATGGAAGACGGCGTGCCGCTAAGACCGACCGGAATATTCAATCCCAATGCAATGATTGACATCAATATGGCTGGAATTGACCGGGTGGAAGTATTACGCGGTCCAGCCTCTTCGATGTATGGAAGCAATGCGGTGGCAGGGGCACTCAATTTTATAACACCAGCCCCAGCTTCCATTTCACAAACATCGATTTCTGCTCGGATGGACAATCAGGGCTACAAACGCACTGATTTTACGAGCAGTGCTCGTGTGGGCAAACTGGATACGTATATAGGGGGATACGCCGCGCGGCAGCGTGACGCGTGGTTTGACCACAGCGACTTCGACAAAATCGCTGTGACGTTCCGGGCCGACTACGAAATATCCGACGATGCGCGCGTGGAGACCGTCGCCACGATCAGCCGCCTCGATACGGATACGAACGGTGCCCTCGACAGCCTCAATTTCTATTCGAGAAATATATCGAGTCTGCAAACGTTTACGTACCGCGAGATGGGAGCAACCCGAATCCGTTCGACGCTGCGTAAAACCTGGTCGGAGCGACAACGCTCTCGCTTCACCGTCTTTTATCGAAACGCCCGGATCGCACAACTCCCGTATTGGCGTGTGCGAACAAAAAGAAACAACCGAAGAGAAGCTACCGGCGAGATAAACGAGGACGAATTCTGGAGCCTGGGTTTCATTACGCAGCACGAGGTCTTTTTCAGTCCGCTGAACAGTCGATTCCTGTTCGGCGCTTCGTTCGATAACAGTCCCGCAACGTACTGGGCTGAGTACATCGACGTAAAGAAAGACGACGAGGGACGCTACGCCAGTTTCACGGCTTCCGACTCCCTTCTCTCGGATTACAGCGTGCGCATCCAGAATGCGGCTGCTTTTCTTCGCTACGAAATGCAGCCGATGAAGAATCTTCGTGTCATCACTTCTCTCCGTTTTGATCATCTGGCGTACGACTACGACAATAATCTGGACGCGTCGGCCTACTCGGGAGCCCCGGATGAGAGAACTTCGTTTGGTCGCATCAGCCCAAAAATAGGAATCACCTATGATTTCGAGCGCGGTCGAGGACTCTATGCCAACTACAGCCTCGGATTCGTACCACCCGAGGTCAACGAGCTATACAACGGCGTCGAGGTGCCTGGTCTTCAATCGGCCTTGTTCGGATCGTACGAGATGGGTGGATGGGCCGCACTTTTTGATGGTTCACTCTTCTTTGACGTCAGTTTGTACGCCATGGAGGGCAAAAACGAAATCATTCCGGTCATCCTGGACGACGGCTCTCGAGAGAACCGAAATGCCGGCCATACACGACATCGGGGTATTGAATACACGGTCCTGTATCAACCGTCCAGTATTTTGTCGATCCGCCTCTCAGGAGCAAATGCACTGCATGAGTTCATCGAATACAACGAGAACGGAAACGACTACTCGGGAAAAGAAATGATGAATGCCCCGGCATGGATCGCGAACGGCGAAATTGCCCTGAAACTACCGATATTTAAAGACCTCCGACTTGCTCTGGAGTGGCAACGTGTGAGTTCTTACGAGCTGGACAACGGAAACACGGCGACATATGACGGACACCACGTTTTTCACGCCCGGGCTTCGTATTCCAGTCGTTCGTGGCAGGTATGGATGAACCTCAGAAACGTATTTGACGAGATCTACGCAACGACGGCGGCTGCGTATTCGTTCGGAACGCTTTACAATGCCGGACAGGTGCGTACGCTGATGATCGGCGGTACCTATCGATTCTAGATACTGGTAAGCGAGGAAAACCCGTACCGTGGGCGCAATTCACGATCAGCGGACCACGAATTCAGAACTACGCTCAAAGAGAACGACACGCCGTCGCGCAGGCTCGAATAGAAGCCGATCTTCGTACGTGAAGTTCCACTCGGTAGTATCCGCCGACGTGCCGATCTGAATGCGCACCGCGTGTCTGCCTGCTGATATCGGAATCTCCTCGATTGCGATACTTGGTCCATCGTCAAAGATACCTCCCGGATCGTATGCGGCCCGTAGTTTTTCAACGCCGTCAATCTCTATGCTGAGACGCACGGGCGACCGCTCTCGCTGAATGGGTCGATCGCGTCGCATATGAATCGGCACATCCGCACGATCCTGCTCGCGTTCTCCCCCTGAGTCCAGGTGGTCTCCAACCATCTTGAACGAAACAGCCAACTCGGAATGCTCCATAGGTGGCGAAAAATAGACCGCGTCCGACAGGACCAGCGTTGACATCGATATGCCGGCGACGACCGAAACGGCTATGGCTGTTTTTGCTACCGGCCTCGTCCAACGACGCGTTTTCGGGGCCGGCGTACCCGTCTGAAACGCACGCGCCTCTTCCAGAAAGGCTCTTTTTTCGTAGCGATCAAAACGGACAAAACGCACGAGGCCGGTAGGCACTTTCTCCGTTCTCAACCCGGGATCTCTCGCTCCTGATATCCTCTCTTCGGCCCAGTCGGATCCTTTTCGACAGATCGGGTCGGCGTCGCACGCCGCGATCAACACACCTTTTGCGCCCCGACGTATCGCACGTTCCACCGTAAGCATATGAACCCAACCGGCGCACGGTACGGGAACGATGCGGTAGCCCGGCAACTCGTCACACGTACCATCCGGTGCAATCAAGAATGAGGCGGCGGCCGACTCGGCGCAGAGAAACGCGACATACGCATCTTCGGAATTGTTGTTGATCCACCGACGAACGTCAAGCAGCGGGAGCGTCGCCTGATCGATTCCGCTCGCGTCGCACGATCCGACACAGATGCCGCAACCTACGCATTTTGAGGGGTCGATCCTCGCGAAGACGTCTCCCCCTTTTCCGTCCGTCCGCGGAAACAAATCAACGGCGTTGTACGGGCAATCCCAGAAACACTGCCTGCACCCATTACAGGACAATTCGTCAATGACCGCCTGGACCGGTTTGCGTTTTGTAAGGAGCCAGGGAATGCCGAACAGCATTACGGTTGCGATCGCCAGAACGACCCATAACATCGAGCCTGAGAGCCGATCCGTCAGGTACATCGGCAGGAGATAGAACCAGTCGACAGAAATATCCTGTGGAATCGCGGTCATGTCCGCAGACGAAACCGAACTCGCCGGCCAGATGAGAGATACGACGATCATGGCCACCGTGAGGAGTACCGTCAACGACCTTCCCGTAAAAAATTTAGATTTGTTGATCCGCATGATGTGGATCCAGAGAAAGATCCCCATGCCGAGCGGAATCAGCATGTGGATGAAGAAAATGATGAAGAAGACGAGGGAGTTAAGACTCTCATTCGTCAGAAATGAGCGAAGAAGCGGATCAGGGAAAATGGGCAATACATCCAGAAACCGGGCGGTTCCGATTGCGATCTGGCGGGCACGCTCATCCCATACGAGCCAGTAACCCGTCCAACCGTCAACGAAGAAGAGGCCCAACAATACCATGCCGGATATCCAGGCCAACCACCTTGCTCCGCTGAATTTTCGGGACGTGAGCGTCTGAAGTCCGTGCAACACAATGAACAACATGCACAGATCAGAGCTGTACCTGTGCAACGAACGCATGAGTCCGGCGAGATAGGGCGACGCTTTCATTGCCTCAACAGAGTCGTAAGCGCTCACCACACTGGGGCTGTACCAGAACAGAAGCAGAATACCCGTTACCAGAGAGATGATGAAGGACGTATTGGCAACCGCCCCCATCTGGGCGAACGGATTCAGATGTGCCGGGATGGCCGAGCCGGCAAAAGACCTGGTGCTTACAAAAACCGCATCGAACCACCTGAGAAGACGCTCACCTCGCGCCGCGGGAATCGATCGCGCATCGGATACGGAACGAACCTGGAGAACGGGGATGCTGTCGGAAGTAATGAGTGGTTCGGGAACGTGCTTCACAGGTCAGGCCACTTCGCATCAGGCAGGCGCGGTCTCGGAAAGCAGTAATTGCAACGCCTCACCCAACCACTGTTCCTGTATGGGTCCCAGCGCAAATGTATATGCGATTCTGCCTGCACGATCGATTGCCAGCAAACGATTTGCGTGTTGGATCATACCCGTATCGGGGTCTTTCACTCGCTGGAAGCCGTACATATCCAGTAATTCGTTGATGGTTTCCGGATCCCCTGTTCCCGCCTTAATGCCATAAGCATCCAGCCCATGACCCGTCAGTAATGCTTTCATTACGCGAGGTGTGTCGATCTCCGGATCGAGCGTTACGGCAATAACAACGAGGTCTTCACGTTCGGCGGAAGACAGCCTGTTCAGGACTCGCTTGGTCTGCTGGAGAATGAGTGGACAGGTATCGCCACAGGAGGAATAAACGGCCGTGACGAGCACAACGCGACCGCGCAGCCTTTCCAGATTTATCTGGTTGCCGTTTTGATCCACGACGGTGAAAGCAGGGGCTTCACGCATCGTACGGAGACTTTCAGCGGGAAACCCGGAGCCTGTCTCCTGTAGCACGCCCGTATTCCCCACCAATGGCAGTGTCACGGCCAGAGCAGCCACAATCAGAAATCCCTGGCCGACATACGGCAGGATGGCCAGTGGTTTTGATCGCAGAATATCCAACAGCGGTTTCTTCCAGAGAAGGAAAATTACTGCGAGAAGAATGAATGGCTGTATCGTCAGCATCCAGACGTAGCCCCATTCCAGACTTCCGGTGGCCGGGTCGTAACCGAAGCACCAGACCTTGAAGTCCGCTGCGAAGGCGGACAGTACCCCGAGCGACGGAGGCACAAGCAGTATCCCGACCATCGACATTACCGCAAACAGAAGCACGGCGATCACGACGACCGGAAAACGCCAACCCACAATAAAGCGTTCAATCGCTCCAAGCATCTTCTTTTCCCCTACACTGCGAGAGCGCAGCAGCGCCCATCGTTGACACTGCTGCGCTCTCTCGTTTCGTTTATGCGCGGAATTCTAACGGACGAACCACACGTCCGTCAAGGCCTTCCAGTTTGCAAAATAATACACGATGAACGCGATCAGCAGCACGAACACGAGCACCAGCGTACCCTTCACATTGTGTGATGCTTTCTCATAAGCTTCGTCTCGCTGCAGGTAGATCTCCATGTTCTTCGCCATCGCCTCGTCGCTCTGCCAACCGGCCCACTTCACTCCAACGAGAGATTTGCCGAAGAAGACAGTCACAACTGTGACAAGTATGAAAATCATGAGTGCCAGAAACGCGATCGTTCCGCCTATGCCCAGAACGCCCAGCATGAAATGTGCAGCCGAATCATATCCCGCCGGAAGCACCGCTCCCGTGAAGTCAACGTCGTAGTGGCGCCGCGGTACGCCGTAGGAGCCGGCGAACGACATGCCCACCGACATGATGGTGATTCCGACTGCAAATAGAAATGGTTGCCAGCGAAGCAGACCTTTCATGTAGAACTCTTTCTGGAATATCAGCGGCACGACGTAATAAGTCAGTCCAATGAAGGCGAGGGTCGTACCTCCCACGACGGTTGCATGGAAGTGTCCCGGCACACGAAGCGTATTGTGCGCAATGATGTTGATCTGCTCCGTCCCGATAGTGACCCCCGTGATTCCGCCCAGGAATCCGAATATGATTATCGAGAGGGCGATCGCAGAAAACCCAGGGTCCTTCCAGGGCGCATTGGTCAGCCAATCGAACAGGCCTTTGCCGAATCCTTTAAGCCGCTGGGCAACTTCCATCGACGCCGGCACGGTGAATCCGTGGATGAGGGAAGCCAGAACAGCCAGGTACATGGCGTACGAGGTGTTCCAGATTTTCCAGCTTGCGCTGAGTCCGGGATCGACAAGCAGGTGGTGTGCCGCCGCCAGATTGATGAAAAGGATATAGAGCACGAATGCTCCGCGACTGACCGCCTCATTGAGAGGTTTCGCCCCGACCGTGATTGTACCTATGAAATACCATATCGCAACCATCGCGGAGAGATTGACCTGCTGTGCCGGGTGTCCGAGAGCCCACCAGATGAGCCGGTACCAACCTGCGTCCGGCTCGGGTGTCCAACCCATCGACCATGTGAACGTCGGAATAAGCGCGACGGCGCCGTTGAGCAACGTGAAGACGCCGATGATTGCGGCGGCGGTTGCTCCAAACGTCACGAGCGGCATCGATCCTTCTATCGTCTTATCTCGATACGCGATATAGATCGTTGCAAAGAAATTGAAGATCGCGATCAGCATACCGACAGCCACGAGGATCATTCCCAGATAGAACAGGGGATCGGCCTGGAGCGGCGGATACGACGTCATCAGTACGTCTGCTCTACCCGTAAGAATCATCCAGTTCGTGATCACGGCTCCAATGACCATCAGCAGGAATGACACCCACGCAAGCGCATTGGAGAACAGCCGCGAGTTCATGAGACTCGTGCAACAGAAGTAGAGCACTGCAACCTCAAAAAAGAGGATCCAGAAGATGAGCATGTTGATGCCGTGTACCGTCAGGACGCGATAGTACATGACGTCCGAGAGCAGGTGCACGGCCGACCATCGGGTAAGCGCAATCAGGATGGCACCAATGGCTCCAACAAGCAGGAATACGACAGCAAAGACCGCGTTGAATTTGATGAACTTTTGTGCTGTAAAACACACCGGCAGACCCGTCGTACTGCACGTCCTGAACCGGTCAGGTAGAAAATTTCCCATGAAGCGGCCTCCTATTCGACGATGATGCGACCGGTCATTACGTGATGTCCGATGCCGCAGTATTCGTTACAGATGATCGGGAATTCGCCGGCGGATGTGGGCGTCATCGTCAGCACATGATCGTATCCAGGTAGAATCTGGAAATTCATGTTCATGGGCATTAACGAGAAGCCGTGCTGCAAATCCCTCGAAGATATATGGATACGATATGTCTGGCCGACTTTGAGTTTCAGAATCGGAAACCAGCGCCACATCTCACCGAGCAGATAAACATCGCCACCGGGCTCGCCTTCGACAATCGGGACGCCGTTCATTTCGCCTACCTGGTTGGTCTCGACGAATCGAAAGACGCGTTCCGTAAATGCCTCGGGCGTGACGGAATAGGATTCGCCGGTTGAGTTCTGCTTCCCTTTGTAGTGAGCATATGGCATCGCGATGAACAGCACGAGGCACCAGATCAGCCCGACACCGATCCAGAGCCGCTCAGGCCCTGCCGGTGGTTGGAACCAGTCTTTCGGCGGTGGATGAATACTCATAACATGTTCTCCTTACGGTAGTTGTGCGGGGGGCATACTCGCCAGGGAGATCCATCCCCAGACGGTATAGGATAGAGTGGGTATCAGCACGCCGAGGATCAACAGCAGCCACCAATTGTCAAACAGCCGCTGAATGGGATGTTTTTTCTCGCTTTCCATACGCACCTCCAAAGTGATTTGAGATGAGAACTTTATCGAAACAGGACTATTTGAGATAATCGTGTCTTAATATCTATAATAGCAGTAATAATATCGGACTGTCAAGTCTTTTTATGGCATTTTCATGAGCGATAGTGGTTCTTCGCACGAGGATACTCCGTATTTATGCGGAGAGGAATCGTGCATTAAAG
>CAZGOS010000042.1:0-16275 GCA_964527795.1 uncultured Rhodothermales bacterium | reverse complement strand
TCTTCAGATCGATCCCGGTGTTCAGTCGGGAAAAATCCTACGGATGCGCGAACGCGGAATTCCGGATCTGGAAAGTTCTCGGCAAGGTGACCAGATGGTGCGCGTACACGTCTGGACGCCGACCGAGCTTACCGATGAGGAGCGAGAATCCATCGAGGGTATGCGAACATCTGGATCATTTACGCCGGATCCGCCGAAGGATCGCGATCAGCGTTCGTTTTTCAGCCGCGTGAAGGATGTATTTTCGTAGATCGAAGCCTACGTCAGAAAACAAATACGTAGGCATAATACCACTCGGAATTGAAACAACAATACCTCTGAAGAGGACCGCATGGCAGATATCCAGGGCCAGGCTATAGATGTCGATCGTTTCGTTGAAGGAATGCGCAACGTGCCCAGCGTCGTGACTGTCGTAACCATGGGAGACGATTCCGGAGTATGGGGTATCACCATTGGTTCGTTCGTCAGTCTGTCACTGAATCCGCCGCTGATCTGTTTCAACGTGCAGCGATCCATACCCATTCACGATCCGATCGTTAAGGCGGATCGCTTCGTCGTGCATGTGCTTCGGGAAGATCAGGCAGACCTGTCGGATCTGTTTGCACGCTCGGATTTGCGCGGAGAGGAGCAATTCAAAGATCTGGTATACACCATGGAGTCCGGGTGCCCTGTTTTAACCGACGCTTTTGTTCGGTTTCACTGTTCCCGACACGATGTGCATCCGGGAGGAGATCATTCCATTCTTCTCGGCCTCGTAAATAACGTCACGACGGGGACAATCGGTAGACCCGTCGTTTACCACCATCGAGCTTATCATGGTATTGGACGGCACATCGCCGACCATCAGTGATCCTGTGCCGGTGGTGTTCCGGCATCTCTCCGGCCGTACCCGCAGCGAAAAGTGCAAAATCGTATCGTACCGGATCGTCACTATCGAACGCTCGAACCGATGTACGACGCCGTCAAGGTAGGTTGTTCGGGAAGGATTCGATGGGACCTCAAGAGCAGTATTTTCCGGCAAGACTCAGGCCTCCAGTTGCGCAAATAGCGATGCTGCCTGCTGAATGTCCACGTTTCCACCACTGATCACTACTCCGACGTTTTTACCCGGTGTTTCAATCGTCTTGTCCAGAAGGGCGGAGAGGGCGAGTGCGCCCGTTGGCTCCACGACCAGCTTCATTCGTTCCCACAGAAAAAACATCGTCTTGAGTATCGATTCCTCGGAAACGGTCACCATGTCGTCGACATTTTCGAGAATTATAGGAAATGTGACCTTGCCGAGATAGGGCGTTCGAGCGCCGTCCGCAATCGTATCCGGATTGTGAACCGTTTGAATTTCTCCCGTGCGAAAAGAACGTGTGGCATCATCGGCCGCTGCGGGCTCTACTCCATAGACGACGCACTCCGGGTTCATGCATTTAGCCGAAATCGAGCAGCCCGAGAGAAGACCGCCTCCACCGCAGCACACAATCAGTACATCCAGTTCGGGGTGCTCCATGAAGAGTTCATGGCCGACTGTTCCCTGGCCGGCCACAATGTGAGCATGGTCGTAGGGAGGGATGATGGGCAGAGCACGTTCTTCCGAGATTTGTCGGGCCAGCTTTTCGCGTGTAATTTCAGATTTCTCGTAAAAGATGATATCGGCACCATAACCCCTTGTTGCTCTTACCTTTATATCCGGTGCATCGTCAGGCATCACGACGATTACGGGTATGCCCAGGAGCCTGCCTGCCAGTGCGAGCGCCTGCGCATGATTACCGGACGAGTAGGTCAGAACACCCCGTTCCTTTTGATCGGGTTCGATCTGAGAAAGCGCGTTGTACGCACCACGAAATTTGAAAGCGCCGGTTCTCTGGAAGTTTTCGCACTTCAGAAAAACACGTGCCCCCGTTATCTGGTTCAGCGTTGTCGACGTTACGACCGGCGTCTGACGGGCTATACCGAAAAGTCGGTCCGCTGCCTGGATAATGTCCTCGTACGTAACGACAGAGTCTGTTCGCATGGCAGACGCTGTCGTATGTGCGTCTTTCATAATGAGAGGCCGGCAACCGGCTCAGCCGGATTGCCGCATGTACGCCGAATCGCCGGTTCTACTCAGCATCGGCCGATTCCTCGGCTTCAACCTCCTCTTCTACTTCAACAACCTCTTGTTCGCGCTCGATAACGATTTCTACATCAGAAACCAGCGCGGCCAGCGCACCGACGGCAGCCAGAACGGGTGTGAAGAAGATAGCAGCCGTTGCGCCACCAACGCCAACCGTCAACGGGAATTCGAGCAGCGTTCGACCATCCTTGCGTATGCTGACGCGACGCGCATTTCCTTCCTCTATGACCTCTTTGATCTTGTCAACGAGCTGGTTGCCTCTCACTTTAATCTCTTCCATAGAGATTTTCGCACGGTCTTTTCCGCTCATTTTTTCTCCTGATTTGGGTGTCCAAGTCTATTAATGTCCCCTGACAGAGTACCTACGCACTCGTCATATCCGTGTTGCGTCTTTCAGCCATTCTCGACCTAAATGGGTGATACCGGATTCACCCTTCACGCTATCTTAACAATTCCAACACTTAAGTCAGACCTTCAGTCGTCGATATCGCACTCAGATCGGTTTTTTTCGAAAGAAGTGCGCGCGTGTGCGTGTACGTCATATGCTAATTAGACCAATAAGACCAAGGAGGTTCACCTAATGGGTCAACAGCAACTTCTTCTCCTGGTGCTTGGTATCGTTATCGTCGGTCTTGCGGTCGTCGTTGGTATTCAGGCATTTAGCGAGAATCAGAAAAAGGCTAATGCCGACGCTATCGTGAACGATGCTATCCGTATCGCGAGCGACGCGCAGGCATGGAAGCTTAAGCCGGCCGCCTTTGGTGGTGGCGCCAGTGCAGTTGAATGGACGGGACTCGATTTTGATCAGATGGGTTATGAAACCGGTGATCAGTCGTATAGCTCCGCCGTTGCAGCAGCTACTGAGTATGAGAACCTGAACGCTATCTACGCGCTTTCGAACCAGGTCGCTGGTCCTCTGACCATTACGGCCACCAGTTACGAAACGGATGGATCGACTGTACTGAATGCAGTTGTCGTCACCGTAGCTGGTACACAACCTAGTGACATTACGACTACGGTCAACTAAGTCATCAGGACGAAAGACGCGTAAATCGTCTATCACAGACGGTAGCGCAGAATTGGCAGCCTCGCGTTTGCGGGGCTGCCTTTTTTTGTTTCAGGCATTAAGAGAGTGCCCGTTTTGTCGATACACGGAATAGTCGATTTGGCCACCATTCGGGCCAATTTCGTTAGCTAGCTGACCATTTCAGATACTATGGGACAACAACAATTATTGCTGCTGGTGATGGGCATCATCATCGTAGGCATTGCCGTAATGGCAGGGCTTTTCGCCGTGCAGGACCAGTTGAAGAAAAACCAGGCTGACAACCTCGTTAGCCGAAACCTTGAAATTGCCAGTTCCGCCGTGATGTGGAAAACAAAGAAAGATCCATACGCGGGAGGCAACCAGAGCTACTCCGGTCTCAATACGAACGGCTTTGCACAGTTGTTTATGGAAGAAGAGACCGACGACGCCACGTATTTCATGACGAGCCCATCCTCGCTCGAGCTGGAAATAACCGGCATTAGCAAGCGTTATCCGGAAATAGGTGCACGCACATTCGTGAACGACTACGATGTGCTTTCGACCGATGTGAAGTACGACGGCACGTATACGATTCCCACCCCTTAATAATCATCGAAGCCCCTCAACCAGGCGGGGGATCGTCTGAGCAATGGCAGTAAAAGAGTACAAATTCACAGGTGTCAGCCGGGATGGCCAACCGGTGCAGGGCTCCGTCTTCGCAGGTAACAAGAAGGCAGCTCAGAAGAAGGTTGACGATCTGTCCGAGCGTCACTCTTTCAGATCTCGCAGCCTGCAGCCGCGTGAAACCTACCTCTACAAGGTCCGTCACGCGAACGGGAATGTCATGAACGGAGAGCAGAAGGCTTTCTCCTCGGAAGAGATCGAGAGAGCCCTCGAAAAAATGGGCCTTGAAGTTGTCAAGGTTCAGAAAAAGCTGTTCTCCTACCAGCGCAAACCGCCCGTGTCGGACATGATCATGTTCGTGCGGCTTTCGGCGAACCTGCTCAGGGAAAAGCTGCCGTTTGACGAGGTATTGAACCTGCTCGTAAACGACGTTTCATCGTCGAGTCTGAAGCAGGTTATTAGAGATCTCAATGCCGACCTCAAGGGGGGAATGGAGGCCCAGCAGGCATTCATGAAGCACCAGCACATGCTGGGCAAGTTTACCGCCTACATGCTTGGCATCGCTTCACAAACCGGTAACATGGGTGAGATCTACGAAGCTACCGCCCGCTTTCTCGAGCGCAAGAACGAATTCAGGAAGAGCGTTAAAAGCTCCATGGTGACGCCGGCTATTACGATGGTCGTGCTCATCGCGGTCTTCGTGTGGTACGTGTGGGTCATTTTCCCGGAAACGGCCGGTCTTTTCGAAGGCTTTGGTATTGACCTGCCGCCATTGACCACGAAAACGCTCGCTTTCTCCCACTGGATGGACACAAACTACGGCTGGGTTCTGGTTATCACAGCGCTCTTAACGGGCGCCGTCGTCGCTTTCGTGAAATCGAAGAAAGGAATATTCCTCATGCACAAGCATCTGATTCGTTTGCCTGTGATAGGGAGTCTGCTTCACAAATTGAATATTGAAATATTTTGTCGTGTGTTCGCCGTGCTCTACTCCGGTAGCGGTGACAATATTCCCGTTATCCGAATTGCATCTGAAGCCTGCGGTAACAAATACATGGAATACCAGATCAAGACCGTAACCATCCCGATGATGGTTGCTCAGGGTACGGAATTGGTCCGAGCCATGGACGCGTCCGGTGCGTTCACACCGATGGTGCTTGCGCGCTTCAGAAGTGGTGCTGAAACAGGAAATGTCCGTGACAGTGCACGACAGATGGCCGACTACTACGAAAAGGAAACGTCCCTGAAACTGGCATCCACGGTCGAGATGATTCAAACGGTTGTCGCAGTAATTATCACTCTCGCGATTATGCTCTTGACTGTGATCTCGTCCGAAATCGCTCTGATTTCTCCGTCGAGCGAGGACTTCATGAACTACTAGCCGATTCAGAAGCACGGTAAAACCGATGTCATCAAAAACATCCCGGAAAGCACGAAAAAAACGCGGTTCGCAGCGTCCCTCTGACGAAGTGCGGAGTCCGAACCCTCAAGATGCCGCCACAGCAGATGTGCTCGAAAAAGCACTCGGCGAGCTGATGGAGATGTCGGATGACGAACTCTTGGATTCACTGCATTCATTGGGTTCATCGTCATCGGACGACGCGCCGGAGAACAGCCCTTCCGACGATCCAAAAAAGGATTCAACAACTCCGGTGGCAGACGCAGTGCATGCACCCGCGCAGAACGACGAATCGAAATCCGAATCGACGAACGAGACTGTATCTGATGCCTCCAGTGAAACCGGCGATGATGACTCGGATCAGGACCTGGTCGAAGATCCGACGACACTGTCACTGATCCAAAAAGGGGTCGTGAACATCGACCAGGTGTCGGAAGCGCTCCAGATTTTTGACGGCTGCTCAGGTGAACTGTGGCGCTTCGTCGCGGAAATGGACGGTGTGAACAGCGAGGCGGTGTTTGCCGCGGTCGCTAAAGGTGCGGGATTCCCGGCGTATCTGTACCTGGATGCTGCTCCTACACGCGAACTGATTGAAGAGCTTCTTTCCTACCTGTCGGAAGAGAGGCTCACGGGACTACTTGACAGGAGCCTTCTGCCAGTTGATTTGGAACCGCTGTCCGACGACACGCAGTACAGACTCATGATCGTAACGCATGACCCGACCGATCGGACCATCGCCGGACATCTGAAGTCGACTGAAATCAACGGCGTGTGCTTGTTTGCACCCCGTACCCAGGTCGCAGAACGCATCGATACGATTCGGGGCTGGTTGGCATCATCTTCTCCGTTTGGTCTTGGAGCCGAGTTGGAGAGCGCCGTAGAACCCGATTCTGAGCCGGAAAACGACGAATTTGAAGGCGAAACGTCGTGTGATACGGAAGAGCCAAGGCACGAGCGCGTAACCGAGACTGGCGCGGTTTCTGGAGATGGTTTCCCGGAATCCGAATCCGCAGTTCCCGAAGAAGCGGAAGTTGATATGGAAGGCGACGGTAGATTGCTCGAGCAGATTATTGAGAGCGATGCGCAAGAATCCGAGGTCCTTACGATTTCCTCGTACGATGACGATTCGGACCTTCCTTCGTTACTCAAACCGGCTTCACGCGATCGCGTATTACGTTCTTTGCTGCGGCAGGGACAAGTAACCGAGAAGGACGTCCAGGAAGCCATTGCCATTTGGCAGAAGAACGGCGGAAAAGACGCTATTTGGCGCGTACTCGCCGATCTGCCGGACGTTAACCGCGAGGCGATCTATGAAGAGGCGGCTCGAGTCTACGCGTTCAAGCAGGAAGAAATCGTACCGGGTCGTCCCGATCATGATTTTATTGTGCTGACCATCGATACGATCGCGGAAGATCAAAGAGAGGAGCTTCTCGATCTGTTCCTTCTGCCGTTCGAGCACGTAGTGGATTACGAGACCGGCGCTGGTCGCATGGTATTTGTGACACCTGATCCGACGCGACCCGAAGTAAATCGTCTTCTTCACGAACTGGATCTGGGCCGTTTTGAGCTCAGATACGCGCCTGAGTCTGCGATTGGGGAGATTCTTGACGAGCTCTTCCCGCGCAAGAACGAGTATCTGGAGCGCATGTCGGACGATGCGCCAACGTTCGATCTTGGAACCAGCTACGACGAGGCCGCCGATATCGTCGACGAAGAGGCGCTGGACGCAGAGATCAACCGATCGAAGCTGATCAACCTGTTCGAGGCTTCGCTCGTTGAGGCGACTCGAATGGGTGCGTCCGATATCCATATTTATCCGAATCCGAAGCGGCAGGTTGAGATTCACTTCCGTCTGGATGGACGCCTCAAGAAGTGGCACACGGAAGAAGGTGTCGCCCCGGAGTCATTTCTTTCCGTCGTGAAAGACAACTGTACGAATGTGGACCGGTTCGAGCGGGATTCGGCACAGGACGGATTCATCCAACGCAGGATCGACGATACACTTATTCGATTTCGTGTCTCGATTCTTCCGATTGCCACGGCAAACCAGGAAATTCGCGCCGAGTCCGTCGTTATCCGAATTCTCGACGACAGAAAAGTCATTACGGAGCTTTCGCAGCTCGGCATGCTCGATACGGCGATGGCTCGATTCGACCAGGCCATCCGACAACCGCACGGTATGCTGATCCTTACGGGTCCGACCGGTTCCGGTAAGAGCACGACGCTCGTTGCATCTCTGCATCAGGTCGTGACGCCGGAGTTAAACGTTCTTACCGTTGAGGATCCGGTCGAATATATTATCAAGGGTGTCCGTCAGATCAAGCTCAGCCACAAGCTCGATTTGGAAAGTGCCATGCGCTCGATTCTTCGTCACGACCCCGATATCGTAATGGTCGGTGAGATGCGAGACCAGGCGACGGCAGAGCTGGCAATCAAGCTTGCAAACACCGGTCACCTGACTTTCTCGACGCTGCATACGAACGACGCGCCCGCTGCCATTAGCAGGCTTTACAAGATGGGCGTCGAGCCGTTCCTGATCGCCTACGCCATTAATCTCGTAGTTGCGCAGCGGCTTATTCGTACGGTTTGTCCGACGTGTAAAACCGTCGACGAAGAGCCCGACACCGTGCTGATGAAGTCACTCGGATGGACGGTAAAGGAAATCGGTGAGACGACGGTTTATAAGGCTAACACAGGTTCGAATTGTAAGATGTGTAGCGGCGTTGGATACAAGGGACGCCGTGCGATCTGTGAGACGCTATACTTCACCGATGAAATAAGACACATGATCGCCGAGTCCGGCACGGACATTGATGAACAGGCCATACGTGAGGCCGGTCAGAAAGACGGTATGTTGACGCTCATGGATTCGGCAAAGAGGTTGGTTGAAATGGGAGTAACGACCGTCGAAGAGATGCTTCGTGTGGTTGGTGCCGAGTAATAACTCCGCTCAACTCTTACGAAAGGTCGACCTGTATTCCGCCGTGACGGAGCGAATGCGTGGCGGCTTCCATGATGCGAACGACCGCCAATCCGTTTTCCCCGTCCGACCGCGGTGTTTGCCCATTCCGAATACACTCGACGAAGTGACGGCACTCGGCATTCAGGGGCTCCAACATGTCGATTTGTGGAATGTGGATATCTCCTGATCGAATAGTCATCGCATTCGCGAAATCGACGAACGTGGCCTCTGTCGGCGTCACATCCACTCCTTTATCGTAGAGTCGGACCTTTTCCGTGCCTTCCACATCGTCAATGACGGCCATTCGCCGACTTCCCACGACCGTTACCTTCCTGACCTTGTGCGGATCGAGCCAGCTCGTATGAAGATGCGCCAGACGGCCGTCTTCGAAGTGAATAATCGCAAACGCCACGTCCTCGACTCCGGGCTGCAGATAGGACTGGCCCTGGGCCGAAACTGCTACCGGGTCTGCATTCATAAATGCCAGTGCCACAGAGATATCGTGAGGTGCCAGGCTTTCAAACGCGTTCTCTTTTTGTCGAACGATACCGAGGTTCACACGAACGCTGTAGAGGTAAAAGACCTTTCCCAGCTCTCCTGATTGAATGAGATCCTGCACGTGCAAGAATGCGGGATGGTAGAGAAGGAGATGTCCGACCATCAGACGAACATCCCGACTTCGGGCTTCTTCGACGAGCGCTTCTGCTTCCAGCGTTGTTTGTGCCATTGGCTTCTCGACGAAAACATGCTTACCGGCGCGCAGCGCCTGTAGCGCCAGGGGAAAATGATGAGGTGTCTCCGTGGCAATGACGACTGCGTCCACGCCGTCGGATTTGACCAGCGCGTTGAAATCATTTGTCACCGAAACGCCGGGATAGAGATCTCTTATGCCGTCAAGAACGGTGTCGTTTTGGTCGCAAACATGTGTTACCGCGCAATTCTCCATCCTCGAAAAATTGCGCAGAAGATTTTTCCCCCAGTATCCAAGGCCGACCTGTGCAATTCGAACAATGCTGCTCATAAGTCATCTAATCGTTCATTGACGAATTTACGCCGGTACCGATTCATAGCTCTCCAGAAAACGCGTAACGTGTCCCGTAATAAACGTAATCTGCTCAGGAGCAAGCTCCGTGTGCATAGGAAGCGAAAGCACCTGCTCGGCTGCAGAGAGCGTATGTCTCATATCGCCGGCGCGATA
The DNA here is from genome assembly GCA_964527795.1 of uncultured Rhodothermales bacterium. Classification (GTDB taxonomy): domain Bacteria; phylum Bacteroidota; class Rhodothermia; order Rhodothermales; family UBA10348; genus SMXL01. The sequence continues at coordinate 6,961 of CAZGOS010000042.1, read as the reverse complement.
CGGGTGAATTCCTTCCGTATTGACCGGAAGCAGGTGTACCGGAACCGGATAGTAGATTGCGTGCGGTATGCGCTTTTCTCTCAGGAATGCGGAAAGCGCATCTCGGGCTCCAGGGAATTCATGCGCGATGCGAATCGTGTACTGGTGGAAAACGTGATCGCGGTCAGTCGCACGCACAGGGATCGTTACGAATCTGCAATCTTCAAAAGCGTGATCGTATCTGTCTGCGGCTGTAATGCGTGCGCTGTTGAAATCGCGGAGATGATTGAGTTTCACCAAGAGAATCGCCGCTTGAAGTCCATCGAGACGACTGTTTACGCCGACCACTTCGTTGTGGTATTTCTTGTTCGCTCCATGGTTGGCGATGAGACGGATTCGCTCGGCAAGATCCGAATCGTTGGTGAGCACGGCGCCACCATCGCCATAACATCCGAGATTCTTTGACGGGAAAAACGAGAGCGTGCCCATGGTCCCTATCGTACCGGCATATCGCTTTTTATACTTCGATCCGACACTCTGGGCATTGTCTTCGACGACCGCAAGCTGGTACTTACGGCCGATGGCCATGATCGAGTCCATATCAGACGGCTGTCCAAAGAGATGGACCGGAACGATGGCTTTCGTGCGCTCGGTTATGAGCGGCTCGATGCAGTTCGGATCCAAATTGAACGTCGATGGATCTATGTCTGCAAAGACGGGAACGGCGCCGAGAAGAGCGGCTGCTTCGGTCGTCGCTACGAACGTAAACGAAGGAGCGATGATCTCGTCTCCCGGTCCAAGGCCAAGGGCCATGAGCGCTATTTGCAGAGCGTCCGTTCCGTTTCCGACGCCAATCACGTGATTCACGCCCAGATACGCAGCGATTTGATTCTCGAATTCGGCTACGAACGGACCCTTCACAAACGCTGACTTGTCAATGACGGAGGCAATCGCAAGATCGATCTCGTCCTTGATAGAGAGATACTGACCTCTAAGGTCAACCATCTGTAATTCCATGAACTCAGGTCTCCACCTGACCGAAAAAATTCAGGTTACAAAAGGTACGATCTCAGTCGAACCAATTCTGTCTGTCGAGAAGCTGTTCCTCCGGTACCTGTCGAAAAAATCGGGCGGGTGTACCGGCTACAATTTGAGACGACTCCGTGTCTTTCGTCACGACGGCACCGCCTGCGACGACGCTGTCTGATCCGATTTCTCTGCCCGGCAGAATTACGGCTCCGACGCCCAGCCGCCCTCCTCGGCGAATCGTGACGCCCTTAAAGTGCTTGAACCGCTCTTCCGTCCGGCCAATGAAATTGTCGTTGCTGGTAAGAACGCCGGGTGCTACGAAAACATAATCCTCCAGTCGGGAATAGGCCGTGATATATACGTTGGTTTCGAGTTTGCAGCACTGTCCTATCAGGCAGTGATTTTCGACGGATGCACCCCGTCCCACGATGGTTCGTTCGCCGATTACCACATCTTCACGCACCGAGGCCTGATCCGCAACCAGTACCTCTTTCCCGATTACCGCACCCGCGTAGATAACGACGCCCGTTCCGATCAGACACTGCTCGCCGATTGTGCACGGGCTCAGGTCTACGGCCGATGAAGTGGCCGAATTTACCGCGCGCATAGGCATTTTCCCGATGACGGTATGATCGTCGATACGCACGCCGTCTCCGATGACGGATCCATCATGGATGACCACGTGGTGCCCGATCGTACAGTCGTCTCCGACAACCACGTTGTCTCCAACGACTGAGTACGCCCCGAGCGTTGAGTTGGACCCTATTCGGGCGGACTGGGCTATCTGACTCATGTTTTCTTTGCCGTTTTGATGGTGTTCCTGTGCGCGTGTCATCCACGCCGATGTGCAAGAATAACCGCCGCCGAATAAAAAAGCCCACGATTCAGGTGAACCGTGGGCTAACAAAATCGAATTCTGTGGGATCAGTCGGTGCCCAGCGTTTCCAGGTAATGCTCGGCGGAAGTCTTGTAGGGGCCATACGCTGCGTTCTGAAAAGCACTCCTGGCACCTGAATTGTCGCCGATACTCATGAGTGCTTCGCCCTTGACATAATAAATCTTGGCTTTGTCCGTTCGACTGCCACGATGCACGGCAAGGGCCTGATCAGCCGACGAAACGGCATCCTGGAATTCGCCTTTTACTTTGTGCACTTCTGCCAGGTAATAGAATACGTTTGCGTCGGCCTTAACATATCCCTGAAGTATTGTGAGGGCTCTGAGGGCCTCATCCGCATCAGCCCGCGATGCACGAGTTCCGTTTCGGTTTAGCGCCGTCGAAGCCAGATAGATGTAATGATCGCGGATCGCGTTCTCGGCGGCGCGAGCCGTACCGGTGTCGCTTTCGGCCTGCGCACGTTCGATGGTCTGAACAAAGCCTTCAATCGCTGCGTCCATTTCTCCCTTTTTCTTCAGCGCACTCGCGCGGGCGAGATAATTTTTCGAATACGTTGGATAATGAGAAATTCCATTCGCGAAATGCGCGATGGCTTCGTCATAGCTCTCGGCTTTCATGAGTGCTCGACCCACAGTGTATTCGACCTTTGAGATGAGTTCGCGCGACCGCCGCTCGACCTGGGCGTCACCTTCAGCTTTCGCAGCTTCAGCCGCCTTCGTAAAATAATCGATAGCGCCGAGGAAGTCCTTCGCCTTGGCGGCCTCCAGACCGGCGTTAAAGGTCTCTTTGTACTCCTGTGCGTGTACGGGTGCGACTCCTACGAGTGCAATAGTCATCGCCAAAGCGAGAACCATCGTACTCAGAATGTTTTTGCGATTGGCAGTCATCGTTCCAAATAGTGTCTAATTTCGTTGTCTCGGTTTGATTACCGGAAGTGGTCCGGATTCCTGCTTCAAGATCCAATCTCGCTCCAATCGACGCGGACTCTCTCATGAGAACGCTGCAAATTGCCGGATTTGCAGGTAGTACGCGAGGAACTATGAATCCCAAAACGTGTGTTCCAGGCCAGATTCTGAGTTAAGACCAGCAAATATAAGAACAACTCAGGTTAACAAAGTTGCACAAACGCTCATGTTTTTATCGAAGTTTCCGTATTGGTCGGATTAAAGGATGCATAAATGAGTATACACGGTTGTGTAATAATGTGATCGCCGCGTATGAACCGGCATTAACTTGTGCGCGCAAAGATGCATAATCACCCTGGATCGAATCGAAAGGTGCTATCTTGACAGTTCCTCTCGTACATATCAGAATGGCATTCCCGTAAAATCCTCTAATCCAAATCATTCACGATGAAACTGATCATTCCCATGGCGGGTCGAGGGACCCGCGTCCGGCCCCACTCGCACGTCACTCCAAAGCCACTGCTTAATGTTTGTGGCAAGAGCATGGTCGAACGCATCGTGGACATGTTTATGGAAGTACTCCCTCGTCCGCTGGATGAAGGTGTCTTCGTATTGGGGCCGGATTTTGGACCGGAAGTCCGGGAAGCGTTGACTCGAATTTGCATACGCCATGATATGGAAGCGCATTTTTCGATCCAGGAGGTGGCCAAAGGCACGGCTCATGCCGTTTCGTGTGCGGGCGATCATCTGGAAGGAGAGGGGATCGTTGTTTTTGCAGATACGCTGTTCTACATGGATCCAGGTGTTGACCTTTCCGGAGCGGACGTTGTCACGTGGATTAAACATGTTGACGACCCCAGCCGATTCGGGGTAGCTGTGCGCGAAGGAGACCGCATTGTCGCGCTCGTCGAAAAGCCACAGGAGCTGATATCAACGGAAGCACTGATCGGCATTTATTATGTCAGGGATCTGGCGAAGCTGCGAACATCTATCGACTATTTGTTTGATGCAGGGCTGACTGGAGTAGGAGGTGAATATCAGCTCACGGACGCCTTTGACCGCATGTTGAAGGAAGAGGCCGTGTTCAAAACAGCCACGGTGACGGCGTGGTTGGATTGCGGAACCATCGAGGCCCTCTACGAGACAACGATGGAAATATTAACTCGCGAGCGCCTGCCCGTACCCGACGCGTCCGTCAAAGAGAGCGTCGTCATAGAACCCGTATTTATCGCAGACGGTGCGATCGTCGAGCGGTCGGTTGTCGGTCCAAACGTTTCGATCGAACAAGGGGCGGTTATCAAGGAATCCGTCGTGCGGGAGAGCATTGTTTTTTCAGGTGCAACGGTAGACAACGCTCACCTGAAAGGATCGCTCATCGGAAGTTCGGCTACCGTCTGTGGATCACCAACGGCGATCAACATCGGAGATCACAGCAGTGTAGCGTTTAGTGTCCGCGGAGAATGATGGAATGATTCTCTCCCCAGAGGGCGTTGCCGAGATAATTGGACTCGATCGGGTTCGACGGAGACTCGAAGAACTCGCGCAGAGCTCACCGGCGATTCGAGCCATTCGCGCACTACGACCCTGTTCAGATCAATCATATATCGAAAGACGCCTTCGAATAGCCGGAGAGCTTCAGGCATGTATTTCTTTCGGAGAATCGATTCCATATACGCCCAACGAAGACCTTGGCCCGATTTTGCACGCGGCCCGGCCGATAGGCGCTGCGCTGAGCTCCGAGTATATTCTCGAAGTGCTTCGCGCTGCGAGAACAGCGCGGCTCGTCGGATCATTTTTTGGAACGCGTGCCGAAACGTATGCCGTCGTCGCCGACGAATGGTCCGATCTGAAAGAAGATAAAGACTTCGAGAAAGCGATCGAAAGCGTGTTCGACGAGGAGGGGAACGTTCGAGACGGCGCGTCAAAAAAGCTTCGCCGGATTCGAAGGGACCTTCAACGAGCCAGACAGAGTCTGCGTACGCGAACCAACGCAGCTCTGATGAGCGCAGCCGCAAATGGTTATGCGGCGGAGAATCAACCAACGATCCGATCGGGCAGAATGGTCATACCCGTCATCGCGTCTTTTAAAAAGCGCGTCCCTGGATTCGTGCACGATGTGTCTGCCACCGGACAGACGGTCTATATCGAGCCGCAGGATTGTCTTGAATTGAACAATAGCCTACGCGAATTCGAAATCGCCGAGAGTCGAGAGATCGAATCGATTCGAAGATCCTTGACCGATCTCGTTCGGGCGCGTTCTGACCTGATCTCCAGGAACGCAGAGCTACTTGTGCAACTCGATCTCGCGCTTGCTATTGCACGATTGGCAAACGAGATGGGTGCCAACGTTCCGAAGCTGAACCAGGAGGGCATAGTCAAAATAATTGAAGGTCGCAATCCGGAGCTGCTCCTCGTATTTCAGTCCCGGGGTCGGGGGCCCTCCGTCGTTCCGCTCGATGTCGAACTCGGCGATTCATTCTACACGCTATTAATTTCGGGTCCCAACGCGGGAGGCAAATCAATCGCCATGAAGTCGGTTGCACTGATGACGGCCATGTTGGGTATGGGAATACCGGTTCCGGCGAGCGAAGAATCGACGTTCTGTCTTTTTTCGAGAGTCATGGCCGACATCGGAGACGCACAGTCCGTTGAAGACGATCTGTCGACGTATTCATCGCATCTCGAGAACCTGAGGGCAATGCTGCGTGAGGCCGACGAATCCACGCTGGTTTTGATCGACGAAGCAGGAACGGGCACCGATCCCGACGAAGGTTCCGCGCTGGCACAGGCTGTGCTCGAAGATCTAACGGCCAGGAAAGTGCGAACCGTGGTCACGACGCACCACGGCGGCTTGAAGGTGTACGCCCACAACGCCGCCGGCGTTGTAAACGGCTCCATGGCGTTTGATCTTCAAACCCTGAAGCCCACGTTTGTTTTTCGCCTACATGTTCCGGGTGCCTCGTACGCGGCCGAGATCGCCACAAAAGTCGGTTTGCCGGATGCCGTGATTGAACGAGCGCGCGATCTGGTGGGAGCGGAGAAGGTGCAGTTGGAATCTTTGATTTCGTCTCTGGAAGAATCGAATCGATTGCTGGACGAACGTCTGACCGAGGCAGAGGCTACACTGCGAGCCGCCGAAAAGGATCGAAACCAGCTTCTGTCGCGGCTCGAAGCGCTCCAGGTTGGCAAGGATGAAGTGGAGCGGCGGGCAGTCGAGGAAGCACAGGACATTGTCCGTCAGGCAAACCGGCTCGTGGAGCAGGTTGTTCGGGAAATCAGGGAAGCCCAGGCGGAATCGGCACGAACCAAAGAGGCTCGGGCGAAGCTCGAACGTGCCGGGGAGAGACTTTCTGTAGATTCAAAACGATTGCAAAAGAAAGAGACGGCTCGTAGACGCGCCGGCCAATCACGGGCTCGGAAAAACAATGGAAAAAGGAAATCAGACGCCCAAGTGCTGAAAGAGGGTGATCGTGTATTGCTCGACGACGGGTCAAACATTGGCGAAATACTGACGATCAAAGGAGATGAAGCCTTTGTTGCATTCGAGAGTCTGCAAACGCGCGTAGCAGCAAGTCGCCTGATCAAAGTCGGCGGCGCCGCGGAGCAGCGCATAACGGTTCGGCAAACGGGCAGATCGGGTGCGCATCTTCCTTCGCTAAATCTTGAGCACCGCATGGATCTTCGGGGTTGTCGCGTGGACGAGGCGATCTCACGCGTCGTCAGACTGGTCGATGAAGCGACGGCGGCGAATCTTCAGCGCGTGGAAATACTTCACGGCAAGGGAACGGGGGCGCTGCGTCAGGCGATTCAGGAGTATCTTACAGGGTCTGATGCAGTATCTCGTTTCGAGCAGGCCGATTGGGATGAGGGAGGAGCCGGCGTAACGATCGTATGGTTGAATGCGTGAGCGGACGGTATTTGCCCGGCTTCGTCCTGGATAACATACATTATGAGCGATTCCGGGTCGAAAAAGTAGCCGATATTGCCCCTGGAGCGCTTCTTGCACGTAAGTAGGAGTTCGGTTTTTCACCATCACCGGCTTTCGATTTCGTATCCGTGACGATGAGCGATTGGCGCTATTTGATTGATCGGCGAGTAGTCGGTCTCTGCACTATTTTGATGATCTTCCTTGCCGCCCCCGTGCACCGGGTTT
>CAZGOS010000041.1:0-16912 GCA_964527795.1 uncultured Rhodothermales bacterium | reverse complement strand
TATTGGCGGTGCTTATGCCCAGGAAATAGTCGTCCTGTGGAGGTCGTTTGCTCTCGTAGCTGATTTTTCGGGACTGAGCAGGGTGTTGATGAGTATTAAAGGTTACTCGGAACTATCCCCTGATTGTTTGTAGGACAATTGTGATGGAATTGTGACAAATCGCACCACAGGCGTGCCGATATTTGCATCGGAAACCAGGGTCCAAACGGTCATTTATTCAGAAGTCGACACAAGAGGGAGTTCTATAACATGAAAACTTTATTGCAGAGAGGGTTCAGTCACTACGCGCTTTTATTGGTTCTACTCATGGGTCTTGCGGCCTGTGATTCGTCGTCGGCGGTCGAGGATGAGAACATGGACCAGGAGATTGCCGCGTCGATCGCCTTCATTTCAAGTGATCTGGAAATGGATGCGTCAGAAGCAGCCATCCTTGAGAGCGCCTTTAAGAGTAGTGATGCGAACGCGGCCCATGAGCCTGGTTTTCTTTGGTACGTCGCTGCAAAGCTACAGCAGAATATGAGCGATGAACAGAAAGAACGGCTCCTGAATCACCTGAAAAATCGGGGGAGCGTTTTCGGACGCCCCGGATTTCACCATGGCTATGGTCCAGGATTCGATCGGCGATTTATATTTCGCAGGGGATTCGGTGAGTTTGGCGGTTTTGCAGCCGCAGGTGCATTTGCAGCCCACCTGGGCCTTACAGACGATCAAAGAGCGGCAATAGCAGCGCTTCGCGATGCATTCAAATCTGAGCTGGAGGCCCTGCGCGCGTCACACAGAGACGGCACGATTTCCAACGAAGAGTTTCGCGAGGCACTTGAAGCGCTTGGCAACGAGCTGAAAGAAGCGTGGGAGAATATTCTGACGGATGATCAGAAGGCGATCCTTGAGCAGATGAAAGACGACCGTAAGGCCGCCATGGAAGAGCGCAGAGAGCAGCGTAGGGCGAACCGTCTTGCAGCTCGAGCTGTAATGATCGAGGTACTGGGGCTATCGGATGCGCAGGTTGCTGCGCTTGAGGAGTTGCACGAACAGGTCGAAGAACTGCGCGAGGCATTTCAGGAGTTGATCGACAGCGGGGCTACGCGCGAAGAAGTGAAAGAATGGGCGAAAGGAGCCAACGCTGACGTAACGACGGCTCTCATTGCCATCCTGGATCAAAGACAACTGGAAATCTTTGTGATTCACGGAGCGCTTGAAAGCCGCGCGGGCATGATGCTGCGACGTAAACATCATAGAATGCACGGGTAAGATTGTAACCAGATTGGGTCTAAGGGCGGAGAGGCATAAGCTTTTCCGCCCTACTCGATTCTGCCGGACAGTATCGTTTTAAATGCCTAACGCCTTCGCCGCCCGCTCGATCTCGTCCTGTCGAACATAGATGACATAGCCGAAATCCCCTTTCCCATCCGTAACGGCGTACGTCGCATAGACGTTTACCCTGGCTTCGTACAACTGCTGGTGTAGATCGGCCAGTACGCCCACGTAATCATCTCCCTGGACCAGAATGGCAGGATAGGGTCCATCCAGATGCATGCGCGCGCGAAGAGCTTCACTCTCGAGTTTCCCCTTTTCATCAGGAAAAAGGGTAAGCTGTGTCTGAGACGGTCCGACCGGGACGGCCGTAAATGCCATCAAATTGACGCCCTGGTTTGCAAGAAGGGAAAGAAGCTTGAAAGCCTCACCAGGTTGATCATGAACAACCGTATGGAAATAACTGACGCGACGTATCCTCGTGGCCATGACAATCTATATTGTTGAGGCGAAGACGTCCCGCTCGCGGAAACGGGTCCGAGATCGCACGTGAATCAAGAGAAACCTTACCGTACTAATAATAGACGCAAAACTGAATTTCGCAAGTGCAATTCTCTGGAATGAACAAGAAGGGACATCCCTGACGGAAAATTTCTCTCAAACGTCCATTTTTCTGTAACTGTTTTCTACGGCATGACTGCATGAAAAGGCAGTTGTCCGTTAGATTGCACAACCGAGAAGAACGTAAACTGAATCATCATGCCCTACACACTTCAACTCGGCGATTCACCGCCATCCTTTGAATTGCCCGCCACCGACGGCAAATCGTATACGCTTTCGGATTTCGACGATGCCGGCGTGCTCGTCGTTTTCTTTACGTGCAATCATTGCCCGTATGTCACCGGATCCGATGAAGTTACTCGCCGGACCGTCAACCGCTATTCCGACCGAGGCGTAGCTTTCATCGGGATCAACTCCAACAGCGAGCGTACGTACGCCACCGACGACTTTATACACATGGTGCGAAGGATGGAGGAATATGAATTTCCCTGGGTTTATGCACGGGACGCCTCGCAGGAGGTGGTGAGGGCGTACGGTGGGCTCAAGACGCCGCACTTCTTCGTGTTCAACCAGGATCGAAAGCTGGTATACACCGGCAGAGGCGTCGACAGCCCGAGAAATGCCCAACGTGCCACGGTCAACGATCTTGATAATGCGCTGGAAGACGTGTTGAACGGTCGAGAGGTCCGCACGCCGCTCACAAATCCCATCGGCTGCAACATCAAATGGGAAGGTAAGGACGGACACTGGATGCCTCCCGACGCCTGTGACCTCATCTAGTCCGGCTATCAGACATTCCAGGCATCTAATCTGGCGATCAAAACGGCCGGGGCGTACCTTTCCGGCCCACCCGTCCTCGTGGAAGCGTTTCTTTTCTGTGCAAATACCACCGAAGACCACCGAAGCCGATTAAGAAGAGAATGAAGAAGTACGCCCCTGTTTCGCTGCTGCTGCTCGCCATACTCACTCACGATGCGTTTTCACAATCCATCGATGAAAAACAGTACGAGGGAATGGAATATCGTCTCGTTGGCCCTTATCGCGGCGGTCGATCGGCTGCCGTTACCGGGGTTCCTTCCCAGATGCTGGTCCATTATATGGGAACTACAGGAGGAGGCGTCTGGAAAACGAGCGACGGCGGTCAGTCCTGGAATAACATTTCTGACGGCTTTTTTGGTGGTTCGATCGGTGCCGTTGCCGTTAGCGAATGGGATCCGAACGTGATCTATGTCGGCGGCGGCGAAAAAACTCTTCGAGGCAATGTTTCACACGGCTATGGTATGTGGAAGTCGGTCGATGCCGGAAAGACATGGAAATCAATCGGTCTAGAGGATTCTCGCCACATTCCCCGGATTCGCATTCACCCCAGGAATCCGGATCTGGTCTATGCGGCCGCGCTCGGACATCTTTTCGGGCCGAGTGACGAACGTGGCGTTTACCGGTCGCAAGACGGTGGTGAAACCTGGGAACGCATTCTCTTCGTAAGTGACGAAGCCGGGGCTGTGGATCTGCACATGGATCCAGGCAACGCACGCATACTCTATGCCGCCATGTGGAACGTCGACCGGACGCCGTATAGTCTGAACAGCGGCGGCCCTGGATCTTCCCTCTGGAAATCAACGGACGGCGGAGATACCTGGAATGAACTGACCGGTCAGGACAACGGCTTGCCGAAAGGGACCCTCGGCATAATCGGTGTGACGGTTTCACCCGTAAATCCGGACCGCGTATGGGCTATCGTGGAAGCCGAAGAGGGAGGTGTATACCGCTCCGAAGACGGCGGCGAGAACTGGAAACGCATCAACTCCGACCGGAATCTGCGCCAGCGGGCCTGGTACTACACGCGCATATATGCCGATACGCAGAACGAGGACATGGTTTACGTGCTCAACGTCGCTTTCTGGCGGTCAAAGGACGGCGGAGAAACATACGATCGTATCCGAACGCCGCATGGGGACCATCATGATCTGTGGATCGATCCAAACAACGCCAGCCGAATGGTCATCGCCGACGACGGCGGCGGACAGGTGTCTTTCGACGCGGGAGACAACTGGTCATCCTATGACGACAATCAACCGACGGCTCAGTTCTACCGTGTTACAACGGACAACAACTTCCCGTATCGCATTTACGGTGGTCAGCAGGACAACTCAACCGTTCGAATTCTGCATACCTCGAGCGGACGAAGCGAACGCGACTGGGAATCGACGGCCGGCGGCGAAAGCGCGTGGATTGCACCACATCCGGATGATCCGGATATCGTTTATGGGGGATCCTATGGCGGATACCTTCAGCGAAGAAATCATCGTACGGGCGAATCGAGAAATATCAGCGTCTGGCCGGACAATCCCATGGGTCACGGCGCCGAAGACTACACATACCGCTTCCAGTGGAACTTCCCCATCAAATTTTCCCGACATGATTCGAATGTGCTCTACGCGGCCGCCCAGGTGCTTTTCAAAACAACGAATGAAGGAAAGACCTGGGAAGCGATAAGTGGAGATCTGACGAGAAACGATCCTTCCACGCTCAAATCGTCGGGTGGACCGATTACGCAGGACAATACGAGTGTCGAGTATTACGCAACCATCTTTGCTGTCGAAGAGGGATCGGAACCGGGCGTCATCTGGGCGGGCTCGGACGACGGGCTGATCCATATTACGAGGGATGCCGGCGCAACGTGGACGAACGTGACGCCACCCGGGCGCATCATGCCGGAGTGGATCATGATCAACGACATGGTCGCCCATCCCAGTGAGCCGGGAGGGCTTTACGTAGCCGCCACCATGTACAAATCGGACGATTTCGCCCCGTATCTGTATAAAACTACCGACTACGGGGCATCGTGGACCAGGATCACCGACGGAATTGACGAGCAGCATTTCACGCGGGCCATTCAGCCGGATCCGGAGCGAGAGGGTCTGCTCTACGCAGGTACGGAAAGCGGAATGTACATATCCTTTGACGACGGCGACAACTGGACCAGTTTTCAGCAGAATCTGCCCATCGTTCCGATTACCGACCTGGCGTGGAAGGATCATGATCTGATCGTGGCGACGCAGGGTCGTGCGTTCTGGATCATGGAGGACCTGACGCCCTTCCATCATATGCAGTCAGATGATATCGATAGGCCCTTTGTTTTGTATGCGCCGTATCCTACCGTGCGAACAGGCGGATTCGGGGGTGGTGGAGTGAAGCTCCGGTATTATCTGGGCGAGATACCGGACAGCAGCACGACCACGCTTCGTATGCTCGAGCAGGACGGAACGATTATCAAGTCGTTTACTCCGGAGGAGCGTTTGCCGATCGAAGAAGGCATCAATACGTTTACGTGGAACATGCGCTATAAAGACGCCGACAGTTTCAAGGGGCTGGTCATGTGGGCAGGAAGCGTGACCGGGCCGAGAGCGGCGCCCGGCGGGTATCAGGCGCGGCTGATCGTGGGCGACGATTCTTCGACCGTTTCGTTTACGATCGAGCAGGATCCGCGCTCGTCGGCTACGCAGGCTGATCTGGAAGAACAGTTTGATTTTCTCATCTCGGTCAGGGAAAAACTGACGGAGACGCACAAGGCGATCAAACGCATTCGCGAGATAAGAACCCAGGTCAACGGCGTGACGGATCGCATACCTGAGGGACATGCCCGGGCCGATACGCTAAAGGCCGTGGCCAGGTCTTTGCTGGCAGACTTGAAAGAAGTCGAGCAGGCGCTCTATCAGACGAAGAACAGATCCGGTCAGGATCCCCTGAATTTCCCGATTCGGCTCAATAACAAGCTTGCGGCAGTGGGAGGTGTTGCGGCCAGTGGTGATTTCAGGCCGACGGATCAGGCGTATGCTGTCCGGGATGAACTCACGGCTCAGATAGACGAGCAACTGGAGATTCTGGCCGGCATGCTTGCTCAGCAGCTTCCGGCGTTTAATGCGATGGTTCGTGATGCGGAAATCCCTGCTGTTTCGGTTGAAGAATGACGCTGATCGGTGGAAAGATTTATGTCAAGAATGGGAAACAAGTACAGGTGTATAACGAAGGACATAGTGTCCCGATAACGATCAGTGTCACAGCCACGGACGTGGCCGGTGGCACGATTATCGTCGAAGGATTGGTCAGATGCACGGATGAATCCGTGACGCTCGAAGTCCAGACAACCAGTAACAGGATGAACAAGTCCGAGGCGGTGCAACACAGGATTTCGATTCAGGAACTTCAGACTGTGGAATTCAAGCGCCGGCCGATCGGCTCGAAGATAACCCTTGAAGCAAAAAGTCTGGAAACGCTCTCGAATTTACCCGGCGTCGTTCGAAATCGACTCGTTCTGAACGTGGCACGAATGTACCGGAATCAAGCGTCGGACTTCGTGACGCACGTGCAAATCATTCTCACCGAAATGCGATTGGAAGAGCTGCAATAAGGCACTGAGAGAAGTCTCGCGCCGGCTAATCCCAGATTGGTCGAAGCGCGGACGACGAATAAAATTAGGGACAGATTGATGAACTGCTGCAGCGATCCAAGAGACATGCATTTTGGCGGCATGCACGCGAGGCGTGACCTGAAGAGGTATCTCGATAAAGGGCCCGATAAAACCACCAGGCTGCTCCTCCAGGCGATTCGCAATCAGCCGTTTCGCGATGCCCGGCTTCTGGACATTGGAGCAGGCATAGGTGTGATTCATCACGAGTTGCTTCAGGATGTATGCGCAGAAGCTACACACGTGGATCTCTCATCCGCGTATATCGAAACGGCTAAAAAGGAGAGCATGCGGCGGGGTCACGATGGGCGCGTTCAATTTGTCCAGGCGGATTTCGCCACGGACGGTTCCGAGATTAACGAATCGGATGTGGTCACGCTCGATCGCGTCGTTTGTTGTTATCCGGACTATCATGCTTTGCTCACGAGATCCACGCAAAAGGCCGGCGATGTGCTCGCTCTCAGTTATCCCAGGGATCGCTGGTATACCCGACTCGGAATGGCTCTGGATAATTTCAGGCGTGTACTGAGCCGAGATCCATTTCGAGCATTCGTGCATGCAACAGCGGACATCGAAAACCTTATTGAAGACGCTGGTTTTCAAAAGCAGTCACGACGCGAGACCTTTTTCTGGCGGGTTTCTGTTTTTCAAAGAACAAATTGCATATGACCACGCTCGATCGGGTACGAGAATCGCGCGCGTGCAGATAAGTCGATCAGTGGTTAGATTCCGGCGTATTCGACTATCGTGTTACGATCCAGTCCATTTCGCACAGAAATGCGTACCGATAGATCCAAAAGCGTCCTGTTAGAGTTCCTGGATACGGCCGGCGTCAGTATCAACGGGCCACAACCGTTTGATATTCGCGTCAACGACGAGCGGTTTTACCGTCGTGTGTTGTCTGAAGGATCCCTCGGAGCAGGCGAATCTTACATGGACGGCTGGTGGGATGCCGAGCAGCTCGACGAGTTCATCTTTCGAGTTCTCCGTTCCGATATTGAATCGGAGCTTCGCAGTAATTGGCGCCGCCTCGCTGCAGTAGCAGCCGAGGCCATCGTCAACAAACAGCGAAAATCGAAAGCCGGTGAAATCGGCGAGCGCCACTACGACCTTGGTAATGCCCTCTTCAGGGCGATGCTCGACGAACGACTGGTCTATAGCTGTGCGTACTGGAGGAATGCAGAGTCACTCGACAGCGCACAAGAGTCGAAGTTGGACCTGGTCTGCCGGAAACTGGGTCTTTCAGAAGGTATGCACCTGCTCGATATCGGTTGCGGCTGGGGAAGTCTGGCCAAATATGCCGCCGAAACATACGGCGTTTCGGTCGTAGGAATCAATAACTCGAAAGAACAAACGCAGCTCGGGCAAGCTATGTGTTCCGGACTTCCCGTTGAGATTAAACTACAGGATTATCGGGACGTGACGGGCCGGTTCGATTGCATAGCTTCGATAGGAATGTTTGAGCACGTGGGACCAAAGAACTATCGAACGTTCATGAAAGTGGCGTCTGAGTGCCTGAAAGATGACGGCCTGTTATTACTCCATACGATTGGGATGGCAAAAGGACGACGTGCAGATGATGGTTTCACGGAAAAATACATTTTTCCGCGCGGTGTTCTTCCGACGATCGCTCAAATCGCAAAGTCGGTAGAAGGACTTTTTTCGATTGAGGATATGCACAACATCGGTGCGCATTATGACAGGACGCTTATGGTGTGGTTTGACAATTTTAAATCCAACTGGGACCAGCTACGGCACATCTACGACGAGCGGTTTCATCGCATGTGGAAATACTATCTGCTCTCCTCTGCCGGCTCTTTCAGAGCACGGCGTAGTCAGGTATGGCAAATCGTTTTATCCAAGAAAGGAGTCCTGGGAGGCTATCAAACGATTCGATGAGCGTGGCCCAGGCCTCTTTCTGAAGCCAGATTAAACCTTGTCGAAATGCCGGCACCCGAATCCACAACCCAGAGAAGAGCCTGCTATCGCAAGCTGAAAAAGTATAAGTACCAGCTCATGCTGGACTATCGCATTCAAACTGATGCGGCGCCGGTCGATGGTGTCGATACGTCATTCCTGAGTCTTACACCAACAGGAAAACTGACTATTAAGAAGGGGTATGCATGGGACGGACCCAGTGGTCCAACCATCGATACGCCTGCGTTTATGCGCGCGTCGCTCGTTCACGATGCGCTTTATCAGCTCATGCGGCTCGATTATCTGGACTACCGAGCGGATCGGAAGTACGCAGACGATCTGCTGAAAAGAATGTGCCGTGAGGACGGCATGGCCGGCTTCAGAGCCTGGTATGTGCACAAAGCGCTCCGGTGGTTCGGCGAAAAAAATGCTCGGCCGACTGAGTCTTCGCCGGTCTCCATTATCTGCGCTCCCGACTAACTGACCGCTCGAATGGCTCTCTACGCGGTGCGCCTCCCTTCATTCTTCTGGCATTTCAAATCCCTCAGGCCTACTATAACCGAGCTTTTTCGTCCCCAGGAACGTCTTCAAAAAGAAGCCCGATGAGATTTCCGTCCTCAAAATGGATTATTTACACGGCGTACACATGCACGTTTTTTCTCGTGGCCATGGTTTCCAGCTCTTCGCCGGCCCAGGCACAGGGTCAGACTGACACTACGAATCAGGTTGTCGATCCGTCCTTGTTCGCCGATCTCGACTTTCGCATGATCGGACCGACGCGCGGAGGGCGCGTCACGGCCGTTGCGGGCCACCGGGACCAGCCTCACACCTTCTACTTCGGGGCGACCGGAGGCGGTGTCTGGAAAACGACGGATGCGGGCACGAACTGGTCCAATATTTCGGACGGTTATTTCGAAACCGGATCTGTCGGAAGCATAGACGTCGCGGACAGCAATCCAGACGTGATTTACGTGGGAACCGGATCGGATGGCATCAGAAGCAACGTGATCCTCGGAAAGGGCATTTACAGGTCGACTGACGCAGGGGAGACCTGGACACATCTTGGTCTTCGCGATACCGGACAGATCGGGGCCGTTGTCGTTCATCCGACGAATCCGGAAGTCGTTTACGTGGCGGCTCTTGGCAGCCCGTTCGGTGCGAACCCCGAACGAGGCGTCTACAAATCGACCGACGGCGGCCGATCGTGGGACCACGTTCTGTACGTCTCCGATCGGACCGGCGCGATCGACCTGGAACTGAATCCCGCAAATTCCGACGAAGTGTATGCGGCCATGTGGCACGCAGAACGCAAGCCCTGGACCATTATCAGCGGAGACGAAAAAGAAGATGGGATTTATATATCGAGAGATTCAGGTAAGAACTGGAAGAAGATAGAAAAGGGGCTCCCTCAGGGGCTCATCGGGAAGATTGACCTGGCGGTGTCGCCCGACGATCCGAGCCGCGTCTATGCGCTCGTGGAGGCAAAGCCGGAAGAAGAAGGACTCTACCGCTCCAACGATCGGGGCGAATCCTGGTATCTCGTAAGCACGCAGCGGGGCATCATGAACAGGCCCTTCTATTACACGAACGTGGACACGGATCCCACCGACGCAGACGTGGTCTACGTGAACAATGAGGGTTTCTACAAATCGACGGACGGGGGAAATACGTTTTCGCGTCGCAGCACGCCACACGGTGACAATCATGACATGTGGATCAACCCGGACAATCCGGAAATCATGATTCAGTCGAACGACGGAGGCGCCAACGTGACATTCAATGGCGGGGAAACCTGGTCAACCCAGAGCAATCAACCCACCGCCGAGCTGTACCAGGTGCACGTGGACGACCGGTTTCCGTACTGGGTTTACGGGGGGCAGCAGGATAATTCAACGATCGCCGTTCCTAGCCTTCCCCCGCGTAGAATGCCGGGGGGGATGACAGCCTATTGGGAATCCGTCGGCGGTTGCGAAACGGGGCCGGCCGTGCCCAAGCCCGGCGATGCAAATATCGTCTACAGCAACTGCAAGGGCCGATTCGGGCGTTACAACCGGGCGACCGGTCAGGAGCAGCGGTACTACGTCGGGGCGGTCAACATGTACGGTCGTAATCCGGCTGAGCTGCCGTATCGGTTTCAGCGTGTCGTTCCTATTCACGTATCACCGCATGACCCAAATGTGATCTATCACGGCTCTCAGTACGTGCATCGTACACGCGACGAAGGACGGACCTGGGAAACGATCAGCCCTGACCTGACGGCCTTCCGACCCGAACGCCAGATGGTCTCCGGTGGCCCGATCACGAGGGATATCACCGGGGAGGAGCACTACAGTGCACTCTATGTGATCCAAGAATCGCCGGTGGAGAAAGGCGTGATCTGGACAGGCGCGAATGACGGTCCGATTCACGTCTCCCGCGACGACGGAGCCACATGGAGGGATGTAACGCCGCCGGACATGCCGCCGGAAGGTCGCATTCAGCATATCGATCCTTCGCCGCACGAGTCCGGAAAGGCTTATGTAGCCGGATATCGCTATCTGCTCAACGATTTTCGACCCTATATCTATCGAACGACCGACTACGGCGAGACATGGACGATGCTGACGGATGGAAAGAACGGCATTCCGGATGACCATCCGACACGTGTCGTGCGCGAGGACCCGGATCGAAAAGGATTGTTGTACGCGGGAACAGATTTCGGCTTGTTCATCTCTTTCGATGATGGGGTTCACTGGCAGTCGTTCCAGCTGGATTTACCGGTGACTCCGGTGACGGACATCAAGATTCATCAGAAAGATCTTGTGCTCTCGACCATGGGGCGCTCCTTCTGGATCCTCGATGACCTTTCGCCGCTTCATCAGATCACGGACGAGATCGCAGCGTCCGAAATGCACTTCTTCCAACCACGGGACGCCTACCGTATGCGATACAGTTCAAGAAGTGGCGGAACAGCCAGCCCGGAGTATGCGGCACCGGGGGTTCGACTTGACTATTTTTTAGCGGAAGAAACAGACGACGAACTGACACTGGAGATTCTGGATTCGAGCGGCCGAACGGTGCGCGTCATGCGGAGTGAACAGGACAAACCAGAGGAAGATGTAACCGTTCAAGGTATGCGCGGACCTCAAGCGAGGCCTGCAACGACCCGTGTGCTCGGTCGAGAGCCTGGAATGCACAGGGTGGTCTGGAATCTCCGCCATTACGAGGACACCGACCGGGAAATATCATCCGGGGCGGGTCCGATGGTTGTACCCGGCACGTATCTGGCGCGACTGAGCGTAAGTGACTGGTCGGTCGAAAGGCAGTTTCGCGTTCTGATAGATCCTCGAGTTGAATCTGATGGTGTAACACAAGAGGACCTGGAAGAACAGCTGGCGTATAATTTGCGGCTCCGGAAGTTGACATCGCAGGCCCGAGGGGTAGTATCGAACATCGATTCTACGCTCAAAATGCTCGAACAACCGCTCGAGAACGACAACTCCAGCGCCCTTGAAATAAAGGAAGGGCTGGACCGGATCCGAGCTGCTCTCGTGACTGACGACTCGGACAGCTATCCACCTCCCATGTTGTTAAACCAGCTCAACTACCTTCGCAATATGGTTTCATCTGCGGATCAAAGACCCGGTAACGACGCTTATTCTCGCTTCGAAGAATTGAAGACCGAATTGGAAAGACTGTTGGCGAATCTGGAGGAATTAACGTCAAGGAGTCGCGATCTCATAGGTATCGCACCTGACTGAGCCGCTCCCGAATGAATTCCCGGCTTGAGAGAAACAGTTCGTAATCGGCGAGGTCACACGGGAGATTGTCCTTCGCGAATTGCCTAATGCCATGAACAAACGACTGATGTCGATGTGGGCCGCCCTTGGCCTGGCATACGTGATCTCGTCGTGCCAGATTTCAGGCTC
Source organism: uncultured Rhodothermales bacterium (assembly GCA_964527795.1). Classification (GTDB taxonomy): domain Bacteria; phylum Bacteroidota; class Rhodothermia; order Rhodothermales; family UBA10348; genus SMXL01. The sequence goes on along the minus strand of CAZGOS010000041.1, from coordinate 4,804 downwards.
GGAGGGCGTTGTCGGCCGCACGACGGAACTACGTAGTGGCTTCTCGTTCGGGGAGTGCCTGGGTTACTGTCGGGCGGAACTCACTATTAACAGGAGCAATTCCGTCCTGATCAGAAAGACCTGGGATTGGGACCGCGAAGATTTTCCCGATCAGCAAATTGAGCGAGAAACGCAGGCGGTAGTCTGGGACAACCTCGTAGGCTTCATCGATTTCGTTGTTATTCAGGCCATGGATGACGTTTACGGTTGTCCGGACTGCGCAGATGGAGGATCAGAGTGGATCGCAGTCACCCATGACGGTGAGACCAAAAAGATAACGTTTGAGTTCGGCTCCGTGCTCGAGCCCATCGCCCAACTTGTCGACTCCCTTCGCTCGATTCGGTCCGATTTTCTGGATGAGCTATCTCCGGAATGAGGGGTTGCATGAGAAGGATCGTGAAAAGCAGGTTGATTTCAGCCGGGTGTCGGATTACTTTACGTGTTACGTCCGCGTAGGGTTATCCCCGTAGTCCCATAGCGGAAATCACCCGGAACGCTGTAATGAATCTCCTGAGAAGACACAACGCATGCGGGGGGAGAGTGGTGACAGTTGCATAGTCTGTTACGGAAGTCCGCACCGTTCAGGGAGTGTACGGATTCGGAACTGGAGGACGTGGTGTCCGCGTCTGAGAAAGTGTCGGTCAAGGCCGGAGAGATTGTTTTTTCTGTAGGATCTCCAGCCGAGCATCTGTATGTGGTAAAGAGCGGCCTGGTTGAACTGCGTTTCAGGGTTTCGAGTTACGCTGCTCTCCAGGAAATCACCATCGACAGAAAGCGCGAAGGTGATGCATTCGGATGGTCGGCGACAACGACGCCTCACTCATTTTCCCTGTCGGCTGTAGCCGGCCCCGATTCGGAATTGATAAGAATCTGCAGGTCCGACCTTATGCGCCTGTGCGCGGAAAATGATCATTTCGGACACGTGTTCATGAAGAACATGGCCGAAATCATCGGTAATCGGCTCATCCTTATCCGGCGTATGCTGGTCGACGTCGTTCAGGATCGATTGGAGAAGGACTAAAGCGTTGTTACGATTGTCTTTAACACACAATTCCTGGTTCTTACCGTATATAACCATGTTCAAGATTCAACAGGGAATCACGATCATCGAATTGGCTGTTCCATGTTTGAAAGACGTCAAAGACCAGCGAAAATTGAATTCGATGCTCATTATCACCAAATAGCGTTTTCAAGTCACCCGAATAATTGAGATACTGGTATTGCAAGCCGACGTCGAAATTTTCACCCAGCCGGTAAAACCCATTGACAACGAATTGTTTTTGCTTTGTATCGTTGAGCACATCGGGAAACGTTTTATAGCCGAATGAGACTGAAAGCTGAGCGGCCGGACGCTCCAGTTTACGATATAAATAACGCAGTGACGTGAACGATGCGATGGATTTAGCACGCGCCATGGAACCGAAGTTCTCAACGCGGACAATTTCATCGAAACCCATATTAAAAATGGTTTGGTGACGAATGTCCCAGAAATGTACCGGATCGGCACGCAAATTTAGAATGGTGGAGAGGGAAACATTCTTCAACGCCTGATCGATTTCACTGTCGAAACCAGGTCGGTCGGTGAGAAAGTTGTTTAATCCGATGCCGATTTGTTTCAAAAATGGCCGATTCCAAATCTGCGTTTCCGGAACGCGATATTGTAACGACAGGCCAATGGCATTGAGACCAAAATCGGATTCTGAAACCGAAGGAGAAAGTGGAGATTTGGTGACGTGCTCGCCATGCACTCGCAGCCAAACACGCTGACCAAACACATGTGTCACTTCGATGACATTGCCATACTGGTTATCCTCTGTATTATCACCGTTCGAAAACGGATTTAGCACATCGGTAAAAAACAAGGCATCGTCATCGCGCAAGGTCGGAAACTGGATCAAAGCGCTACGGACACGCGAGCGGCCCAGTTTCAGGATATGCGACTTGTTCTCGAGTTTCAGGAAAATTTGATGATAAAAAACTTGTCCTAAATCGGAGTCCGCATCCGGAAATTGAAAGCCGACGACGAGTTGTCCGCGAAACTGATTGTACAGTTTCTGGCGCAAGCCAAGCAGCAGGGCCGTATCCGAGAAATCATTGACAGCAGAGCTTGTTACATCGGCTCCGGCGTCAACATTGAATGACATCACACCTCTGGCGCCCATTTGGATTTCCGGGCCGACCTGTGCTGAAGCCAACGAAAAGCCAAGCACAATTTGCACGGTCGATAAAAATATCGTTTTGTTGTTCAGCACTGGTTCTTTCCTGCCAAATTATTCATCGAGTGCTACCTTTGGCAGCATGTTCATCTTCGCGCCTGTCATTTCCATTTTCATGCCCTGCATGGCTCCGACGATGCGCTCTTCATCAGGAAGGTCTTCATACGCCAGCACCAGAAGGTTGCCGCCGGGGTAGAGTCCGTTGTTCGTAACCCGTCGCGTATCGTGGTCGTGAAACGTCCACAGACCGCGGTTTTTGCCTTCGATAATAATATCCAGCGTCTTGCCGGGACTCAGCCGTAGCGTGTTCATCTGCCGGGGTTGCGGCACCGGCAAACCATCATCACATACCAGCCAGAAGTCATGGCCATGCAGATGCAGGTAATGTTCTTCTGTTCCGGCATTGATAAGCCGGACACGAATATTTTCGCCTTCTCTGATATAAAGATTTGGCGTTGATGGATAAGATTTGCCGTTGACTGTAAACCAGTTCGGCTGCGGCAATTCCGAAGGCGCTCTGCGATTCACCATGTAAGGCGGCTGGTACCCTGTTTTTACAGCTTCGTCAAACTCATCCTTACTGTCGAAAAGAGCAAAACGCTCTTTATCAAAGCGTCCGTTCCGCATCAGGTACATGCGCTCCTTCATCCTATTGAGCATGCCGTTCAATTCCAGGCGGATAAAATTCACGTCGTGCGCGGAATAGATCAAAGTATATTCACGCTCGTAAGGAAATTCCCTTTTGATCGGATCATCCGAATTTTCGATAATGACGCTCCCGAACATACCGGACTGCATGTGGAGCAGCGTCCCCCAGTGGCAGTGATAAAAATGGGTGCCATAAGGCTCGGCCGCGAATTCGTAGATAAATTCTTGATTTGGCATGACCGGCATCTGAGTGACGTAGGGCACACCGTCCATGCGCCACGGCACATGCATGCCATGCCAGTGAATAGTGTGGTTGATCTCCGATTTGTTTTTAAAGATGACCCTGACGTTATCGCCCTGATTAACACGAATTTCAGGACCCGGCACCTGGTTGTTGAACGCCAGCATGTGTAATCGCATGGCAGGAGCGAAGTCGATTTCAGCGATGTCGATGGAAACTTCAAACTCTTTTACATCGCCTGCCATACGATACGTGATGGGCTGTGGAAATTTTTTGGTGTTTTCCAGTTTTGTACTCTCCGCCAGTACTGTTGCGGGCAGCGCGGCTGCGGACGACAGCGCCGCTCCGGTTTTTAAAAAGTCTCTTCTGTTCATGCGCGCAACTCCCTTGAATAGTAATACCTCGTGTTGTTTGGAAACCTAAAGCTTAATGTCTACGCTCATCCTCGTGTGAATGCTGATGCGATTCGAAGCGGTCTAGCGAATATAAACGCAAGGTTGGTGGCAACCCAGGCTACGCTCGTCCACAGCCGTTTTGCGAAATTAGAATAGTCCGCGCTACCCTCGGAATCTCTCAATTATCTGCAGGTCTCAAGAGCGTGCATGAGTGGACATTCTTATGAATCCCAAACGATGGCCGGTGAGTGCAATTGCGACATCAGTTCCCTTTTCTCCTGGACTATCTGAGTCATACATGATTCTCCTCCTCCGGGTATAGGAGGCTTACCGAACTCCGTCGCCAAAACTCTCAGCCTGAACGAGTTACGATTCACTGCTGGAACGATCGCCGAATTCGTGGCGATCGCAGTCTCCCGATGCGGGCAGTAGATCCTCGTCCGATAACAAGTCGTTCAGATCCCGCTGAATCACCGGATATACGACCGGATTCCGTGCGGCGTAACCAAACGGCGATTCGGATCACCTATACCATAGCACACCAGAATCCCGCAATCATCACGAGTGACGATTATGAACCGTCGGCGCTTTATCATCAAAGCCGGAAAGGCGTTCCCCATCGTTGCCGGTGCCGTGTACGTTATCGGATGCGACTCAAACGATTTGAACAACTCGGATTCCGGCGACGACAATGGCAATAACGGTGGCCGGCCAACCACTCTCCGGGTCGTCTCGACCGTAGATGCGGGCCATTCACACTCTGCCGAACTACCCCTGACAGATCTTGATTCGACGTCCAGCAAAACATATCAATCGTCCACTTCGGGCGGGCACAATCACTCGGTCACGCTGTCGGTCGCGCAACTGATCACGATCAGCGGCGGAGGAAGAGTTATCGTCACTTCTACAATTTCGGGCGCGCATACGCACCGATTTACGTTTGAATTGTCGAGTTGAGTTGCTGACCGCACCGTCTGGGAGCCGATTTCGCTGATCAGTTCGCTGGGTCCAGGCAGAATGACTCCGTCCAGATTATGCAGCAACGCGCCAGGTCGAATAAACGGCAGCAAGCTGCGGCCATGGTGAACGGATTTCCACCGTGCCCGTTCAAGCGTAAAGTGGGCGCGCTCAGTGGTCGGCACAGACGACTCGACGATTTTTTGGTGTGACGCTATTGCGCATGGCACAACTCTTGGAACGTATTCGCTTAGAATCAGATAGAATTTGCGGTAGTAGTACATTGGAAAAGAGGGAGTCCCATGCAC
>CAZGOS010000040.1:15910-17496 GCA_964527795.1 uncultured Rhodothermales bacterium | reverse complement strand
GGTCAAAATCGATTTCTTCCGTGAAGGCCATGTAGGTGCCGCTGACCTCGATGAGCTTGCTTGAAGCGACCGTGCGCATCCAGGGAAGCGCTTTCCGGAACGGCATTCCCATGCGCCCCATTCCGGTATCCAGATAGAAATGAATCGCCGCGGATCTTCCAACGGAACGAGCCGGAGGTTCCAGCCTTGCCAGCGCGTTGGGTGTGTAGGCGCTGAGCTGGATGTCCCGCCGGACCAGTTCTTCACCGAGACGGTTCGGAGTCAGGCCCATCAATAAAATGGGCTTCGATATGCCCGCGTCGCGCAGAGCCAGGCAGGACGTCGCTTTCACGGCTGCAAATCCTCCTATTTCGGGGAAATTGGCCAGTATTTTTGCGGCGACGGTCAGTTCAAGGCCGTAGGCATTGTTTTTCACGACGGCGAGAATCGGGCGTCCGCCGGCGAGACGACTCACTTCGCGAGCATTGTGACGAAGAGCTTCGGACGAGACTTCGATCCACGCATCCGGCCCTGTCTTTCTCCTGGTCTTGACACGGGCGTCCGTTCCGGAGCGGACGACCTTCGATATTGCTGCGTGTGGCAGAAGTCCTGCGCTCGACAGGAGTCCCAAAAAAGATCTGCGCGTAAAGCTCACAATAATACCAGGCCTGGTGGAATGAATGCCGGGTTCGAACTGAAAGAACGTGGTCTGCCCCCGAAAGGTAATAATCAATTATTCCATGTCAATGGCTCCGAGCAGGATGTCATGGCCCGAATCTCTTCCGGAATCATTTCTGGAGTCGTTTCGGAAATATTTCTGAAAATGTTTCTGGGGATGTTTCCGGGGATGGTGCCACAATCGACATACTCCTCGTCAGCTATTACATTCGATTCGGAACGATTAACTCATCCCACCTTCATCCGTTGACCCACCATGAATTGCTCAGCCCAAACGTTCGCGCACGTATATCGACAACGTCATCTCACACGTCTTTTATGTATCTGGGCGACCGCCGGTTTATTGGCATTTTCCGCTTACGCCCAGGCCGTGATTCCCGGCCCTGCGTTCGATGAGGTTCTGTCCCTGAGGTCTGCCCGTAGTCCCGCCATTTCGCCCGATGGCAGCGCCGTCGTTTTCGGTGTCAATACGACCGACTGGAAAGAAAATCGATACGACAGCGAGATCTGGCTTGCCCGCGACGGAGAAACACCCTTTCAACTGACAAGAACAACGGACGGGAGCAGTGCATCAGCCGAGTGGTCTCCGGACGGCCGCTGGATCGCATTTCTGGCGACACGCGGAGAGAAGCAACAGATTTATCTGATTCGGCCGAACGGCGGAGAGGCCCAGGCGATCACCGATTCGAAGGAAGGCGTCAAAAGCTTTCGGTGGGCACCGGACGGCTCCCGGATTGTCTTCACGATGTCCGAAGCCGAAAGCAAGGAGATGAAAGATCGCGGCGAGCAGTTTGGTGATTTCTCCGTAGAGGACGCCGAGTTCAGGCATGAACATTTGTGGTCGGTTGAGGTCCGCCCGGACATGTGGCCGGCACCAGAAGAAGTGCGTTGTCCTTCAACAGATGGCGACGAAAAAGATGGTGATGCGA
>CAZGOS010000040.1:12038-15810 GCA_964527795.1 uncultured Rhodothermales bacterium | reverse complement strand
ACGGAGACGGCGACGCCGATCAAAACGACTGCCTGTCGCTACCGGAACCAGAGCGATTGACCGAAGGCGATTACAGCGTGGGCGCTTTTGAATGGTCGCCGGACGGACGGCGAATCGCTTTCGAACGCAGGAAAAATCCACTGCTTCTCTCATTCATGTCGACGGAGATTTATTTGCTTTCTGTCGATTCGGGAGAGGTTAGGACGCTTGTAACCGGACCCGGTTATTACAGCGGACCGCGGTGGTCGCCCGATTCCGAGTCGATTCTCTACTTAACGTCCGGAGGCGATTCGACGTCCAACTTCTATTCGAACAACCAGATCTATCGTGTACCGGCGAACGGTGGACCGTCTACGCGGCTGGCAGCCTGTCTGGACGAAAACGTCGCAAATGTTCGCTGGACGCCTCAGGGCATCTTTTTGCTCGCACGGGAAAAAACGAAGCGTCACCTTTACAGGGTAAATCCTTCGACGGGGGGCGTTTCCAGGATGTCGTTCGGCCCCGACCGAATCTGGTCGGTGGACTTTTCGGCCGACGGAACGACCCTGGCGATGTCGGGACAGACCGATACCACGCTTACAGAAAATTATCGCGGTTCACTGGGCGGCGCGGATCTTACCCTTGTGACGGATATGACCGCCCAGATACAGGGCTGGGAAGTCGGGTCCAGCGAGGTAGTGGCGTGGGAGAGCTACGACGGAACCGAAATCGAAGGCGTGCTGCACAAGCCGGCCGATTTTGACCTCGATAAACAGTACCCGCTTATGGTGATTATCCACGGTGGTCCCACCGGCATCGATGCTCCGGCGCCCGTATTGAGGTATGTTTATCCGGCCAATCAGTGGTTGGCAAATGGGGCGCTTATTTTTCGACCGAATTACCGGGGTTCCGCCGGGTACGGCGAGGCATTTCGGTCCCTGAATGTGCGAAATCTCGGAGTGGGGGACGCGTGGGATGTGCTCTCGGGTGTGGACTACCTCATCGATACAGGTATCGTCGACACGACGCGAATGGGCGCCATGGGGTGGAGTCAGGGAGGTTACATTTCCGCTTTCCTGACGACGAATACCGATCGATTCAAGGCGATATCCGTAGGCGCAGGGATCTCCAACTGGATGACATACTATGTCAACACGGATATCCATCCGTTTACGAGACAGTACCTCAAAGGCACGCCCTGGAACGACCCGGAGATATATGCGCTTACCTCTCCGATGACGACCATCAATGAGGCTTCGACGCCGACGCTCATTCAGCACGGCGAATTCGACAAACGAGTGCCCATTCCGAATGCCTATGAACTCTATCAGGGCCTGCAGGATGTCGGGGTCGAGACGGAGCTCGTGGTTTACAAACGATTTGGACACGGAATATCAAGGCCAAAAGAGCGTCTCGCAGCCGTCTGGCACAATTGGCAGTGGTTCTCCAGATACGTCTGGGGCGAGGAAGTGGCGCTACCGACTGAATCTACCGAATTCGATGAGTTGAAATGAATAGGAGAGCATGTTGTGTAATCTGGGATTTCGACGGCACACTGGTCGATTCGCGTGAGAAGAACCTGAATGTGACTCGGGCGATCGTTGAAAAATTCAGAGACAGGTCCTGGCGCACCTTCCCGGCACTTGAGTCGCTTCTGAGCTACGAAAAAGCGCATCGACGGGTGCCGAACTGGCGCGTATTCTACGAAGAGGCCCTCGGCATGAGCGATGCGGATATTGTCGAAGTCGGACATTGGTGGTCCGAATTCCAGCTCGATGACAAGACCGTGCCCGAAACGATTGAAGGAATCCCGGAAGCGATTCAGGCACTCTCTGAATTTCCGAACGGCATCGTATCCCAGAACGCCAGCTCAAATATTTATTCGATTTTGAAGGCGCATCAGCTCGCCGACGCTTTCCGGTCCATCGTCGGGTATGAGGAGGTCGGAATGCACGAACAGAAGCCTTCACCAAAAGGGCTCCTGCAGTGTATCGAGGTGTTGACGGGTTTTAAACCCGGTACCGTCTTCTTTATCGGCGATCACGTGACGGATGCCATCTGCGCCCGACGAACGCAGGAAGTTTTGATCGAGAAAAACTTCGAAGTAACGGTTCGGAGCATTCGAGCCGCATACGCACCCGGCGAATTTTCCGTCTGGGAGACCGAAGCGGATTTTGTCGCACACGCACCGGGCGAAGTGACGAGCATCATTCTATCGAGGTGAGACCATGATGACGAGGAATCATTCGACATGGGATTTGCACCGGAAGCAGGGCGTCCTGCACTGGAATGGCATCAGTCTGCCTGCTCTGGCTGAGCGTTATGGAACGCCGCTTTACGTGGTGAACGAACGTTTGCTCAGGGCTACTTATGCTCGTTTCGTCGACTGCTTCACCGGCGAATCTGTCCTTCCACACGTGTTTTATTCCGTGAAAACGAATCCCGTACCGGGCGTGCTCCATGTCTTGCTTGAGTGCGGCAGTGGCCTCGAAGTAGTGAACGAATACGAGTTGCGGCTGGCGCTCGATCTAAACGTTCCGGGCGATCGCATCGTAGTCAATTCCGCGTACAAGTCTTCCGAGTTTATCGAGCAGGCGATTTCAGCATCCGTCGGCCTGATCAATGTTGAGTCGCTGGACGAGTTGACGCGTTTGGCCGAAATTGTGACGCGCTTCGGATCGAAGGCAAATCTGGCTTTGCGTATTAATCCCGAACTGAAAGGGCACAGGTTCAATCCGACGATCTCGACCGCGCGCGCCTCGAGTCCTATGGGATTTATCGTCGATAGCGACGAGTGGTGTAGAGCCATTGACCTGCTCGCCGAGCGGCCCGATCTCGAAGTACGGGGGATCCACCTGCACCTTGGATCAGGTATTTCTTCAGCCGGCCCTTACATAGAGGCAATCGATTATGCTTACGGCGTCTGGCTGGGGCTCTGGAAGAGTGGATTCCGTCCGGATATCGTCGATCTGGGAGGGGGATTCAGCGTTCAATCGTGCAAAATGCTCTCACTCCTGGAAGCTGTGAAAGCCATCGGCTGGCAACACGCTCCCAGACCACCTTCCAGTAAGACGGACGGGTCGTTCATGAAATCCATAGCGCAGGCCTGGGTGCGGTACTTCGTGCGGGCTGTTCAGGCGACGGGATTGCGCGCGCCCAAACTGTATCTGGAACCGGGCCGGGCGCTCAGCGCCACTTCACAGGCACTGCTGGTGCGTGTGAATCGCGTTGTTGAACGAAGCTCCGGTGCGGCAAGGGCGATTTGCGATGCCGGCGCGATGAGCATTTCTCCTTCACTGTGGAGCGAATACCATTCGATATTTGTCGCCGGCCGGGTCGGTACCGGTGAAGAAGCCGACTATACCATTATTGGTGGCATGCCGTCGCAGTTGGACGTCATTGCCCCTCGGATGCGGCTTTCAAAGCTCGATCCAGGCGATTTGCTTGTTGTGATGGATACCGGAGCGTACTTCACCTCATTCGGAAATACGTTTGCCGGGCCCCGTCCTCCCATCGTAATGATCAAAAGATCCGGTCCGCGCCTGATACGCAGAAAAGAAAAGTACGAAGAGTTGTTCTTGCGAGATTTGGATTAGGATCTGGTGGTTTCCGTATTCGAGTCAAAAGTATGAACTTGTGAAGGCCGCCAACACGTTTCTGTTCGGACGGAGAAGTCGGGGCAGGTTCGTTGCCTTATTCAAGACGGTATGGAAATACTTGAGATCGTAGGGGATGCGTAGCTGTTTGAAAATCGTTCCGGCCATCTTTCCGAGCGTGTTTCCGAGCGTGTTTC
>CAZGOS010000040.1:0-11938 GCA_964527795.1 uncultured Rhodothermales bacterium | reverse complement strand
AGCTGTTTGAAAATCGTTCCGGCCATCTTTCCGAGCGTGTTTCCGAGCGTGTTTCTGAGCGTGTTTCTGAGCGTAGTAGCGCTCCTCGGATGCAACGACGCCGCCCTCGCACCCCCAAAGCCCGAGTCTCAGTTCCCATCGCCCATGCATGAGCATACCCGATCACACGATCGACTCGACAAAATCGATGTGTCGGACCGAGTTACGTCAGTTGAAGGTGTGCTGCCGCGGGCGGTGGAAATCTTTGTCCCGGAACGCTACGACGAGGGCAGATCGGACATTCTTTTACACTTTCACGGTGCCGGCTACATTGCCTGGACGGCCGTATCCCGTCTCGATGAGCCGATGGCGCTGGCTGTCGTTAATCTCGGGTCCGGCTCGTCCGTTTATGAGCAGGCTTTCAAGGACACCCTAACTTTTCTGACACTGCTCGATTCCGTGCGCGCCGAGTCCGGGACGGTGGATTCCGGAGGCCGTGTTTACCTCAGCGCGTTCAGTGCGGGATATGGCGCCGTGCGCGCTATTCTCAAGGATCACCTCGACCGCGTGCACGGTCTGCTCCTGCTGGACGGATTGCACACGGATTATGTGCCGGTGGGGCGGCGCCTCCAGGACGGTGGTGTACTGAACGACATAAAGATGGCAGACTTCGTCAGGTTTGCCGAACAGGCACGCGATGGCCGGAAGGCATTCATTCTGACTCACTCGGAAATATTTCCCGGTACGTACGCAAGTACGACAGAGACGGCGCAATTCATTCTGGATGCGCTAGATCTGAGACGTGAGCCGGTCGTTGAATGGGGACCAGGCGGTATGCAGCTCCTCAGTCGCGCGTCGTCGGGCAGTTTCCTTGTTCTCGGATTTGCCGGAAATAGCGCGCCCGACCATATGGACTATTTACACAACATGCCGACGTTTCTGAAAATGATGCTCAATGAGTAGGTTAGGATCCAATCCCACCGGTTTTCGTCAGCAATTGCATCCGTGATCACCATGAAACAGCTACGCCTTGCACTGCTTCTTCTGCTCTTCGCCATTTGCACGTTCCCTGCCTCGGCTCAAGAGTCGCTGAAGATCTACATCTCCATCGACATGGAAGGACTCACGGGGGTCGTAACCGACCAACAATTGGGTCCGTCAGGATTCGAGTATCAGCGCTTTCGTCAGTTCATGACCGACGAACTTCTCGCTGCGATTGAGGGCGCGCGAGCGGCGGGTGCGACGGAGATACTAGTCAGCGATTCGCATGGGAACGGGCAGAACGTCTTCATCGAACAACTTCCCGACAACATTCAGATCGTTCGATCGTGGCCCCGACCGCTGGGCATGATGGCGGGTATCGATGAAACCTTCGACGGCGCTGTTTTCATTGGATATCACAGCAGCACGACCAATAAACGCGGCGTTAGAGCCCATACGATGTCCAGCACAAACATTACGGACGTCAAACTGAACGGAATCTCGGTACCGGAAGCCGTCATAAATGCCGCGATTGCAGGGCATTTTGGCGTGCCGGTCATCATGATTTCCGGCGACGACGCCATCGTGGAGGAAGCCCGGTCGCATCTGGGTGATATCGAGGGAGCGGTTGTGAAGTGGGCAATCAGTTTTCATTCGGCGCGGACCATGACTCCGGCAGCCGGTGCTTCTCTCATTCGGGAGAAGGTCAAAACGGCTGTGGCTCGTCTTGCAGAATTCAAACCGTATCGCCTCGACGGCGACATCACATTCGACGTCAGTCTGAAGCACTATCGCCCGGTGGAACTGCTCGGATATCTGCCTGTCGTTGAGAGAATTGACTCACACACCATTCGGTACGTCGGAGAGGACATGGTCGATGTATCCAGATTTTTTCAATTCGTGACAAGCTACAGCATCTCCGTTCAGCCTTGAACGAAGATGCCTGCGCAACATTCGACTTACGATTGACGCTTTCGACGGAGGTGTTTTGATGACTTCATTTCGACGGGCTTTGCTGTACGGATTTCTTATCTGGCTCATTCCGTTTCTGGTCGCCTTCCTCATATTTCCACTCCGCGAATCAGCGCGGCCGCTTTTTGAATCCATTATGCCGGTGACGGTCGCGATGGCTACAGCGGTATTCGGTGTTCTGTATTTCAACAATGTGGCCCGCCGTCGTGTCCGGAATCGTGTCCGGAATCGTGTCCGGAATCATGTCCGCAGTCATGTCCGAAAAAATATCAAGGAAGGACTTGTACTTGGAATTGCGTGGTGGATCATCAGCATGTTGATCGACGCACCCCTCATGCTGCTCGGTGGGCCGATGCAAATGACGCCTGGCGCCTACTTTGCGGATATCGGATTAACCTACATGATGATGCCCGTCATTACCGTCGCTGTCGGGGCGGCCGCGGCTTCTCATACACCCGGTGAGAATTCAGACGCCTAACCGTATCCATTCAGGCGTCGTCAATAGGACGGAATCTGGGCCGGCCATATAGGAGCAGGGCCATATAGGAGTTGAGTGTTTCCCGGGGGCCGGGTGCGAGCTGGCACAAGATCGCAAGTTCATTCTACCCTGTTTGGAAGCCGCTGCCGGGCGCGGTCTCGGATTGATTCTCTCACATCCGGCGCTGTTACCAGTCGGAATACGATTTCGGAATGAGGCGCGGTTTCTGTTCGTCTAAATCATAATATCGTATGGATCCACCCCTGCACCCTCACAGACCATAATCTACCAATACCAATCATCTTCACCGTAAATGGAAAACAAGTCTCCTCGGAGGCGGCCTCCGATACACTGATTCCGGGCTGTTGTCGATGCCGACATCATCGTTCAACCCGACCACGCTCGGTCTCAAATCGAAGGATCTATCGTGCTCGGATTAAGCAGCGTGCTACTTGAAAGCCTCACGCCAAAAACGGGACCGAGAGAAAAAATAGGAGTGATTTTAGTCCGACGCGTCAGTGAAGAACTTTTTTCTGACCTTTTTCTGACCTTTTTAACAAACGATTCTAAATGGATTTTCGACTGTTAAAACGTTTCATCTATCGTGTTTTTCTCGGGTTACTGTTTGCGGTTCCACTCGTGCAGTCAAGCGCCGCTCAAGATCCAGCGAATCCTCCGACACCTGAGCCCAATGGCCGTCTGAACGTGTATCTCGACTGTAATCGGTGTGATTCGGAATTCATCCGACAGGAGATGACCTATATCAATTACGTGCGGGATCGACAGGATGCCGACATACATCTGCTGATAACGACCCAATCGACCGGTAGCGGAGGGACGGAGTATGAACTCAGTTTCGTCGGGCATGGGGTTTATTCCGAAACGGGTTCCACACTGAAATATGCCAGCAGCGGCACGGATACCGATGACATGCGGAGACGGGGACTTATTCGCACGATTGCGATGGGCCTGGTCCCGGCTCTGTCCCAGACACCACTCTGGGATAAAATCCGAGTGGAGGTCGACTCCAGGGAAGACGAAGCCCCGATTCTCATTGTGGACGAGTGGAACGACTGGGTTTTTCGAGTCGGCACCAACGGATCCGCAGACGGGCAACGCTCGCGAAGATCGTGGGAGGCAGGAGGGAATTTCAGTGCCACGCGCCTGACGGACGAATGGAAAATACGCGTTGCCGTGAACGGGAACTACGAGGTACGCGAATTCGATTTCGGCGACCGCACAGAAGCATTTATTTTCCGCGACGGAACGTTTTCCGCCTTGGTCGCGAAAAGTCTGGGAGAAAGGTGGGCGGTCGGTGCGTTTGCAGAGGCTAATACTTCTTCCTTCGAGAACACCAATCTGTCGATGGAATTTGCTCCGGCGCTGGAGTACAACCTGTTTCCATATTCGGAGTCCAGCCGACGTGAATTTCGCTTCACGTACCGCATGAACGTGCGTTCCTTTGAATACGAAGAGGAAACGATCTTTGGGGAAACGGCGGAGACGCGCCTGAACGCATCGCTTGCAGCATCATTCGAAATACAACAGCTCTGGGGAGAAGTAAATGCATCGTTGGAATTCTCCCACTATCTACATGACTTCTCGAAAAATCGAGTCGACTTTTTTACGCGTATCGAATTTCAGCTCATTCGAGGCCTTTCGTTTAACGTATTTGCTGTTGTTTCTCGCACCGATGATCAGCTCTTCCTGGCTGCCGAGGATCCTAGCGATGAAGAGGTGCTACTCGATCAGATACAATTGGCGACGACCTGGGAGTACCGCATGTCGATTGGGTTCAGCTACCGATTCGGTTCGATCTTCAACAACGTGGTCAATTCCCGCTTCGGATCGCAACGTGGATTTGGCGGCGGCGGCGGGCGACGTCGATTCTGAGAACACTTTCCCTTTTTCTGCAGTGCGGCAGTGATGCGCATCGGCGGCGTGCGTAGCAACCACGAGTGCAATTACGGCCAGGGTTTTCACTATCCGAGCCGATTTACTCTCGCGCGATCAATTCTGAGCCTTATAGCCGACTTTTGCTTAGATTTTAGAACCGCCCAGGCCATCACCGCGGGAGGATGCCCCGACCCACACGTCGCAAGCCATCCCACGGAGGCACCATATGTCTACAACCGGTCTAATTGTTCGCTGGGTAGCGCGATTTCTCTCAGCGACCATAGCGCTTATCATATTCATCATTTTTGTCGGCGAAGTCGCCGGCATTGGACACCTCAACGTCCCCGGTCTATCGTTTACCGAGACCGTGATGAACCTCCTTAAATTCGTCGCATGGCTCGGATTCATTGTGGGATGGAGGAATGAAAAGATTGGCGCCTCGATGATTATCCTGGGAACGGCTGCGTTTTACGCCGCGGAATTTATCGCCTCCGGTTCGTTTCCAGGCGGGTTGTTTTTTCTTTACTGGTTAATACCGGGCATTTTTTATCTCGTGTCCGACTGGATGAATCGGGAAGCCGGCACTCCCGAGGAACCGTTAGTTCCGGTGCAGGACGATTAGTTCGCCTGCAGGTTCAGCGTGAGTGATTCGCGCGATCCAGTTCTCTGACAGATTCGACTGTGAAGCTTTATTCGATTGTGCCGGAAAGTCTGTATTGAGAGCCAGGACGCGGCCACCGAGCGGTGCCCATAAGATGTGGATGTAGCCGTCTTCCGACGCAAGTTTTGCCAGCGGTTCGCCTTGTTGCACGTTCTCGTTCATACTTGGGAATGCAATTTCACGGATATCGC
This sequence comes from uncultured Rhodothermales bacterium, assembly GCA_964527795.1. Taxonomy (GTDB): domain Bacteria; phylum Bacteroidota; class Rhodothermia; order Rhodothermales; family UBA10348; genus SMXL01. The sequence continues at coordinate 6,780 of CAZGOS010000040.1, read as the reverse complement.
CAACGGAGTTCATAAATGCCTGCGTAGGGCCGACATAAAAGACGTTCTCCGATTCGGGTCTGGCCCACGATATGTTTCCAAGGCACAAGAATCCGTTTTTGTCGTCATCTGGAACGGGAGCGCGATCCGCATCGCACAGATCGAGGAAGTTGCAGGCGCGACGAATGGGACTGAGAAGCTCCTGAAATGCAAAGGGTTTAGGCAGATAATCAAACGCACCGCCTGCAAGGGCGCTAACAGCCTGCGCGGCCGTCGCATAACCCGTCGTAAGAATGACCAGCGATTCGGGATACCGGCTTTTCGACCGTTCCAGGAATTCGAGCCCGGAAAGCCCCGGCAGTTTCAGATCAATCACGACGATGTCAGGCGTTGCCGCAGCCATCATGTGAAGCCCCGATTCAGCATCCCCAGCGGTTCTCACCGTAAAGCCTTCCACCTCCAGAATGCGGAGCGATGCGGAGAGAATGACCTGTTCGTCATCGACAACGAGTATGCTGTGCATATCCGGCATCCCTGTTCCGAGATTTTCAGGTTGATTGCGGCGCAGCGGATGTGGTCGGATCGGCCGCAGGCAGGACGATCGTGAAGGTGGTTCCTTTTTCCAGTTCGCTCTCTACCGAGATCACCCCGTCGTGCCCTTCTATGATCCCCCAGACAATGGCGAGCCCGAGGCCGCTGCCCTCCTGTCCTTTGGTAGAGAAAAACGGTTCAAAGATTTTTTCCATGACGTCCGCGGGAATGCCTGCCCCCGTATCGCTGACCTGAATCTGAACCCGAGCAAGGGCGGGATCCTCTCCCGGTGTGTCGGATTTATGGGTTAGTTTCGTCTCGACCGTGATCGTGCCACCCTCGTCCGATATCGCATCTGCCGCGTTGGAAAACAGGTTGACGAAGACCTGCTGTAACTGATCCGCGTCCGCACAGACCTCAGGCAAGTTTTCCTGAAAGTCCAGAACAAGGAGAATTTTGTTGATTGCCAGCTCATTCTGGAGGATGCGCGCGGCCCGGGTGATTACATCGCGGACAAAAATCCGTCGTTTCTCAGGAGTCGATTGACGCGAGAAATCAAGCAGGCCTTTGACGATTTCGCGGCATCGTTTCGTTTCTCGCACAATGACCTCCAGATCCTCCTTCATGGCCGGATCTCCATCGGCCTGACGGAGCAGGAGGCTGCTGTACGTCAGAACCCCCGTAAGCGGATTATTGATTTCGTGCGCGACGCCGGCAGCCAGTCGACCGGCCGATGCCAATTTGTCCGATCGGATGAGTTGAAGCTGCGTCTGCTCCAACCGCTTCGTCATCTCGTTGAACGACTTGGCAAGATCTCCGATTTCATCTCTCTTTTTGTCGGGCACCTTGTAGGCCAGGTCACCACCGGCCACGCGCCTGGTTGCCGTAACGAGCTGGGAGATCGGTTTCAGGACAATTCTACCGGTGTACAGGTAGATGAGCAGGCTGATGGCACCGATGACGAAGACGGTCAAAATCAGCAGTTGCATGATGTTGGCCCGTCGTTCCTGATCCACGGCCTCGAGCGACATCGTAACATCCAGGACGCCGAGTACCTGTTGATCGGCAGGGTGGGCGTGACAGTCGCTCTCCCAACAGGACGGTTCATTGAAAATGGGAGAGATGATGCCCGAAATTCGGTGGCCATCCGCGCCTTCAAAGATGCGGATGCGGTTTGAAACGGGCACGCGTTCCAGCGGTTGGTCAACAGCGTGACAGGCGTAACACGCTTCGGTCTGCATGTCGACGGTCGTGCCCACATCCAGGGAGTCCGTCGAGAAGATGATCGCGCCCTCTTTGTTGAAGATGCGGACCTTCTCGATGCCTTCCTGCCGTCCGATCGTATTGATAATCTGATGAAGCGACTCGCGTCGATTCAACATCATATCGTAGCGCGTGCTGCTGATGACCGTCTCGCTGAGCTGCTCTGCATAGCTCTCGACATCGGCAATGAACTGACGCTGATAGGAATTCACGATCACGTAAGCAAACGTGCCTATGGCGACCGTGACGATCACGCTCACGGCAATGATGAGCTTTGAACTGATCTTTGCCCGCATTTAACTCTGCCTTGGTGGACTGTTCAGGTATCTCACGAGTGCGATCAACAAGAGCAGAAACGACAGGAGAAGAAGATACTCCATCCCCTGTGTCTCAAAGATATTGACGTAGGTGTAGGTTTCCATGCTCCGTGCCTTTCCAATCAAACGGCCGTAAGGCGATCTTTCTCACTTCCATAAACGGGCATTCGGGTCACGACCCAGCGGAACACCCAGATCTCGAGGAAGATGATCATGAGCGTGACGACAATCTCCTGCCACGACGGGTAGTATTTGTCCACGGCGTACCAGTTAAACGCGATAATGGAGGTGTTCAACCTGTTTAAAATAACTCCGATCAGCGTAAGCACCGCCGCCAATTTTATGATACCGGTGCTCCGGTTACGAGCCCCGAAAGCAAAGAGCACACACGGGACAAGAACGAGCCCGAGCAACTCCACCATGTACCACCACCCCCATGTTTCATTCATGTATTCCCAATGCCCATCGTGCAGGAAGAGGACCAGCTTGAAGAAGTAATAGGCGAACATGGTGATCGCGGCGCCTTTGGCCAGGCCGAAAATGATCTCGTCGAAGGAATGCGTATGCATGGGGATTCGATCGCGAAGGACTCGGTGACTGATCACGCCTTCAAGAATGATCATCGACAGTCCGGCAAAAATGCTCGAGACGAAGAAGTGAATCGGAATGAACTCCGAATACCAGAGTGGATGGATCTTGGCTTTGGCCATGAGGAAGAGAGACCCGAGTCCGGACTGATGCAGCATTGACAGCGTCACACCGAAAATCACGGCGCCAAGGGTCAGCGATTTCAGAATGCGTTGTGATTTTTCCTTCCGCATCCACTCCGCAACGACCGGAGAGAACTCTACCGCCTCCATCGTCATGTACAGAAGAAACTCCCAGGCCACCAGAAACATCACCGAATTGAATCCGAAAGAATTCCCGATGATCGGATTGATGATGTTCCAAGGCCGACCTAGATCCAGGATCAGGGCACCGGCGTAGAAAATGTATGCGAGAAGTCCGTTCAGTACCGTAACGCGGACGATCGGTCTGTACTTGTCGACCTTCATGATGTAGACCACAAAGGTGATCACGTAGGCGCCGCCCGCCAGCGCGACCCCGGTTACCACATCGAATCCGATCCAGAAACCCCAGGGATTTTGCTGATTGAGATTCGTGACCGATCCCAGTCCATAAACGAATCGGAAATATAGAATCACGAGACCCACGATGATGACGGGAATCGAGATCACGTTGAACGGGGTAAGGAATTTCCCCCTGGGTTTCATTTCGCTGAGAATGAACCCGAACGCACCTTTTGACCTGTCTGCCGGCTGACGTATCTCGTGCATCTTACACCTCGGCGTCAGCCTGCAGTGAGTCCTTTCCAGGCGGCAGCCCCCTGTCGTACGGGCTGTTTCCTGACGCCCGATCTGCGAGCGCGCTCAGTCCATAGAGGAGAGCCGGCATGCCGAATACGAAGACCGGCACCATATTCAGGAAGTCGCTGGTCAGTTCGGGATAGGGCGTCGTACCGAGATCGGTCCTGAATCCAATCTGATCGAATGGAGCGGCGGAGAGATAGAGCCATCCGGTACCGCCGACCACGTGCTCGCCGTATATCTGATGCTGGTAATCATCCGGATGATGGTAGATGCGAACGCGGGCGATTTCCATAATCTCCCGCTTTTGTCCAAACATGAGAGCGTCGACCGGGCACGCCTCCACGCAAGCTGGTTTTTCACCTCGTTCGAGGCGCTCCCAGCACATATTGCACTTCTGGATTTTCGGATTCCAGCTATCGTATTCGAATTTCGGAATATCGAACGGACATGAGACCATGCAGAAACGGCACCCCATGCACTTGTTACCATGCCAGATGACCGGTCCTTTTTCTGTTTTGTGCATGGCGTTCGTCAGACACGCAGATGCGCACGCCGGCTGCCAGCAATGCATGCATTGCTTCTTGACGAACACCTCGCCCGCGTCTGTATCGAAGCGGTTGACGACCGTCCACTGATTCTCGGACGTGTCTCGAACGGTTTCGAGCGCGTTGTCATTTTCAACATCGGGCACGTCGAAACCGTGCGCCTCGGCGCAGGCCATTTCGCATGCGCGGCAACCGATGCAACGGGTGGTATCCACCAGAACGCCGACGAATTCAGTCGAATCCTGCGCTTTTGTCTTCTTGACCGGGCACGCCAGGGCGGCTCCTGCCGCTCCTGCAGCTTTCAGAAAATTCCGCCGATCCATAGATGCTCGTCGCTGTTATTGATGTTTCAGTGAGTCCGGAAGAGGTTCCATAAAGGAGGTTCGCGGCCCCGAGTGACAGGATATGCAGCTTTCGCTGGCGTCCACGCCCGTGCCGGAGTCGTGGCAATCCCAGCAGAGGCGGTGGATGACCACCTTGGAGCTCAGGGTTTCGTCCGCAATGCCGGCTGGAATCGCAGAATGGCAGTCAGAGCACGCCTGCGGCTCAAGCGAGGGAGAGCCAACCGCGTTATGGCATTGTCCACAATCGATGTAGAAATCGTCGAAATACGATTCGTGTGGAATATCGAGCGCTGACGCATTGGTTTCGTGATGACATTCGACGCAGTCCATGCCAAAGTCATCAACATGTGCGAGATGTGGGAACTCTACCTCTCCAATGCGCGCCCAGTACCGAATGACTTCCTGCGAGACGGTCAGAATGGTATCTGCGCGCACGGTATCGGAAAGCTCCGGACCCGATGTGCGGGCGTTTCGCTCGACGAGCGTAAACGAGAGCGGAACGCCGGCGAAGAAGAGGAGGATAATCCAGGTGAATCGAACTTTAGTCATGTCGGCACCCTGTTGTAATTCTACGCCTCTCCGCGTCTGATTCGGGCGTTTCAGCTATGGAGTAACATCAACGCGTGCATACTCCATGCTTGAAAACACCTCCCATTTAACGTCTTCCTTCAGGACTTCAAGTTCTTCGTTGGAAAATTTCGAATCCATCGTATCCTCTCTGTCGTCGGATTCTTGCCCGGCCAGTTCTTTCACTTTTGCGGAAAACGCCTCGATTTCCTTCTGATACCAGGCGGTAGCTTCGGCTCCGATTCGAAGTGCATGAACGTCTTCCGGCAGATTTGAAGGTTCTATTCCACACAGCCAACCGGCTTCGAACGGCTTCCTGTTGACGAGGTCGGGACAACCGACAACGTCGTTGTTGATCGTTGTGACGTCACCGGAGGCCGGAGAATCGAAGGTCAGCGAATGCGCTCCCTGTCGGACCGAAAAGAGGGGCTCTCCTTTCTCCACGTGTTTCCCAATGGGCGGCAATTCAACCCCGTCAATCGGACCGATCAATTTCTGAACGAAATCATCCAGACCGACCACGAGCATGCCGTTCGGATAAATATTCACCCACGTATGCGTCGGAGAGACGAAAATTCCGGCGGGCACATTGAATTCGTGCTTCGATGTCGAAACCCCGACCGAAGGTGTTACCAGGTGCACGGTTGGTTGAATCTGCCTTTCTATTCGATCCTGACGTCGGATGAGCGATTTGTCCACGAAATCGATCAATTCGTCGGCCGTAAACGGCTTCTGCACATAATCCATTGCCCCGTATTTCATGGCGTCGACGGCGGTCTCGATCGTGGCAAAACCCGTAATCATGATGACATCGATGTTCGGACGCAGATGCTTCACCGCTTTGACGACATCCAGACCGTCCATCTCAGGCATTTTCAAGTCGGTAAAAACAAAGTCGTAATCGTTTTTCCGGATCAGCCCAACGGCTTCTTTACCACTCTCCACCGTTTCGATGGAATATCCGGCGATGACCAGGATTTTCCTGAAACTATCCAGCACGATGGCTTCGTCATCGACTGCCAGAATTTTCGCCTTCGCATCTTCGACGTGCACCTTTTTCAGGCTTTTGGCTTCGTCGGTGTAATCGAGATTGAGACCGATATCCAGTGCCTCCTGCCGCTTTTTCTGGATTTTTCGATCCTGCATTTTTGCAAGAGACGTGCGGGCGATCACGTCAACCAGAATGAACACGACGATTGTTAGTAGGACCAGTGCGATAATCATGAGATTCACCCGGCGTTTATGCTGTGTTCGCGGCGCAGGGATCGGATTGCCGGGGCCTGGGCTGGGGGAAGGGCCGCAATGGCTCGATTCCACCCTTATTCGCCCTTGTTGCCGGGATTCCGTATTCCGTTGTCCACGTAAATACTACGGTCGACGACCCCGCAAGTATGTGCGAAATCCGGCTTCTTCGTTGTCGGGGATTGCTTACGAATCGTTCGGGGATAACGGAGGGAGCGAGCATCAAATAATCTTCACCGTTCGGCAGGCATTATTCTCGAAATCGCGTGAGGCGTTCGCCTACAACCCTCAAGTTCAAAGGTACACGTTTTTGGGTAATGATTTATTCGAAACAGGCTATGTTGTGTCAAACCGTCACCTCGTAACCAGCGATCCACACCATGAATAGCTCGAATACTGCGCGCATGTCACCACAAATTTCGAGACGAAATTTCCTGTCATTCGGTCTGTCGGGACTCGTCGTCGGAGTCTTGCCATCGTGTGTGACGCCTGTTTCTCAAGAGAGATCGGTATGGCCGGCACCTGCCACGCCGGATGACGAAGTCTGGCAGGCGATCCGGTCCGAGTTCATCACCACACCTGGAGTGACCTACATGAATAACGCCGGCCTGGGAATGCCCCC
>CAZGOS010000039.1:0-17881 GCA_964527795.1 uncultured Rhodothermales bacterium | reverse complement strand
AACACTTTAACAACTCCTACCATCTAATGCCAATTTTGTTGGTGAGAAATGCGGGTTAGGACCAATACCGTTCACTTAGTGTTGACTTTCGGTCGCACTTTGCCTATGTTGGAGTACGATTCAACGACGGTACTCCGGCATGGCTCGACGAGGTCGTCCACCCAAAAAGCGGCGCGATCCTGGGATCCCCGATCTGATCAGTGTGGGATTGCTGGCGCTGTTCTGTCCGCCGTCAAGGGTTGACGCGATCCTTCGAGAGACCGGTCGGCTTGAGCAGCGCACACGCCTTCTGCCGTCGCGACTGGTGGTTTACTACGTCATGGCGATGGCGCTCTACGGCTCGGAAGGGTACCGGGAGGTCTACCGGCTGCTCGTCGAGGGGCTTCGCGCCATGGATCCTACGCTGCCGATCACGGTGCCGCGCAAGTCAGCCTTCTCCAAGGCCCGAGAGCGAGTCGGGAGTGCTCCGCTGCGCCGGCTGTTCGAGGCCACGGCCGTGCCGATGGCCTTGCCAGGCACCGAGGGAGGCTTTTACCGCGATTGGCGCTTGATGAGCCTGGACGGCAGTACGATGGAAGTGCCCGATACCGCGGCAAATGACGAATACTTTGGCCGAGCAGGGGTCAGCCGTGGTGAGCGCAGTGCCTACCCGCGCCTTCGCTGGGTGGCCCTCGGCGAGATCGGTCCGCGGGCTATCCTCGCCCTGCAGGCGGGGCCGTATGCCGAGAGCGAGATCCGTCTCGTCCGAGGTCTCCTGCAGCAGCTCTCGCCCGGAATGCTTTGTCTTTGTGATCGCAACTATTATGGCTTCGATCTGTGGGAAGAGGCCCGCGAGACGGGCGCCGACCTCGTCTGGCGAATCAAGAAGAACCTCGTCTTTCCAGCCGAAAAGAAGTTCCCGGACGGTTCCTACCTGAGTCGCGCTTTCCCTTCATCCCGGCGGCTCAGGAAAGGTCATCCGGGGATTCCTCTGCGCGTTGTCGACTATCGAATCGACGACGAGGGGCGTCCCCATGCCGAGCCGCTCTACCGCCTGGTGACCACGATCCTCGATCCCGCGAAGGCTCCTGCGCGGGAACTGGCGGCGCTCTACGCCGAGCGCTGGCAGATAGAGATCAGTATCAAGGAGGTCAAAGTCTACCAGGGCCGGCCGAATCGCGTCTTGCGCAGCAAGAAGCCCGACGGGGTTCTACAGGAGCTTTACGGTTTTCTGATTATTCATTACGCCATCCGCTGGCTCATCTACCAGGCCGCTCTTAAGGAGGACATCGATCCGGATCGCCTCTCGTATACCAGCGCCTTGCGCTCCGTGCGAAGAAAGCTTTCCAGACCGGAGAGCTTTTCCCCCCAGTAGACGAAATGCATTGGTGGGCGAGCTCATCGCCGAAGTGCTCCAGGAGCGCAACCCGAGTCGCCTGCGCGCCAATCCTCGTGTGCTCAAGCGAGCCGTACCCGCCTATCCCCCCAAGCGCCGAAAGCACGCGAACTGGCCACAGCCGACCAAATGGCCGGCAGACGCGGTTTGTGTCATTAAGTGAACGGTATTGTCTCTAGCCTCGACCGTTTCGAGGCCGGAGCGAATTTTTCTCCAGATCCCCGGCCTTCTCCAGAATATCGTCCTTGATCTGCATGAGGTAGTCGAAGGCGGCATCGTGTTCGTTGGGAATTTTACCTTCGAGTATGGCCTCGCGAATGGCGTCCTTGAGTTCACCGACCAATCTGCCAGGTTCGAGCTCGAGCTTTTCCATGATCTCAAGTCCGTCGACCGGTGGCTGAAAGTTGCGAAGTCGGTCCCTCTCCTCGACATCGGCCATTTTTTTCTCGACCATATCGAATGCACGGAGATAGCGGCGTACTCGATGCGGGTTTTTTGACGTGATGTCGGCGCGTACAAGCGTCAGCAGATCCTCGATAAGATCGCCTGCCTCGAACAGTAAACGCCGGACTGCCGAATCGGTGACCGATTCGTCGACCAGGGTGACGGGGCGATGGTGAAGACGAATGAGCTTCTGCACATACTTCATGCGCTCGTCCGTCGGGAGTCGAAGCTTTCGGAATATTTTCGGGATCATCCGGGCGCCACGCTCCTCGTGGCTATGAAAGGTCCATCCAATACCCGGAGTGAATCGTTTCGTACGGGGCTTTCCTATATCGTGAAGAAGCGCAGCCCATCGCAGCCAGAGCGTTTCATCGGCCGGCCGATCGGCCGTCATTTCCACCAAATTGTCCAGGACGCCCAGCGTGTGGAAGAAATTGTCCTTGTGCTTCTGCCCGCCTATCGTCTCCACGCCGTGGAGGGCGAGCAACTCGGGGAAGAAATGCTCCAGAACGGTGCACTCGAAAAGCACCCGGAATCCGATAGACGGCACGGCAGAGCACATGATCTTGTCCAACTCATAAGTAATGCGCTCCATGCTGACGATCGTGATGCGCTTTGCATGCTTGCGCATGGCCGGCATCGTTGCCGGTTCGATGCGGAAACCGAGCTGGGTGGAAAATCGTGCAGCACGGATGATGCGAAGCGGATCGTCATCAAATGTCTGATCCGGATCAAGAGGCGTGCTCAAGATCTGACGTTCAAGGTCTGCACGCCCGTCAAACGGATCGATGAGATCGCCAAATCGGTCGGGATCGATATGCATGGCCATTGCATTGACCGTAAAGTCACGCCGCCTCAAATCGTCCTCAAGCGTTCCTTCTTCCACGATCGGTTTTCGGGAATCGCGCCGGTAGCTTTCTTTACGCGCGCCTACAAACTCGAGTGTAGCGACTCCTTCCGTTTCGGGGGAGGGAATATGGGCGGACGCCGTTCCAAAGTTTGGATACTCGTGCACAGTGGTGCCTCCTAAAGCATCGCAAACAGCCTCTGCCAGCTTTATGCCTGTTCCCTGGCCGATCGTGACGAAATCGATATCCGTCGTTTTTCGGTCCAGAAGAATATCGCGTACGAGACCTCCGACGGCGTACGCTTCGATGCCGCTTTTCGCTGCCACTTCACCCACGCGCTGAAGAATCACGGCGACGGGTTTGTGTATCAGCTCAGTTACGTTATGCTTGTTGATCTCCGGCATGAATCAATTGCACCGACCGCTTTTGCAGAGCAAGCACGGTTCGAATCCGTTCAAGAAAATACCAACTGGTGAAAGAATGATTCTGTATGCATCACTTAAAGTCCCAGCGCCATGCCGTCTTTTCGTTTATCAGATGCTCCTATATACTGCCCGGTGCCAGGGTTGCGCGCTATGGCTTGATAACCACCAAAGAAACCGTCAAGTTCTTCGACTATGTGCCCCCTATTCTCAAGTTCGTCTTTGGTCGATTCACTGAAACCGCTCTCCAGCAATACGACTCCGGATGTCTGCATCCTGTACCCGGTTGGCCGGCTGCTACCGACGTGCCGCCAGCGCGCGGCGTTGCCGGCCTCTTGAAGGCTCATTCTGAAATCAATCAGATTGTTCAGGATTTGAACATGGCCCTGCGGCTGCATGGCACCGCCCATAACGCCAAAACTGATAAGAGGCTGTCCGTCGAACAGTACAAACGCCGGAATAATAGTGTGAAACGGCCTTTTACCCGGCGAATAAACGTTCGCATGGTTCGGGTTCAGAGAGAAGAAGTTTCCTCGATTCTGCAGACAGAATCCCAGACCGTCGGGCACAAGTCCGCTTCCAAAACTCTTGAAGTTGCTCTGGATAAACGATACCATCATTCCATCGCGGTCCGCCGTTGTCAGATAACACGTATCTCCGAATTCACCACACGTAGTCGATACGTTTGATTCATCCAGAACTCTCGATGGATCGATCCGATCGCGCAAGAGAGACGCATATTCGGCTGAGAGCAGACGCTCGATGTCGGCGCCGACGAAGTCTGGATCGCCGTACAGTCGCGCGCGATCCTCAAAGGCCAGCTTTTTCGCCTCGATCTGCAGATGGAGGGCTTCTGCAGATGCAAATCCCCGTGAGGCGAGATCGTAACCATGAAGAATGTTGAGCATCTGGAGCACGGGGATGCCCTGACTGTTGGGCGGCAGTTCGAACACCTGGTAGCCCCGATACATCGTTGAAATGGGTCGGACCCAGTCGGCCTCGTGCGCGGCGAAATCCTCTGCTCCAAGGAAACCACCAAGACGAAAAACGTAGTCGCCGATCTTCTCCGCGATATCACCTCTGTAGAACACCTCCCGGCCCTCTTCGGAAATCCTGGCCAGCGTGTTCGCCAGATCGGGATTCGCGAACGTTTCTCCAGGTGCCGGTGCCCGGCCTCCCGGAGTGTACGTATCGAAGAAATTTGCTGAATCCTCGGGCATCGAGTCGGAATCGCGGATGCGTTCGACGTCGTTTTTCCACTCCTCGGCAATGACGGGAGTCAACGGGAAACCGTTTCTGGCGGCGTGAATGGCAGGCGCCAGAAGGCGTTTCATTTCAAGGCGCCCGAACCGCTCGTGAAGCGCAAACCAACCACTTACGCAACCGGGAACGCTCGTGCAGAGAGGGCCCTCCAGCGGTATTTCGTTGCGCAAACCGAGTTGAGACTTCAATCGATCCAGCGTGAGAGATTTTGGAGATCGGCCGCCGGCGTTCAGTCCGTGCAGGCGATTCGTACCCGGATCCCACACGATAGCGAACAGATCGCCGCCCAGCCCACATCCGGTGGGTTCGACCAGACCCAGCATCGCATTTGCCGCGATGGCGGCATCGACGGCGGAGCCTCCGGAATTCAGGATCTCCACCGCCGTCAGTGTAGCCAGCGGCTGACTCGTAGCGGCCATGCCGCTTGAGCCCGCCACTTCCCTCGGCTCGGTAAAAGACTCAAATTGAATCATCGATCTCTTAGCCGCGACGGTTTGCGTTCATTTGTGTTGGGCACGACCCATTTGAATGCGAGCAATATTCCGGGGACCAACGGCCCAACCGGTATGCGCGTTAATGAACGCCACCGACCAGTAACTCGATGAATCGATCCGCGTCCACGTCATCCCGTTGTCCACCGAGAAATCGGTTCCGGTTGGAGCAACGGCGACTATGGTCGGGGTCGGTGCTCCCGGTACATAGGAGGCGCCGAAAATCGATCCCGTAAGATTGCTCCGTCCGGCTGCGCGCCATGATACTCCTCCGTCGTCCGTCACGGCCGCGTTCAGTAACAGCGTATCCGCGACATTAAATTCGCCTCCCATGGCGATGCCGTTTGAATCATCCAGGAAGGAAAGCGTAAAGATTCCCGATGTCGGAGAGTCACTTCGGATAGGAGTCGGCGCTTCGGACCACGTGGCTCCGTAATCAGTCGTTCGAATGACACGCGTGTCAACGGATGACGCTCCGGTTGAAAACCATGCGAGTCCGCCGGGGCGAGTGACGACGCACGTTCCGCTCGCGGCGAACCCGCCTTCGCCGTCACGGGCGTCCGGCAGGGCAGCCGGATCCACACGGCTCCACGAAGCTCCACCGTCGTTCGTCTGTATGAGATGGAATTCATTTTCATAGGAATCGGAGAAGGCGAATCCACGGTCCCGGCTCCAGAATGAGAAGCAGTCATAAAAGGCGTTGGGATCGTCATTCTGAAATACCATGGACCAGGTCGCACCGCCATCCTCCGTCAGATAAATGCGAGAAGACGGACCGTTTCCAATGGATAACAGGAAGGCCGTATCGGCATCAATGGCGTGTACATCTCGAAACTGCAGGCTGTCGGCGCCCGGCACGACACCCGGCGACCACGTTGTGCCGCCATCGGTTGTTCGAACGAAGCGCCCACCCGTACCGCTGACCCAAACCACATTTTCATCGACAGCGTAAATGCCGATAAACAGAGCCGTGGAGTCGGTGTACTGGATCTGCCAGGACGGATTCTGCATCGCCTGGCGATAAGATGCGCGATCGCTCCGGTCACAGGCGGGCAGAAGCGAGAGAAAGAGGATTGCCGGAAAGATTGGAATACGGCGAGGCATTATGGTGAACTGTTCTCGTTGCGGTTGTGGTTTCTGTTGTCGCTTCTGTTGAGATTTGTGTCGCGACTTCTGTTGGGGTTACTTTTTAGGTTACTTTTGAGGTCGCTTTGCAGGAAAATCCGCGATATTTCATTAAGCGGCAAGCGCTGGACGCAGGAAACGGAACTTTTGCTGTTGCAGGCGTTGTGATGCGATCCCGTATATTCTATAGACAACGCTCAGGAGGTGCCGGTTTGAATAAATCTGTTTTAATCGGAATCGTTGCGATTCTCGCCATAATTGCAGTCGTATTTACGCTATCGAAGGATGAAGACTCCGCTACGACGGATTACGCTACCACTTCAGCGGTGGCCGAGACAAGCAGCGCCACGAAGGTAATTGTGTATAAAACCGCTACCTGCGGCTGCTGCAGCACTTGGGGCGAACACATGAAAAAAGCGGGTTTTGAAGTCGAGGAAATCAACATTACGAATGCCGAGCTGACCGCGAAGAAAAACGAGCACGGTGTTGACAGCAGACTCTGGTCATGCCACACGGCTATTGTCGACGGATATGTCGTAGAAGGACATGTGCCGGCCGAACAGGTTGTACGAATGCTCGCTGAAAAATCGGATATCGCCGGCATAGCCGTTCCGGGAATGCCAGTCGGTTCACCGGGCATGGAACAGGGCAATCCGGCGGATTATCAGGATTACGACGTGATGGCCTTCAATAAGGACGGTAAGGTTGAGGTCTACCAGCACGTTCAGGCCGGCCAGTAGCGGCGGCTTTCCGGGCAGTAAACTATCGGTCCGTCGTTGGCAGATGCCGGAGAATAAGCTCTCGTGCAGCTCGCACCGGCACGCCTAGATTGGAACCGCCAAAATCTCCTACGATGGCGGCGTTTACGGCTACGACCCTTCCGTCGAGACCAATGACCGGACCTCCGCTTCCTCCGTGGGTCGTTTCGGCATCGTACACAATGGCCGAGGGCGTAATCTGTCCAATAATCCCTCGCGTGATGAGTGGCGCGACGTGCCCGTTGTCGGCCAGTTTTCTCGCCATTTGCCAGAAATCCGGCTCGGGTCTAATTCGCAGCAAACTGTCAACGAAGACCGGGTCGCTTCGTGCGAGCAGCGCGCGGATTCCAGTCGGGTAGCCAAGAACCAGCACAGATTGCCCCAATTCAGGAGCGCTTTCGGACAACTCGAGGGCGGGGACTTCTGTTGTGATGCCGCTGCAGCGGAGCAAAGCCACGTCAGCCGAGTTGCTCGCCTCGACGAGCGATATATCGAACGGCTCATTCGAATCCGGTAGAAATCCGATCATTTTGATGACCACGGGTAAAAAACCGCGGGAAATGGCAGTTTTTGCACTTTCGTCATAAAGCCACGGTTCGGCGACATGGTGATTGGTCAGAAGCAGTCCGTCCGATGACGCCACGAATGCTGTTCCCGTATACTGGCGTTCAAGTATCGGGCCCTCACCTCCAAACGTGGGCAGCATCTGGCCCCGAGCATCACGCAGGGGTCTTCCGTCCACACCCAGAACGCCCCGCAACATCCGGCCGGAGGGATCCGAGAATCCGTAGGATGCCTGTATGAATACAATCGAGGATACAGCCTGTTGGATGATACCCGCCACGTCGTCCGATTCGTTTTCCAGCAGCGACAATCGATCCGCTGTAGAAAGGATGTCGTCTCGCATCCGGCGAAGCTCGTCCACAGTAATCCGACTGTCCCTCTCAACGAGGCCCAGCGTCTCGGCCATTTCTTCAGTCTGCGCACTCAGTTGCGACTCCAGACTGGAAAGCCGAACCGTGATCACGCCCAGCAAAACGACGAGAATGATAAGGGCGACCAGTGATGTGGTCCTCGCCAGCGGAGAAGCCTGAAACGTGATCTCCTTCGGTAGATTGCGCATCACGATAAGGCCTCGTCTGATTCCAGATGAAGCCTCCGCCCTGGCCCCTTCCACGCAATCGTCGAGCACATCCTTCATGGATTTGTAGGCACTCCTGCCTCGCGCGATGCGTTGCTGCCAGGACGATCCCTTAACCTGCCGATAGCGAAGAAGCGGTCCGTTCTCACCGAGTCTGATGAGATCCCCGTGCTCTAGAATCTGCTCGGTTACGCGCGAACCGTTGACAAACACGGGCGCATCGTCTGCGGCACGTATCTGGTACGCCTCGCCTTCTTTTGTGAGCGTCGCATGTCGCGGAAGTACATCCGGGGCGCGATGAGCCGGGAAGTGAATGAACGCATCTTCGCCCGTACCGATTCCATGCAGCAGACTCGTTAGAATCTGACGAGAACCCCGAAGCGGTCCCTGAATGTGATCAAGTACGATGAGTAGTTCGCTCGACATTCAATAGAGGTAGCCGGTGATAGCCAATCGAGGTATGTGATCCCGGATACCTCGCTCTTATGTTGAAATACGTTCTGCCGGCGTTACGAATCCCGGGATATGCCTGTTCTGCCGCCGCGCCGAAAACCGGAATCGCCTGTTGCTGCCTGTTACAGAATGCGGATTTCAATGTTGCGGTAGGAAACGCCCGTATGATCACCCTGAAGCGCGATATGTCCCGTTTCCAGCATGCCGTATTCGGAATGATCTACCCACTTGCTCGCCGCCACGTCGGCTTTCCACTGGTCCGACCACAGCTCGTATTCGACAATTTTCACGCCGTTGAGCCAGTGCTCCACGTGGGCGCCGTCAACCAGAAGGCGACCCGTATTCCACTCGCCGGCCGGTTTTGCTACCGGCTCCGACGGTGCATATACATCATAGTTCGATCCGGCGCTGTGTTTGGTGTCTTTGCCGTCGGTATGATACGCGTCGTCGAGAACCTGGTATTCCGGACCCGTAGCCCAGGGGTTGTCATAATCTTCAGAGACTCTGAACATGACGCCGCTGTTGCCGCCCTCGGGCACCATCCACTCGAAACGAAGCTCGAAATTGGCGAATTGCTCTTTCGTGACGATATCTCCATCGCGCGACGGCTCTTCCATAAACATGGCGCTATCCACGATTTTCCATCCGTCGGGCATGGATTCCTGCTGATATCCGCGCCAGTGCTCAAATGAGCTGCCATCAAAAAGAGTCATCCAATCTCCGGAGGTTTCTGCTTCGTCGTTCACGGCCGGTGCTGTTTCGTTAGCGCTGTATTCGCCGTCCGAGTCTGCGCAGGCAAGCATGGCGAACGACAGAATGACGGGTAGTGCCAATCGTGCTTTCATAACGGACCCCGTAATGAAGAAATGTGATAAAGAAACGTAACTATCAATGATACTTGTCTGCCAACTCATCGCGAACACGGACCAAAAGAGCTTTCGTCGCTTTGATTCCCGCGTCTTCGCTGATTTCGTTTCCTTCATACTCGACGCCCACATAACCCCGGTACCCGGCGTCAAGAACGATGGACATCATGCGAACGTAGTCCGTGTGCCGCTCCGAACCATCATCGTCGAAGTCCCGGGACTTGGCGCTTACCGCTTTTGCGAACGGCATGAGTTCCTCCACACCCTTGTAACGGTCGTACCACTCGTCCGGTCCGGTCTGAAAATTTCCGAAGTCGGGCAGAGTGCCACATCGTTCGTGATCGACCTCCTTCATGACTTCAGAGAGCCACTTTCCATTGCTCGAAAAACCACCGTGGTTCTCGACGATCACGTTGATTTCATGTTCGGCGCCGAATTCCGTGAGACGTCGCAATCCATCGGCCGCCAGGCTTCGCTGCGTTTCCCAGTCACCTTCACTGGAAGCATTCACGCGGATGGAATGGCAACCGAGAAATTTCGCCGCTTCGACCCACCGGTAGTGATTCTCGACGGCCTCTCGGCGCGCAGCGTCGTCCGGGTCGCCCAGACGCCCTTCTCCATCGCACATGATGAGCAGGCTTTTCACACCTTCGCCGTCACAGCGGGATTTCAGCTCCTTCAGGTACGTTTCGTCTCGGGCCTTGTCCTTAAAGAAAACGTTCACGTATTCGATCGCATCGATTCCATACGTTTTGCGAGATACGACAGGAAAGTCCAGATTGCTCATCGTGCCTTCCCTGAGTGTGCGATGCAGCGACCATTCGGCGAGGGATATCGAAAAGAGTGAATCGGACATGGAGTTTATTAACTGCCCGTGCTTCGTCTTCGTGAGACTGAATCCGGCAAGATGAACGGCTCCTACGCCGGCCGCAATACAAGCGCTTCTACGCAGAAATTCCCTGCGCTTTATGGCGCGGTTGTCAGCATGATCAGGTTTCATTGGTCTCAACTTTGTCATTGAAAAAGACGGCAAATAGGATCATCACCACTCCGGCAAAAATAGCGGGTACCCACCAGAATGACTGCCATGCAGCCGCGGTCAGCATCTCATCTCCTACGCGATAGGAGTTGTTCAGCCATCCTGCAATCTGTGCGCCGATGAACATGCCGAGCCCGTATGTGACGAGCACGAGCATGCCCTGGGCTTGTCCCCGAATCGCGGGTGTCGATTTTTTGTCCACGTAGATCTGTCCAGTGACGTAAAAGAAGTCGTAGCAGATGCCATGTAGGAGAATTCCGATCGCGATCATCCAGAAGATACCAGCGGGAGCTGCCATGGCAAACAGGGCGTAGCGCAACACCCAGGCGCCCATTCCGATGAAGAGCATCCATTTCACACCCAGACGAACGAAAAAGAGAGGCATCACGAGCATGAACAGGACTTCCGACATCTGACCTATCGACATCAGGGAGGACGGATTGGGAAGCACACTTGTAAAGAAGTTCTGCACGCCGGCGTCGTAGACGGCGGAACTGACAAAGACGGGCGCGTAGGCATAATACGCGGCCAGGGGAATGCAAATCAGAAACGAGCTGATCAGGAACACCCAGAAAGACCTGCTCTGAAGCGCCTTGAAGGCATCTACACCAAGGATGCTTCGGATGGATACTTTCTCGCCCTTGCCTGGAGGCGGCGTGTGAGGGAGGAAGAAACTATAAACGCCCATCACGAGACTCGCCACGCCGGTAGCATAGAGGGGAAGAGCCGTTCGGTCGGGTAGATCTTCCGTAAAGCGGGAAAGCACGAGCCCGATGAAGAGTCCGGCGACAATCCACCCGATAGTACCAAACACCCGAATAAGTGGGAACTGCTTCTCTTGGTCATCGATGTTATGGAACGCAAGCGTATTGACCAGACCGAGTGTCGGCATGTAGCACAGATTGTAGAGCGCCAGAAGCAAGATGAAAACAACGACATTCCCGCTGGTCTGAGGCACAATGAGCATGACCGCGCCACCGATCAGGTGCAGTACGCCGAGTACTTTTTCCGTTGCGAAGTAGCGGTCGGCAATCAGACCCAGAAAGAAGGGAGAAACGATGGCAGCAATTGGATTGACCGTATAGGGCCAATGCACATAGGACGCCATCGAATTGGCCGTCATGAAGTTTCCGATTGTAACGTACCAGGCTCCCCAGATAAAAAACTGGAGGAACATCATGGCGCTGAGATGGGCGCTCTTGGATCTGGTGCTCATATGCGCGGGTGTGTCTGGTTCGAATCGCCCCGCCTATTTACTGGTCAGAACATGAAAACACAAGCGCCACACCCACTTGAGAAACGTTTCAAACCGGGTGCTCTCAGCGGAGAAACGTGTGGGAGTACTTCAACAAAATCGTTCTGCCTTCGGAAAGCGGGAGACGGGGAGTCTCGCTAAGTTGATCGGTGTGGAAGCCTTCGTTGTAGACGAGGTAGAAATCGTTGCCTTCTCTGGGATTGTACCGGAGGCGGAAGTTAGCCACGACCTGGTCGTCCGCGCTATTGAGTTGAACGAAACTCGACAATGACACGACGCGGTTTAGCGTCAGCTCAGCTCGAAATCTGGCGACGTGCGCAATAAACGATTTTGCCAGGTTCGGGAAATCAATGTAGTTGTACTGATAGGCGCCGCTGAGCGAAATAATTTTCGAGGTATTCCACGTGGGCTGTGCACCAACGGATACGCGGGTTCCACCGTAGAATCCACCGATTTTGAGGGTGTTCCAGGAGAAAAAGGGCCGCGAATCCGTTGTCTGCAACGCCACTTGAATTTCATAAAACCTGTAGTCGCCGACGTCAATCTCGATGTCATCGGAAAGCTTGAAAGACTCTGTGAGCGAGTCGTAGGTTCGTTGAAAAGTGACATTCATCACGGTTCCGTTTTTCCGGATGCCTTCCCAATTTGCTCCAAGGATGAACGTATCTGTTTTTTGGTTTTCGTTTCTGAGGAACCAATCGGACCGGATCGTGAACTGATGCTGCGTGAGAGGAGAATTTTCCGAAGGAGTCCAGCCGTACGCCAACTTTTCCGACACCCGCGTAAAATCTTCCCTCAGCTCGAAACCAAGTGCGGGATTGTAGAATTTTCCCGCCCTGCCATAGGTAAAGGCATAAGAGAGGCCCGTGTAATTTCGATTTTCCCACAACGCGCGAATTCTGGCGGCATCGAACCCGCTGTGCCCATTGGTCTCCGTCGTCTGCGCCCAGTTCAGTATCATGTAGCCCTCGTCAGTGATCCGGAATATTCCGTCTGCGCCGTATGCGACGTTGTAATCTCCATCAACATCGATTTGAGACGTCACAATTCCACCCACGTACGAGAACGGATTGATGACCTGGCGGCGAAAACGCAGCACGCCGTAGTTTTCCACAGCCCGGATCCTGTTCCTGGCGGAATGCAGATTCAGCATGCCGACATCCCACTTCCCTATTCGCCCTACGACGCGTACACCTCCCAGAAGCGGTATGCGTTCCTCCGCATCCTCGTCGAGACCGATGCGACGGCTGTAAAAAAGCTGATTGAACTCGCCGAACTTGAAATCGAAATTGCTGGACCGTTCCTGGAAGAATAATCTCTTTTCAGGAAAAAAGAGGGAAAAGCGCGTCAGATTAATCTGTTCGTCATCGGCTTCGACCTGAGCGAAGTCCGTATTGACGGTCAGGTCAAGTGTAAGATTGTTTGTGAGCCCGTATTTCAGGTCCAGTCCGATATCCTGAGTCGGATCGTCGGCTCGCTCGTACGCCGTTTCGGCTTCGTTCAGATCGTATTCCTGTGTCAATCCACCGAGAACATAGGGCGTGATGTAGAGCGGATTGCGGGCGGTGATTTCCGAGAACTCGACATTTTGCGCCTGTGACGGCTTAAGAAAGCTCGTGAATCCCCAGTCGGGTGGAATGTCGGGATACAGATAGATTTCGCGTGACCGTGTATGATACCGGTACGCTATGAGTCCCATCGATACGCGACCTTGCACGCTGTTGAACCTGAGCGAAGAAAAGGGAATGCGTACCTCGCCAAACCAGCCTTCGTCGGTTTCGCTCGTTTCTGCGTCCCAGTACGTATTCCAGGAGATGTTGAACGGGAATACATTCGCGGTTACGTTGGCGTCATTGAAAAGGGCTACGTCCGTGCGCACTGCAACCGATGAAAGGATGAATATGAGCGCGTTTTCATTGTCGTTGAACGTGTCAAGTATGACGGCGATCTGATCGAACGACGCACTCCAGTCATCGCGCTTGTAAGAAACCGCACGGATTGTTTCAGGATCCGAGTCGTAGCAGCGACAGGAGAAGTAGAGGTAATCGTCGTCGTAGGCTACCCTGAACTCCGTTCGTTCAGATGCGGGCATTTTATACGTGGGTCCCTGAACGATGAGTGGAAAAGGTTCGATGGCATCCCAGGCGGCTTCGTCGACGACGCCGTCGATCGATATGGGACCATGCGTGCGTTGCATTTGCACGACCGGCCGATCCGCCTGCTGCGCATAGATCGGTGCAACGGCAAAAACGGCGACCAGCAGCAATACCGCTCGTCGCGGTCGAAGTCCGTCGGCTGACCGGGAAACAGTTGGAACAGGTCTGGTGCGCATACAGCAAAGCTACCGACGCAGAGGCGCTCGAATTGTCGGGCAGACACCTACAGGCAGAGCACTATCAGTCTACTGAACGGTTGCCGTGCACTCGATCTCAACACGTGAGTCCAGGGCCAGGCCGCTCGTTCCAAAAGCACTCCTGGCCGGTTTGTGACCCGGGAAGAAGGTCTTGTAGACGTCGTTCATGGCGCCCCATTCATCAATGTCGGCTAGCATCACGGTGCATTTGACCACTTCGTCCATGGACGACCCGTATTTCTCGAGCGTAATTTTGATGTTTTCCATGGTCTGAAGCGTCTCTGCCTGGATGCCTCCGTCAATGAGGCCGGCCCCGGGCACGGTGCCGATTTTTCCCGAAAGAAAAAGCATGTTACCGACGCGTACCGCATCTGAAAAGGGTCCGACTGACTCTGCTGCTGCCGGATACTCGATGCGCGGCGCGTGATCGTCTTCTTCTTCGACTTCCCGCTCGCATGCGATAACGAAAAACAGGAGCAGGAACGGCAGTATGTAGTGTGCTTTCATGGCTTCGATCGATAGAGTGATATCAGACTTTCTGAAGCTTGACACCTGTTCCGTACGCAACGAGTTCAGCAGCGCTCGCCATTACCGGAGAGGTCACGAACCTTACGTTTACTACGGCATCTGCTCCCACGCGCTCGGCGTCGGCTATCATGCGGAGGGTTGCTTCGTTTCTGGCTTCTGTAAGCATTTCGGTGTATTCCTTGATTTCGCCACCAACGATTTGTCGCAGGCCGGCCAGAAGATCCTTACCAATATGCTTGGCGCGGATGGTGTTGCCACGCACCAGAGAGATGTGTTCGACGATCCGGTGGCCCGCCACCGTCTCGGTTGTTACAATCAGCATTATTCTATCGGTTTAATGGTTGAAATCGCGCGTCTCGTCGTCGCTCAGCATTTCGTTGTAATCCCGCTCCTCCAGTCTCTCGATGATCAGCGAAACGATGAGGAGAACGAATCCGAACAAGGCCGCCCCGATTCCGAGCTGAAGAGCGTCAGGCAGAGACCTGAAGAACGGCCAGATGGCTCGAAACGGAGGAATGAGGTAACTGACGAAGATCACGAAGGCCGTTGCAAGCAGGGTGTAGGCGAAAACGCGAATGGGTCGTGTCATGATATATTGTTGAGGTTTGCGTTTGTCAGGACTCGATTTCAGCACTCCGGCGCCGCTCAATCCATGCGTCGATACTGTACTTGCCCGGTCCAATCACAAAAAGGCCGAGAAGTACGAAAAAGTTCTTGAATGCGTGGGCAGGATTTCCATTGCCCGACGCCACGTGAGTGTACCACGCGACAAACATACCTATTGCCAGTATGACGGACATGGGGCGAACAAGAAATCCGACGGCAATGAAAAGGGCGCCGAACGACTCAGCGAATGAGATCATGAAACCCCAGAAGGTGGGCCAGAACGTTATTCCAAGCTGGGACAGGGCGCTTCCAAGACCATGCCAGCGCTCCGGCCCTCCTGTTATTTTGTCGAAACCATGGTAGAAGAAAAAACCGAATCCGAGCCCGAGGCGAAGCACGAGCAGGCCAAGGTCCGAGTATTTATCCAGGGCTTTCCAGATCATGAATCCGAGCGAACAAGCTCTCTTGGTGGATAGGGTATGCCTGAATGTAAGCTTATGAGACTGGAAATTCGCCTACCCGGTCGAGCAGATCGTTCTCGGGTGACGGAGACCGGCATGTTGACCGTTCAGGATGTTCGGCGGCGAGTTTCCTAAATCAGGTCGAACCGAGCCGTGAAGTGGCGGAGTCGTTCGGGCTGCTCGACGATGCGCACTCCGCGAATATCGCCGCGCCGGCGATTGATGTCCTGGATGCAGTCGACGGCATAATCGACCTGGCTCTTTGTATATACGCGTCGAGGAATGGCCAATCGCACGAGTTCGGTCTCCGCGTACGTTTCAGGATTCGCACTTCCAAACATCACCGACCCGATCTCGACGGCTCGAATGCCGCCGGTCCGATAGAGCTCGATGACGAGCGCCTGCCCGGGGTATTCAGACCGGGGGATGTGAGGCAACATGGTCCTGGCGTCGATATAGATCGCGTGGCCGCCCGGCGGTTGAATGATGGGCACTCCGGCGTCGGAAATGTGTTCGCCCAGATACGAAGTCGAGGAATATCGATACTCCTGATACCGAAGATCGAGAGCTTCGTAGAGACCCACCGCGATCGCTTCGAGGTCGCGTCCGGCGAGTCCGCCATAGGTCGGGAAGCCTTCGGTCAGCACAAGGAGCTCCTCTTCCTGTTTGGCGACGTCCGAATCGTTCGTGCAGAGGAAGCCGCCGATGTTCACCATGCCGTCCTTTTTTGCGCTCATGGTGCAGCCGTCCGCATACGAAAAAATCTCGCGGGCGATGTCGATGAGCGGGGTGTCGGCGTAGCCGTCTTCTCGTGTTCGGATGAAAAAGCTGTTCTCGGCATAACGACACGCGTCGATGTAGAAGGGGATGCCCGCTTCCCGACAGAGCTCGGAGGCCGCGCGAATATTGGCCATGGACACGGGCTGTCCACCCCCGCCGTTGTTCGTGACCGTCATCATGGCAAAAGGAATGCGGTCCCTGTCTGTTGCAAGGAGTTTCCCGAACGCTTCCAGATCGATGTTTCCTTTGAACGGAGCAGGCAAAGCGAGGTCTTTTGACTCGGCACACGGCAGATCTACAGCGGTCGCCCCGGCCGCTTCGATGTTGGCTCTTGTCGTGTCGAAGTGTGTGTTGTTCGGAACAACGTCGCCCGGCCGGATCATCGTGGCGACGAGTATTCGCTCCGCCGCACGACCCTGATGCGTTGGAATCACGTGCTTGAATCCGAAAATGTCGCGAACAGCCTCTTCAAAGCGATGGTAGCTCGGGCTGCCGGCATACGATTCGTCGCCTCTCATGATGGCCGACCACTGCGCAGCGCTCATGGCGCCTGTTCCGCTGTCCGTCAAAAAATCGATAAGAACGGCGTCAGAGGGCACTTTAAACAGGTTGAATCCCGCCTCGCGAAGGATTTCCTCCCTCTCTTCGGCCGTAGTCATGCGGATGGGCTCGACGACTTTGATTCGAAACGGTTCGATAATGCGATCCGAGGCAGAATTCATGGAATTATTTTGGCTGAAGGGAGTATTGACCAGGGACAATCTGTACGGTGCAATTTCACCGGTATTCGTTTAGAAGAACAGGTCTCTCGGACGTATTAACAGAAAGTCCTGAGAGTCCGCGTATGATGCGTGGTTTGATGCAGGGTATGAAAAAATGAATGGAAGAATGGACGCCGATCAATCAACGAAGACGAGCCCGCGAAAATATGGCGTGCTGATAACGATTCTGGCCATCATTTTTCTGGTTGCTCTGTGCGGGTAAGAGAATACGGCACGTCAATAAATGCTTCGATGCCGGCCAGGTAGGCGCTCGGGTGAAGAAAACGAATGTGTCCCCTCTATTGTAAGCGGCCGAAGGCAGAACTCCACGGGTTTACCCGGGGGTATCTATCTTAATCCGAATGGACATCGTCGAGCGCAGATATCAGATAACTCTGGCCCTTCTGGAGAAGGCACTACCCCCGCCATCGAGAATATTGGATCTCGGCGTGGATAATGCGCTCGCGCGTCGAATGCGTGATCGCGGTTATGAAGTGATCAATACGCCCGACGTAGATCTGGATTTTACTCCGTCCGTCGTGCGCGGTCACGATGTGGACGCCGTCACGGCATTTGAAATCCTGGAGCACCTCATCAATCCGTTCTCGGTCTTGCGCGACATAGAAGCGCCTCTTCTTATCGCTACAGTGCCACTGAGGCTCTGGTTCAGGACAGCGTATCGTAATGCAAACGACATACTGGACCAGCATTATCACGAGTTCGAAATTTGGCAATTCGACCGATTGCTTGAAAAATCCGGCTGGGATATTCAATTTTCGAAGACCTGGACCGGTCCAACCGGGAAAATGGGCGTGAGGCCACTCTTCAGGCGCTACACACCGCGTTACTACGGAGTGGTAGCTGAGCGAATTGCATCCCTGTAGAGAAGAAGAGAAGTCAGCAGATCCGTCA
>CAZGOS010000038.1:0-18387 GCA_964527795.1 uncultured Rhodothermales bacterium | reverse complement strand
CATCAGTATGCAGACACTCTGATCCGATCCTCGCCCGACGCGACCACGCAGTTGATGGAGCTGGCTGAGTCCGAAACGCTCGGCGTGTTCAATCATCATGACCGTTGCATTTGATACGTCGACGCCCACTTCGATGACGGTCGTCGCAACGAGGATCTGCGTTTCACCCGCCACAAATTTCTTCATGGCCGCATCTTTGTCCGAGCCCGACATTCTACCGTGAACAAGGTCGATAGAAACGCCCGGGAATACCTCACGCAGCTTGTCCAGGCCGCTTTCCGCGTCCTTCAGATCCAGCTTTTCGCTCTCATCCACGAGTGGATAGACTACGTACGCCTGTTGGCCGCGCGCGATATGCTCTCGAAGAATCTCGTGCGCCCGGTCGCGGTTATTTTCCCAGATCAGTTCCGTCCGTATCGCGCGGCGCCCTGGAGGACGGTCCTTCATCAGCGTGACGTCCAGATCACCATAGAGCGTGAGCGCGAGCGATCGCGGGATGGGCGTCGCCGTCATGAGCAGCACGTGGGGTCGTTCGCCCTTCTGAAAAAGTCGGGCCCGTTGCAGAACACCGAATCGGTGCTGCTCGTCGATCACACACATGCCGAGGCGCTGAAAAGAGACATCCTTCTGTATGACGGCGTGCGTCCCGACCACGACAGACAGCTCCCCACTCGCCAGTGACCGAATGATCTCGGTGCGCTCGGATTTTTTCATTCCCCCGATCAGAAGTCGAACCGGAACACCCAGCGGCTCGAGATAAAAAGCCAGATTGCGATAATGCTGCTCAGCGAGAATTTCCGTGGGCGCCATGAATGCGCTTTGACAGCCATTGTCAACCGCATGCAGCAGCGCCGCTACCGCAACCACCGTTTTCCCGCTACCTACATCGCCCTGCAGCAGTCGATTCATGCGCACGCCCGATGACGTGTCACCGAATATATCGTCAATCGCCGTTCGCTGGGAGTCCGTTAGCTCGAACGGCAGCACGTCATGGCGAAAACGATCGACGAGCCTTCCATCGTTCGTCAACACGATCCCCTCTTCGACCGTGTGATCCCTTTTCATTCGCGCCAGCATGAGCTGAATGAAAAAGAGCTCCTCGAACTTGAGTCTGCTCCGCGCGGCTGCAAGTTCCGCTTGATCTTTGGGGAAGTGCACGGCACGAAGCGCCACGCGCCCTTCCATCAGAGCGTATTTCGAAGCAATCCACCCGGGAAATACATCCGTTACGAGTCGCTCGCCGTGCTCTTTGAACAGCCCGAACTGGATTCTGCGAAATGACCGGCTTGAAAGTCCGACTCGCGACAAAGCAGCACCGCCGGGATAGAGGGCAATGATGCGGCCGGTTTCCAGCTTCGGTCCTTCCTCGTCGAGAACATCGAAATCCGGGTGTGCCAGTTGCAGGCCGCCTCCGTACCTCTGCGCTTTGCCATGAAATGCGACCAGTTGCCCGTTTTCAAAAGCTTTCGAAACCCATGGCACACCTCGAAACCACACGCATTTCAGTCGGCTGCCTCCTTCGTCCTCCACGACGAGTTCAAACCGCCTTCCCCTTCGACTGGGTATGACGTCCGTAGCCCGGATCGTTCCCACGACGGTAACGGCGCCCGCATCGGGCCGAATATCACGAATCGCCGTCACCGATGTACGATCGAGGTATCGCCGGGGAAAGTAGTGTAGCAGCTCCCGCACGTTGGTAACACCGACTTCGGCCAGAACCGTCGAGCGTCGTGGGCCGACGCCTTTGATAAACTGCACCGGTCCGGAGAGAAAATCTGGATGCGAATGGGTGGACATGTGCCCTCGCCGGAGAGGGTTTAAAATAGAAGATGGAGATGATCCGTCACGAGGTACTAATCGTCATGCCATATGAATCGTTCGATGCGTGGTTCAGGCTCGATCACGGTGACCGCCAGATCGAAGGCGCCGTCTTCTCTGCGGCGCACTGCAATATCCGTAGGATAATAATCCTGATTGAACTCTGGTGCCGGTTGCGTCAGAATCCTTTTGAGCAGACCGCCATGGTCGTAGACGTCGACGCGGAGCCATCCGGGTCGCATGTTGAGAACAAACAGGTAATTTCCGCTCGGCGCCGCCGACGTGCTCAGCAGAGGCGGCTCCGCCAGATCTCCGATGACGAATCGGCGGCTTCTGGCGAGCATGGGAGAATCGAAACCGCTCAGCGCCATCGTATCAATGGCCGCCTCACCGATCTGTACATGGACGACGGGCCGGAATCCTGAAAGACTCAGCAGCGAATCGCCCCAGATACGCAGAAATCCTGCATAGCGCCAGTACGGCCCATCCAGTTGCCAACGCTCTTCGATCTGACCACCCGGGCGAAGACGGAAGACGTACCCTTCGAATTCATCGGCGATGGCCTTGTAATACAGCCGGCCCTCGCTCGCCGCCGCATACTGAAACGCACCCCGTTCAGGAAGTACGTCCGGCATCGACAGACTTCCAACTCGAACCGAGCCCAGAAAGGACTCGACGGTTCGCGTCTGAGGGCTGAAAACCATGAGTGTATCCCCTCGAAATCCAGCGATGTAAGGAAATTCAAATTCGGCTGCGTCGATTTGTTCGATGACTTCTCCCGATTCTTCGAATGCGGTAACAAGATGCAGTTCGGCATCGGACATCCACAGCCTGCCGTCCGGAGCAAATGCAACCGTCCGGGGGTATCCCATTTGCAGCTCGTCGCTTTGTTCAATCACATCCCGGATTTCGAGCGTATCGACCGGAAGTGTCGAGGCGAACGCGCGGGAGACGGAATCGCTCGGAAGAAGTGCCCTCGACTCCGTGCGGTTGCACGATGACGGAAGACACCCGGCCAGAATCAGGGCAAGAAAAAACGGTGCCGACCAGCAGAGGGGCGTTGCTGCACGCATGCGAAGTCCGATAGTTGCATGGAAACGCCTTCTCAACCCGGTTCATCCGGAACGGTTTCAGCACGGCTGCGTCCGACCCTCTCGCTTGATGAATTCTCCTTCTCTCCGGCCCCCTAGTTCGTGCAGTTTGTATCCGTAGCGCTACCCATACCCATCGAGAAGGTCTACACCTACCGGATCACCGAGTCATTGGTGGATCGAGTACGAAAAGGAAGCGGCGTGATCGTGCCGTTTGGAAAAAGGGTTATGACGGGGGTCGTTACGGAGGTGCGCAATCAGTTGCACAATCCGGTGCACGATCGTGCGCAGAATCAGGTGCAGAAAGAGGCGCGGAATGAGAAGCCCGGTTTCGAGGTAAAAGATGTCATCGATCTTGTTGACGTGGAGCCGGTCCTGTCTGAGGAGCAGCTCCGACTCACAGAGTGGATATCCGACTATTATCTGTGCAGTTGGGGCGAATCGATACGAGCCGCTCTTCCACCCGGCCTGGACTCGGTTTCCGAATTTCGAGTACGTCGATCTTCGTCGGATACGCCCGGTGAAATCCGCGAAGAACACCAGCGCCTGCTCGATCAGATCCCCGCAGATTCCGATTTGTCCATCAAAGCGCTCAGAAAGCTTGCCCCGGAGTTGACCCTTGCACGCCTTCGCGCGCTTGAATCTCGTGGTCTGGTATCCATTGAAATGATACTTCGCGGGCCGAGGACGCGGGTGAGGCTGGAGCGATACGTGCAGTTGTCGCATGAAGCTCCGGACGAGATTCCACGCGGAAAAAAGCAACAGGCCGTACTTTCGGCACTCGCCGGGGCTTCGTCCGATATACTTCAATCCGATCTTCTTCGGCGCACGGGGGCCACGTCCAGCACAATCCGTCGACTTTCCGAACTTGGTTTCCTGGAAGTCTTCAGCAAGGAAATGGATCGTTCCGCCGGATACTCGGGCAATGGAAAAGAGCCGGCGCCGGTCACGCTCAATCAGGCACAGCGGGACGCGGCTCAATCGATCGTATCTGCTATCGAACGGGAAGAATTTCAGACGTTTCTGCTGCACGGAATCACTGGTTCAGGGAAGACGGAAGTATACATGGAAGCGCTCCAGCGTGTCCGGGCAGCCGGCAAGTCGGGCATTATTCTCGTACCCGAAATTGCACTCACGCCACAAACGGTTCGTCGCTTTCGTGCCGGATTCGCCGACGCCATCGCCGTTCTGCATTCTCGAATGAGTCCAGGTGAACGTTTTGATGCATGGCGCGGCATTCGATCCGGTCAGTATCCCATTGTGATTGGGCCGCGCTCGGCCATACTCGCTCCCGTTTCAAATCTCGGATTGGTCGTCGTGGACGAAGAGCACGAGCCGTCCTACAAACAATTCGATCCTGCGCCCAGATACCACGCTCGCGACGTTGCCGTCATGCGGGCCCGGGAGAACAGCGCGGTGTGCGTTCTGGGTTCGGCAACGCCGAGTCTCGAGAGTCTTTTTAACGCACGCAGCGGAAAATTCACCCTGCTCACCCTTCCTGACCGCATCGAGACAGAGGCCGGACGCGCGAAACTACCCGAAGTGCGTATCGTGGACCTCAGAAACGAATGGCAGAAAGGTGAAAGCGCCCGCGTTCTTTCGCAGACTCTTCGCGAGGCGATCGAAGAACGACTGAAACAGGGTCAGCAAACCATACTTCTGCAAAACCGGCGGGGGTACTCGCCTGTCATTCGGTGCGAGCGGTGCAATTGGATTCCGGAATGCACGGACTGCTCGGTGTCGATGACGTATCACAAAGCCAAACGGCATCTTCGGTGCCACTACTGCGGGAAAACGGCCCGTCTTCCGGCCTCCTGCGCTGCCTGTGGGGATCCGTCTCTGTCACAAATCGGCATCGGCACGCAACGGGTTGAGCAGGAACTGAAATCGTCTTTTCCCGATGCCCGGGTTTTGCGCATGGACCTTGACACGACGTCGACGAAAAATGCACACCACGACATTCTGGAAACGTTTTCACGCGGGCAGGCGGATATCCTGCTTGGCACGCAAATGGTCGCCAAGGGCCTGGACTTCGGGCGCGTCACGCTGGTCGGTGTAATCGATGCCGATACGGGTCTCTCGCTGCCGGATTTCAGGGCGGAAGAACGCACCTTTCACCTGCTTACCCAGGTGGCCGGCCGAGCCGGCCGAGCCGACCTGCCCGGCGAGGTCATTTTCCAGACGCGAAATCCCGGACATCGCATCGTGCAGTATGCCGTTCGACACGATTACACTCGGTTCGCTGAGAATATCCTCGCTGAACGAGCAGCGCTGGGTTATCCACCCGCCGGTCGACTCGTTGCGATCCTGTTTTCGGGTCCGGACGAACGGGAAGTTCTACGTCTTGGAAACCGGTGGTTGGCATTGGCCAGAACGCAGGCTCCGAACCTTCAACTGCTTGGACCATCGGCTTCGTTCATCGGACGCGTCCGCCGCCGGTACAGAGCCCAGATCATGATCAAAATATCTCCCACACAATCCCACAAAACGACCCGCGAAATAATCCGAGGCGTCACGCGTAAGATGGGCAGCGTGCCTCGATCTTACAGAATATCTGTCGATATCGATCCCGTTGGTCTTTCCTGATTCAGCCCGACTGTCAACACGGAACCTGCCTGAAAACGCATCGTTTGGAGGCAGCCAGGGCAAGTCCCGTACGGTCAGCTCCTTTTGAACACCGTCAGGGCCGGAAGGCAGCAGCGGTAGAAAGTCGTAGCGACGCGATACGGTAAGCTTGCCCTTTTTTTGTCCAGAGGGCACTCCTGTGTATCTTCCTGCGTACGTTTCTGAACACGTTTCTGAACACGTTTCTGAACACGTTTCTGAACACGACAGCACCCCGGAAAAAATTCTTACCCACCCCCACAAGCTTATCCATCCAAAATAGCACAATGCCTTTTTCTGATTTCATTCTCCTGGGAGCCCCTGCAGGCGGTGATGTGAATCCTCTCACCATGTTTCTCCCGCTGGTTCTAATCTTCATCGTTTTCTACTTCTTCATCATCCGCCCCCAGAAGAAAAAAGAAGATAATCGAAAGAAGATGATAGAAGCCGTCCAGAAAGGAAACCGCGTCGTCACGATTGGCGGTGTGCATGGAACGGTTACCCAGGTCGATGAGACGTCCGTCCTCGTACAGGTCGACAACAATACCAAGCTGCGCATCGAGAAGTCAGCGCTGTCGTCGGTAGCAGGTAGAGATTAGACCGTTACCGAAGCGCTACGCTACGGAAGGTCCCGTAGGATTGTCGAAACGCGCTCCGTGCCGGGTGCGACGCTCCATCTTTGCGCGTTCAAGAACGGAGGCGAACGTCTCCGAGCTTACGGGTTTAGCGATGTAATCGTCCATCCCGGAGTCCAGGCACTCTTTTCTGTCCCTGGTCGTAGCGTTCGCGGTAAAAGCAACGATGATCGGCTGCAGCGCGATGTCCCTGTTGCGTCGAATCTGACGCGTTGTTTCGAGCCCGTCCATGCCCGGCATCATTACGTCCATGAAAACAACATCGTACCCGGTCTTCGCAACAACCTCCAGAGCCTCCTCACCGGTCTCTGCTATGTCGGCCGAGAAGCCCAACTGCTCCAGCATCTTTACGGCGATCTTCTGGTTCATCTTGTTGTCTTCGACGACGAGAATGCGAAGTTTCTGGGCTGCTTTTCGATCTTCAACCCGTTCACGTTTCGTGTTAATACTGTAAATCGGTGTCGCCTCTTTCGTCACGCCAAAAAGTTGCTTGATTGCCGATCGCTTGACGGGTTTCGGAATACAGTCCGAGACAACGTCGTCCATCCGGCGCTCGCCGATGTTGCGGAAAAGGACGATTCGGCTCTCGGGAGCCATGCTGTGCAGTTTACCTGCTCGCGCACGCGCCGATTCACCGTTATCACGATCATCGATCAGAATCAGATCCACCGGATCGTTCTCGTTGATTCTGGAGCGAGCATGGCGAAGTGAGTCGACATGGGTTACGTGCCCGCCACCCTGTGTGACCATGGCACTGATGGACCGTGCAAACTGCGGATTCCGGCTGAGCAGAAGGACGCGCTTCCCCGACGCATAGTCCGAAACCACCGTCTCCCGGATGCGCTCGGGATCCTGGCCCAGTCGTACGGTGAAATAGAACGTAGAGCCCTTTCCGGGATCACTGTCCATCCACATTTTCCCATTCATCAGTTCCGCCAGGTGCCGTGCTATCGACAGACCAAGACCCGTACCGCCGAATTTCCTCGATGTGGATTTCTCCGCCTGACGGAACGGATCGAACAAATATTCCTGCGCCTCTTCCGAGATGCCGATTCCGGAATCCTCGACTTCGATCTGAATTTCCACGTCTCCCCCGGCTCGTTCAAGCAGACGAGCCCGTGCCTGAATTTCACCGGATTCAGTAAATTTGACAGCATTGCCCAGCAGATTGATCAGAATCTGGTGCAGTCGTGATCGATCGCCGGTCACGCTTACCGGTAGATCGTCGGAGACCGTGTATGAGAGTTCCAGATTCTTGTCGGCAGCCTGCTTGGAGACCATGTCCAGAGCGTCTTCCAGGCACTGCGTAATCTCAAAGGCAGCCTCTTCCAGATCGACGCCTCCCTGCTCGATTTTCGCGTAATCGAGGATGTCGTTGACAATGCCCAGCAGGCTCTCGCCGCTTGACCGAATCACATTCACGATCTCGTACTGATCCGGTCTGAGGTCTTCAGCGGTCAGCAGGCTCGTCATCCCGATGATGCCGTTGAGAGGCGTGCGAATCTCGTGGCTCATATTGGCCAGGAAAAGCGTCTTTGAGATAATCGTATGCTCGGCGACCTTTTTCGCCTCCTTTAGCTCATCTACAATCGCGGCCAGATCGCATGCCCGTTCCTCGAGGGCGAATTTTGCCTCCTCGAGTTCGTCCGCGTATTTCTGAAGCTGTTCCTTGGACGACTTTAAATCGGCCTCTGCCTCTAAGCGCAGCTTCACCTGATCCGCCAGTTCCCTGAAGGCTGTTGCCAGTTCGCCAACTTCACCGTTCTCGCATATATCAAGATCACCCTGCGTTTCACCACTCGCCAACTGTGCGACTGCTCTGCGCATCTTGTCCAGCGGCCTGACGATGCTTCTGGCTATGTAAACAGCGTACAAAATGCCGAAGACAAACGAGAAGAGAATCAAACCCAGCGCAATCCAGAGAAATAGCTCCGCCTGCGCATCTTCTTCTTCGGTCAGTTGAGCAAGCGCATCGGCCAGGAACGCCCGAGCCGTGTTCATTTCCGAAGTGATCCAGGCTCCCTGCTGGGTCAGATAAACAAGTTCGTCGAAATCGTGCTGATACGTAGCCAGATCGCTGATCATCGAGGAACTCAGTTCGGCCGGCAGACGCGACAGCGCCAATGCCGCCGACATGGCATCGATGTCTGCATGAACACGGTCCTGATACCCGGAATCGAGACGCAGCAGGTAGTTCTTTTCGTTTCGGCGAATTTCGAGCAGGTATGACAGAAGTTCGCGCTCATCAAGGGCGAGTAGTTTTTCTTCCATCTTCAGCAGATTCGCCCTCATCTGCCCTTCCGCTCCGTCGCCCTCGTAGAACCCTCTATTCTGGTATGTTTCGATCAGATTGGTGACGGAATGGAGATACAGGTTCAGTTCGGTATGAAACTGATCATACTCGAATTCGCTGATGCTGCTGCGCAGCAGTTCGTCCGCATCAGTCAGTACGAGTTGGGCTCTTTTTGCGTGAAGGGGATCCCGCGTAATTACAAACTCACGGATCGAACCGTTGGCCAGCAGAATGGTCCGTTCGAGTTCGCGAACCAGATCTCGGGTTTCGTGGGCTGAAATCGAGAAAAATGCAAGCGCCAGGACCGCAAAGGATCCTATGAATACGACCGCTATCAGCGATACGGTGCGTCCGTATAGTGATGAAATTCTGACCATTAAGTGTCCTGAAAAACGGGTTTCAAGCCGGTTTTGACACTCATGGGATCGGCCTTGAGGCCGTATTGTTAAGCAGATTCACACGCGAAAAAAGGGTCCCGAAATGGTCGGTTTGGCCCCTGTTTCGGCGACAAACTGCTCATTTCGACAGGATCGCCTCCACCTCGTGAATGATGTCCTCCGACAGATCCCAGGACATGGCCGTAACGTTCTGTTCGATGTGATCCGGCTTTCTCGCACCAACAATGGCCGACGTTATTTCTCGGCGGCTGAGTACCCAGGCAATAGCCAGTTCGGAGGGAGATCGGCCGTTTCTACCTGCAATCTGTCTAAGAGAGTCGATAGCGACGAGATGGCGGTCGAACAGGTCACCCTTGAAATGCCTGTTCTGCCTTCGCCAGTCGTCCTCCGGAAGAGACGCGAGAACGTCGTGCGAAAACTTGCCGGTCAACAGCCCTGCCTGAAGAGGACTGTAGGCTACGATTCCAATATCGTACTCGTTACAATAGTCCAGGATATCGACTTCGATTCTCCGCTCGAACATGCTGTAGGGTGGCTGCAGCGACGCGATGGGGGCAATATTCCGGGCACGTTCCAGTTGTCCGAGATTGAAGTTGGAAACCCCCGCGTAGCGCACCTTCTTCTCTTCCATGAGCTTTGCGATTTCCTCCCAGGCCTCTTCTATATCCTCATCCGGATTCGGCCAGTGGATCTGGTACAGGTCGATATAATCGACATCAAGGCGACGAAGGCTGTCTTCCACTTCCTTTCGCACGCTCCATGCCTTCAACTGCGAGACAACGTTTCCCGACTCCGGATTTTCCCAAACAAGGCCGCATTTCGTCGCGATGATAACCTGGTCCCGGATGTCGTGCAGAGCCTGCCCGACGATGGTCTCTGAATGCCCGAGTCCGTAACAAGGGGCCGTATCAACCCAATTAATTCCCAGTTCGACAGCTCTTCGAATCGTATCTATCGAGTCGAAATCATTCTGGGCTCCCCAGCCAAACTCCCAGGGTCCTCCAATCGCCCAGGTCCCCAAACCGACCGTGCTTAATTCCAGATCCGAGTAGCCGAGTTTTCTCGTCACCATAACAGCAGACGTGCTTCAGTCGACGATCTCGATGAAGAGATCGTCCACGTGACGTTGAAGTCTCTCGATGGAACCGTCATTCTCGATGACGTAGTCAGCCCGTTTTATCATTTCCCCGGGTGACATCTGGCTTTTCAAGCGTGCAAGTACATGTTCACGCGATGAACCGTCGCGTTCGCAGACACGGCGAATTCTATCTTCTTCGGGAGCGTTCACAACCAGAATTGAATCGAGCACGCTCGTATCCGTTTCGAACAGCAGAGCGGCTTCTTTTACAAGCAGCGAAATACCGTCCGATAATGCTGCTTCGACGGCGTTTTTGAAAGAACGGGCCACGGCTGGATGCACGATCGTATTGATGAGCTCCCTTTCCTTTTCTGAAGAAAAGATGCGAGCTGCAAGATATGATCGGTCGAGCGATCCGTCTGCCAGGTAAGCCTTCGATCCAAACGCGTCGACGAGCCGCGCGCGAACGCCGCCGTCTTGAGCCATGAGTTCCCTGGCGACTTCGTCCGCGTAGAATACGCGGGCGCCCCGCCCGGAAAGCATTTTACAGACGGTGCTTTTCCCGCTGCCGATGCCACCTGTAACGCCGAGGATTCTCATAACGGGTTCACGTACTTCGAGACGAAACTACGCTAAAACTGCCACTGCATAGTGACGGACAGATTGGGAATCAACGTTCGGCTGCCCTTTTTCGCCGCCTTTTTGATTTCACTTTCCAGACCCTCAGGCAGTTCACCGTAGAGCTTATACGAAATCCTCTGAAACGTGGCCCACCCGTCCAGGCGAAGGAATCGTCCAGAAGTCAGGGGCCAAACGATTGACGTTGTGGGTCCCACCTGAGCAATAATTTGTCGACCCGGTCTCGTGATTCTCGCGCGCATACCCGATGCATCCCCGCGATCATAGCGCACTGTTATCGCCCGATCGAAATCACTGCGGATGTAGGTTCTGAGTCCGATCTCAGCCTGAACCTTCCCGCCGACGCTCAGGCGGATCCATGCGCTCGTCGTGCGGAGACTGTCGATTGGTATTTCCGCAAACGAGTCGTTCAGGAATCGTCCCAGACGGAGATCGCTTAGACGACCCTTGACATACAGGCGCACACTGTGGCCAAAATCGTGTTCTCCGTCCAGATTGTAACTGAGTTCTCTGGCGGATTGGTCGGTTGGCAGTCGGCCCGGCAATAAAAAATCGTCGATGGTGTAGTTTGCGCGCACTTCCGTGGTCACATTGATGCGCGTCACGGGCGACGGTCGCCAGATGATCGTGGGCCGAAACCGAAGAGATTGCTGCACATTGTTCTCGATCGAACGAGCAGCCTTGACATAGACCGTGTGATAGTACGTTCCGAATAACTGGAGCTGGAGTTCTACGTGACGTGTCAGGTGCAGGCTCGCTCCGAGTAATCCGTTGTAGTACAATTCATCACGGTCGTCGGGATTGACATCCGGTGTGTCACGTCGCAGAATATTTACAGAAATATCGGCCTGGAGAACGGCTCTCGAGCCGATCGGAGCTCGCGCATTCATCTGGAACGAAAGAAAACCGCGATCATAGTCGGCCTGTTTCAACAGATTCAGTTTCTGCGACGCCTGCGCGGGAGGTAAAGCCTCCTCATTTGCCAATCGGCGCCGTTCGACTTCCGCTCCCCCTCTGATCGACAGGCGCAGAAGAGTTTGAGACTTCGAATACGTGGAACTGAGTTCTGCTTCGAAGACGCGTCTGGAAAAATCGGAGTCGAAAAAAATAGCCGATTCCGGAGCACGTAGCGTTTCCACCATGCGCCGGTTTGTCGTGAAGTCCAGACGACCTCGGATCACGGTGCTCTGCGACACGGTCCGATCAACAAATACGGTCGCCGCAAGGGTATCGCTACGCGTCGATTCAACCGTTTCGGCAACCCTGGTTGCGGTATCATCCCGGTTCAGGAATGAGGCTGCCTCGTACGCATCCCGACGAATTCGAGCTACCTGAACGCGGGTTCGGACTCTCGTCTTTTCGAATGTTCGTTCAGCGAATCCACTGGCCCGAAGCATTTCACCGCGTCGCGGGGCCATGCTCTGTATGAGCCCCTCACCCGAAACTTCGACTCTATAGGCGTCAATCGCGGTCGACGGAACGCCAAATTTGAAACCCGCCGCCGGCCCTGCATCCGTCCGCAGCGGCGCACGGGTCGTTCCTTCCGAAAATCCGGGTCGTCGATCAAGAGATGCGCCGAGTAAAGGTTCAAACCAGACCTTCGACGTGAGCGGAAACCGGTAGCCGGCAATGAGATTCTGACTGAGTACCCGGCTCAGGCTGAACCACCCAAACGATCCATATATCGAAAGCCGGCGCTCTCCATATGGACGTCGGAGTGTCAGCCTTGTATTGTTCTCGTCTCGGAAACTCAGTCGATCATCAAACAGAATGAAAGCATCCGATCGAAATGAGTTCGACAGTTCGACCGTCCATGCATCAATCTGCCGGTCGAACTGAATGTCGCTCGTCCACCGATAGCGGTTGATCTCGCGTTCAAAACCTCCAACAAACCGGCCTTGAGCCAGTGCCGGCCCGGCCGTCATGGTAGAAAAGGACAGGGCGATCAGATAACAGCGAATGTTACGATATCTGCGCGGAATCATGGCAGATCGACCCGTCAATAATTGAAAACACTCATTTCAGGCGATGAACGGCTCACGCAACATCATCCGGGTGGCCAGCTCAGTTTCCGCCCGCCCAGAACATGCAGATGAATATGCGGCACAGTCTGAGAAGCGTCCGGACCGCAATTGAACACCGTGCGATAACCGCCGGTCAAACCGTCTTCGGCGGCCACGGTCCGGGCTACGATGAACATGTGCCCGATGAGTGGCGCATCCTCCTCCGTCAAATCGTCGAGCGTCGGTATCGGTTTTCGCGGAACCACCAGAAAATGGGAAGGGGCCTGCGGATTGATGTCTCTGATAACCAGGCAGTGCTCATCTTCCCAAATGATAACGGAAGGGATTTCGCGGTCGGCAATCAGTTCGAATAGTGTTTTTTCAGCCATGGGTACCTCTTGCGCTGATCAGTACCTGAATATAGATCAATTCATCCTCTGCTATCGCCTGGTTTTCCCGGAACGTTGGCCCTAAGACCCGGTTCGAGGGGAACTGCCTGACCGATGACCCACCAGAGTTGCATTATGCCTCTCGCCTATGTAACGCGACGCGTTCATTTCAATGCGGCGCACCGTCTTCACAATCCGGACCAATCCGACGAGTGGAACCGGCGGACATACGGGAAATGCAATTCCCCGAACTGGCACGGACACAATTATATCCTTGAAGTCACAGTGACCGGGACACCCGACCCCGAAACGGGTTATGTGATCGATCTGAGTGATCTGAAACGAATCGTGAACGAGTGTATCGTAGACAGGTGCGATCACAACAATCTCAATCTGGACGTGGATTTTCTGCAGGGAATCCTGACTTCGAGTGAAAACCTGGCGATCGCGTTTTGGAAAGAACTGAAAGATGCTCTCCCAACGGGCGTACTTCACGCCGTTCGTCTCTATGAGACCGAGAGGAATTTCGTGGAGTATCGAGGAGAGTAGAAAATCCGGTCCAGCGCTAAAGAATCATGAAAGAACCGTTCGATAAAAAATACAGGATTGCCAACGAATACGACCCTGAAGTGGCCGAAAAGATGGCCACGCACGTACATTGTCTGCTCGATCAGATGGGTGAAGATGTCTCTCGGGAAGGACTGCTGAAAACCCCCATGCGAGTGGCCAAATCCATGTTATACCTCACGCAGGGCTACCAGTTGGATCCGCGTAAAATCCTGGAGAGTGCTGTTTTCAAAGAGGATTACAACGAGATGATTCTCGTGAAGGACATTGAGATCTACAGCCTGTGTGAACATCACATGCTGCCGTTCTTCGGGAAAGCCCATGTCGCCTACATCCCCGATGGAAAAATTGTAGGCCTGAGCAAACTTCCACGCATAGTCGACATTTTTGCGCGCCGGCTGCAGGTCCAGGAACGCCTGACGCTCCAGATTCAGGAGGCGATCGACAACGCATTGAAGCCGCAGGGTGTGGCTGTCATTATTGAGGCAACTCATCTCTGCATGGTCATGCGCGGAGTACAGAAACAGCACAGCGTCACTACAACCAGCGCGATGTCGGGCGCGTTCATGAGAAACGAGAATACCCGTGCTGAATTCATGCGTCTCATCCGAAACGGAGTCGGTTTTTAGGAGAGAGCGAAATTGCCGAAAAGCCACATTTACACATTCGAATCATTTCTCCCCTCATGAGTGATCATTTCGTCGTCACGGGTGCCGGCCAGGGAATTGGAGCGGCCATCGCCCGCCGGTTTGCCCGGGCGTATCCGACTTCCTCACTGTCGCTGCTCGCCAGAAACGAAGAGCGGCTGCGCGGCGTCGCCGGAGACTGCTCGAACATCGGCGCATCGGTTCATATTTATCCGTGCGACGTGACCGATTCGCGCGCCGTGGCCTCCGCGTGCCGCGCGTTACTCGGCGACTCCGGCACCCCGACCGTATGTGTAAACAACGCAGGCGCGTTTCAACCTGGAGGCATATTGGATACAACGCCCGAACAGTTTCGTCAGCAGTTGGACGTGAATCTGACGGGCGCCTTCCTCGTGACCAGCAATCTGGTCCCGAAGATGATCTCCGCCGGTTCGGGTCATGTTATTTTCATAGCCTCGGTTGCGTCTATCCGTGGATATCCGAGCGGAATTGCGTATTGCGCGTCAAAACACGGCCTACTCGGGCTTGCACGTGCGCTGCGCGAGGAAACGAAGCAGACGGGAATTCGAGTTACTTCTCTCCTGCCGGGCGCCACGTATACGGCCAGTTGGCAAGGGTCCGGAGTCACCGAAGATCGACTGATGCCCGCTGAAGACATTGCGGAGGCCGTACTGGCAGCCCATCAGATGAGTAAACGGACGGTAGTTGAGGAAATGATTCTAAGACCGCAGTTGGGTGACGTGTAGGGCAATCACGCTCAGAATCACGCTCAGAATCACGCTCAGAATCACGCTCAGAATCGTGCTCAGTTCAGAAACGCACTCAGTTCAGAATAGGATCTTCCGGAAAATTCGCAAGCAGGCTGTATTCACCGCCGAGCAACAACATGGCGTTTCGCCACAGCTTTCCAGGTTCTGCGTTGAACACCAGATCGCCGCTGGAAGGAAGCAGAAGCCAGCCTCCCGCTTTTACTTCATCGTCGAGTTGACCGTCGGTCCATCCGGCGTATCCCAGAAAGAATTGAAGATCGTGGCCCGTCGGGTCCTGGTCGAGGAAAAGCCGTTGAAGATCGCTCAGTTCCCCTCCCCAGTATACGCCGTTGATGATCTCAATGGCTCCGGAAACCTCGCCGCCGTAACGATGCAGGAAGTGCAGCGTATCCATCTGCACGGGTCCTCCGATGCGAACGGGATCGGAATAGGAGGAGAGATCGGCCATCAGATCCGGCATTCCCAGCGACACTTTGTGATTCAGAATCAAACCAAAACTCCCTTCCGGGGAATGCTCACAAAGAAACACGACCGATCTCCGAAAATTCGGGTCGATGAGCGTGGGCGGGGCCACGAGGATCACTCCGGGTTCCAGCGTAATCTCTTTCGGTTCCATTCTCTCAGCTAGTACCTCGTGACAGATTCTGCCTGTTCCAGTTCCCTTTTCAGGGCTCGACGGGCACCAGCCCACCAGTCCGAGCTTCGCGTAACCGACTGTATGTTGACGTCGGCAAAATGAGGAATGAGTTCAATGAGAAGAGGCGGTACGAGTTGCCACTTTTCGGCCACAACGAGTTCCTGTAACTCGTCGGCCACCAGTTCGGACCATCTCCACTTCTGGCGAAGGGCCTCCGATTTCTTCCAGTAGTTTCGATCGTCCCAGGACCGGGCGCTCTCTTCGATCGTAACGTAGATACCGCGAAGATTGAAGACCAGAAATGCGGCCATGTCTTTTGCTTCATCATCGAAGGAATCCCTGCTCGCCATCAATCGCAATACCTCGGCGCAGGAACGAATGTGCGCTCGTCGTCGCTTGGCTGCGGTGTCGCCCGTTGAAATGATTCGGCCCATGAGTGCCTGGCTCCTCTTCGTGATTCGGCATGCTTTCTAACGTTTGAAATATAATAAGGTGCGGGGTCGAGCGTGCATTGGTCGATTATTGACTACTTTTGTCGAGAGCGCAACATTACGGGTTTGTTACCGTGAAGTGTATCGTCTGCCGCCACTAGAGGTACGGCCTTTCGACGCAGATAGATAGATACATACAGATTAAGGCCTGGTTCAATTAACGGACGACCTGACCTCCTCGTCATGACTTCAGAAGCAAAATCTCCAAAAAGTTCGATCGCCCCACTCCTGGCGCCCCGCGGTAGCGGCTACGATGCGCCGAATGGAAAGGCGGGAATGGGCGGCGGTGAAGGCATGGACCGCCGTATCGAGAAAAAATTCTGGACACCGAACCGCGTCCTGATGGTGCTTGGGGGTGCCCTGTTTCTTGCCCTTATTGCCTGGGGGCTTTCCACGACCGTCGGCGGACGAAAGCTCAATGTCGAGCGCGAACGCATTACGATCTCGACGGTCGATTATGCTCCATTCCAGGAAATGATACCTGGAACCGGTAATGTGCTGCCCCGCACGACGGTGTTTCTGGATGCCGAATCGGGTGGTCGCATTGAAGAAATTTTTGTCCTGGAGGGAGAAGTGGTTGAAGAGGGGCAACCTATTCTTCGCCTCGTCAATGCAAACCTCCAGATGCAGCTATTCAGCTCGGAGACTTCGCGCATCGAGCAGATCAACCGGCTCGAGCAGACTCGTTTTCAGGTCGAGCAGAACAATCTTCGCCTGCGCCAGGACCTGATAAATATGGGATATAACATCGCTCGATTGAAACGCGATGTGGACCGAAATGAGGATCTTATCCAGCGACAGGCCATCTCCCAGCAGGAATATGAGCGCACGAATGACGAGTACGAATACTGGGTTCGCAACAGGAACCTGACGATCCAGGCGTATCAATCGGATTCGCTTCGCCAGGCCATCCAGATTTCGCAGATGTCAGACGCCATCGATCGCATGGAGTTAAACTATCAACTCGTTCAGGAGCGTCTGCAAAACCTCACGCTGCGCGCCCCAGTATCGGGCCAGCTCTCGCAACTGAACGCCGAATTGGGGGAGCAAAAAGCTGCCGGATTCCGATTCGGTCAGATCGACGTGCTTGACGGCTTCAAACTCGAAGCAGACATCGACGAGTATCATATCAGACGTGTGCGAACGGGACAGAAGGCGATCACCCTTTCCAGTGGGACGGGCGGTGAATACGAACTGCGCGTTCACCGCGTGTACCCCGAGGTAATAGGCGGCCGTTTTGTGATCGATCTGGAATTTGTTGAATTGCCGGAAGGCATTCGCAGAGGTCAAACCGTCCGTTTCCGACTTGAGATGAGTGAACCCGATGACGCGGTCATTATTCCGATTGGCGGATTCTATCAGACGACCGGAGGTAACTGGATCTATGTCGTGGACGAGTCCGGAGATTTCGCTGAGAAACGAGCGATACGACTGGGACGGAAAAACCTGGACGTATACGAGGTCCTGGAGGGATTGCGGTCCGGCGAACGCATCGTGACATCGTCCTACGATACATTCGGCGATGCCGATCGCCTGGTATTCAAATAACGCACCCAAACTTTTTTTAAGCCATCATGCAAACAATTGTAACCTTTTGCTTTGTCTGTACGATGTGACTTTACGCACAATTAAAAATCACCTGTACGAGTAGAGACAATGATTAACACGGTTAACCTCAAGAAATCGTACGTTGCTGAAGAGGTCGAAACTACCGCCCTGAACAACGTGAACATCGAAATAAAAGAAGGCGAGTTCGTTTCGGTCATGGGTCCGTCGGGATGTGGTAAATCGACGCTCCTGAACATTCTCGGGTTGCTCGACAACCCATCGGACGGCGAATATTCCTTCATGGGTACCGAGGTGTCAAATCTCTCGGAGCGCCAGCGTGCCCAACTCCGCAAAGGCAACATTGGCTTCGTTTTTCAGAGCTTTAACCTGATTGACGAGCTGACCGTGTATGAGAACGTGGAACTACCTCTTCTCTACCTGGGCATGGGTTCGGACGAGCGGAAAGCCCGCGTGAATGCGGCGCTCGAGTCGGTCCAGATCGTGCACCGGCAGCGTCACTTTCCGCAGCAGCTCTCCGGTGGACAGCAGCAGCGCGTTGCGATCGCCAGAGCAGTCGTGGCCGGGCCGAAACTGATTCTTGCCGACGAGCCGACCGGTAACCTGGACTCGACACACGGCGAGGAGGTCATGAATCTGCTGACACAGATGAATGAGGCCGGTACGACCATCGTCATGGTTACGCACTCTCCGGCCAACGCTGAGTATTCACAGCGGGCCATCCATCTTTTCGACGGCCACGTCGTCACGGAAAACTTCAT
>CAZGOS010000037.1:10660-18695 GCA_964527795.1 uncultured Rhodothermales bacterium | reverse complement strand
AGCAGGGTCGCGTGCTGCGTGGCATGTGGATTGTGACACGACAGACAGGAACGATCACTCTGAACACCGCCATGAACGACGGGATCCGTGGTTATGTCCTCTTCTATATCGTCGTGGCAGTCGAAGCAGAGCGTCGGCACCGCATCCAGCAGCAGGGAAGCCTCATCGGACGCGTGCGCTTCATGGCAATCGAAACAGCCGTCTTCGAACGGGGGATGGAGCGAACGGTACGCCTGTTGCTCCCCTTTTTCTTCGTGACAGGAATAACAGAGTTCGGGTTCCGGAGCCTTCAGCAGCGCATTCAGG
This sequence comes from uncultured Rhodothermales bacterium, assembly GCA_964527795.1. Taxonomy (GTDB): domain Bacteria; phylum Bacteroidota; class Rhodothermia; order Rhodothermales; family UBA10348; genus SMXL01. The sequence continues at coordinate 18,389 of CAZGOS010000037.1, read as the reverse complement.
TCGGACTCGTGCGGATTGTGACAATCCGTACATAGACTGCCTGCGACAGGGCCGTGCACAACTTCGTGTTCATCTTGCGGGAACATATCGTGACAATCGGCACAAATGATTTCATCGCCGCTCATCTCGAGCATGAAAGGCTGGGACGAACCGTGCGGCGAGTGGCACGTCGTGCAGTCTCCGTCGGCGACCGGCTCGTGAACGATCTGCAGCGTATTTTTTTCGTCGTGGCACATGTAGCACATGTCCGGCGGCTCGTCCGAAAAGGCGAACTCGGCACCCGGATCGTCGGGATGGTTGTCGCCCTCCTGTTCGTGGCACGACTCGCAGTCGTCGACCGCGGCTTCGTGAGCGAACGCGACATCGATGACGGACGCGTGACACCCGGACGAGGTGCAGTCGTTTCCTGAAGGAGGAGCAGGCCGCGGCTGCGGTATGAAAAAGAGAATAGTCGCCGCGAATATCAGGACAGCTAGTGTGCGCATTTTTGAGTTACTCTCAGAACGTTTTCTTATATCGAAGGCGCAGATCTGTGTATGTCAATTCATCGGATAGAAACGTGCGAGTAAAGAAAGTTACACCGACTGTAAAACTCGAGGATCTGCGGTCAAAACCAAATTCGATCCCTAATCGTTTGAGATCCAGATCGACTCCCGGCCCTCGATCAATTTGATAACCCCCGTCCAAATAAATCCGCCCTGTCGCACCCAGGCGATACTGAACCGATGCTATCAAATTGCTGTATGTTCTGAGCTCACGTGTATCCGTCAGCAGCATTGCTCTGCGGCTTCCTGAAACGGAGGTTGTTATGCGACTTCCAAAAGTATGCCACAGCGAACCATAAATTCGTTCTGTCCGGTAGGGTGTAATGTTGGATTTGAAAATATCCTTTTCTACGCCTGCGGAGACATTTCTATAAGAAATTTGCCCTCCGATAATTGACTGATCAACTGTTTTCAGAATGTTTTCCGCACTTTTTTGCACATTATTGTATGATAGATCACGGAGTCTGTAGTAGACGCGTACGATGTTCTTCAAAGTTGAAAAGTTTACAAAAAACCCGTGCTCCTGCTCATCAAACGAAAACTCGACCGGCCCGGCAACGTAATCCACACGTATGGTTGCCCCTTCAAGAATCTGTCCGCCGAGCAATCGACGAAGTTCGATATACGGACCGGCATCTAAGATCAAAAAGTCGATCCCCTCTTCGTACAAAATCGTTCGGTCAGCGTTGCTGACGACGATTGTTCTCGCATCAACGTTAGAATGATTCAGCAGCAGGATAATATCATCGTCAATCTTATGTCCTTCGTCCACAACGATCAGATTTCCTGCTTTGTTTTCCTGTTCCTGATCCCGAAATCGCTTGGACCATGTGACCGACAGCCGCCCGACAGGAAGGCGCTTTTGATACTCCAATGTAAAGCCATAAGCACGCCATGTTTCGTTCAGACTTGACTCATTTGAGTTTGAATACTCAACCACCACTTCTGACCGCAGGCTGGCGAACAATTGATGGGAAACCGTACCGGATGCTTTGTTCACTGACCTCGACGCTTCGTCGGATGATACCCGACTGAAATCGTATGTCCCGCTCATGGAAAACATCCACGGCAGGTCGAATCGAACGGATTCGAGAATCTGTGTGCGATCAAGGTACGCTGTTCCGCGAAGGCTGTTAAGACGAATTTCCGATCGCCAGAAGTTCTTCCCCGGTGTCTTCCAATCCATTCGATTGTAGATACGCATATCCCGGACGGTTTGTCCGATCTTATATACAGAGCGCTGTTCCCTGGATACGTCTTCATATTTTAGATTAATGCGGTGTGCTCCATAGAACCGGGTATCTTTACGAAAATCTGCTGCAAAGACCTGTTGCGTATCCCTAAACATCCGGTCAGACTGGAGCTCTTTCTGCGCCCAGTCCGACCATCGATGGCTGAAATTTGCTTTGACAATTGTACTGTTCAGTGAAACGACCCCGCTGGTACTGAAGCGACGTGCCTCCACGCTATTCACATAATCACGAAACACGTATCGATGATCGAACGCGGCGGTGGCATGAACACTTACAGGAGAAGTTCGAAAAAAGGATGTGCGAATCCCGATTTTTTCAGCAGTCTGGGCCTGATTTCGGGCCGGTGTTCTGAGAATCGATTCATTACGTACACCTGGATTCAAACCAACGTCAATATCGAGCTTCACAATATCTGGATGCCGGATATAGCTTTTGATGGTAGCATTCAACTCGGCATACAGCGAAAACAGCTCGTTACGCGAGTTCTTACCAGTGCGAAAAGTATTTGACAGGTCGCGTCTCTGGCCGATGAGGCTGTATGAACCATCTATTGCCTGGATTGTCCAGCCGGCAGATGCCGACCTGGATTGAGCGTGCGCGTTGTTTGTCGCCAAGAACGAAAACGCCGCGAGGCCAATGGCAAGTAGGCGATAAATCGTACCTGGAACGGATATTTCCTTTCGCGATCCCATCCGTAGCTCAGAACAGGTATTGATCGTCGCCTCCGTGCGGCGAGTGGCAATCGATGCAGGAACTGTCCTCTTCCCCTTCATGGGCGTTATTCGTGAGAATGTCCGCTGGATTATGACAGGTCTGACATAACTCTCGTCCCTCTCTCAGCAATAAGTGTTCGAATGGGGCTCTGTGCGGACTGTGGCACTGCGTACAATAGCCTGAGGCGACCGGACCGTGCAAGACACGGTTCGATTCCGCAAAATCGTCGTGACAGTTGTAACAAAGTGTCGGTTCCGGATCAACCAGGCTGTTTCCCGTCGTTTTGTCATGACATGAGTCACATGTACGCCGGCTATAAACCTCGTGACGATACGAAGACGGCTTCGATGCGATTGGACCTCCAGATGACAACGTATCCGCCGATTCCGAGTCCGCCAGGCTGGAATCCGTGAGCGCGGGATCGACCTGTGTCGGATTGGGAACGCCATCGAAGGCGGTTGAAAGGATTCGGTACCGAGCCGCCGGACTGCACGTCGATAAGGACACCAGGATGACGAAAAACCCTATATATGTAAGGCACCGCATTATGGTAAAACATCTGAGACTGATCTTGGACGCACGTATCCGTATACGCTTATTTTGTCCGGGCCAAACTGATTGGTGACGTAAATCAGATACTCGAGTTCAAACGCTTCAAAAACGTATTGCTGAAAATAGCCTACGTTATCGTAGTCGATCGCCACCTTTGCCGGCAACCACATATATCCCGGACCCGAGTAACTACCGCCAAAAAACATCAGGAGATTTCCGAGATCGTCGAACATCTGCACATTCTCGAACGCTGCATCAACCGCGTATAAAAGACCCTCCTTATCAACAGCAACTCCCTTGGGCCGTGCAAACTTACCAAGCGCCCTCCCTATTCCGCCGATCCTACGTACGTATTGACCCTGCGTCGTATACACCTTTACAGTATTGTCGCCGAAATCGCTGACATATACCAGGTCGTCTCGGATGTACAGGTTCGTTGGCTGAGACAAAAACTCTAGAGAATCGGGTGATTCGCCAGGTATCGAGAAGAGGGAGTCCCCGGAGACCGTGTCAAAAACTTTAACCTGCCGACCACTTAAATCGGTAACCCACGTTTTTCCATCATAAACAAAAACGTCGGTCGGAGTGAGCGTTGATGGATCTCCGATCGTTGAACGAAAGCGCAGATCGTTATCGAACAGCAGGATCTGGCCTCGATCCCGATCGGCGACGTAAAGTGTTCCACTGTCGTCAACAAAGGCATTAATAGGCTTCTGAAATGCGCCAAGGCCCTTCGGAACGAACGGTTCAAAAGTTCGCTCCTCCAGATCAATGATGTACAGACCACCGAGCTCTGTGTCGCAAACGTATAGTCGGCCCGGTGACGAAGCAATCCCGTATGGTTTTAGAATCTGTATAGCGGTTTCAGAATCGAAAAAGAGTGATGCGAATCTTGATCTCCTTTTCTTAATGTCAGTCGAATCGCTGATTTTCGTAAGAAATTGGATTCTCGTAGTATCCGGCGGGGGAGGAAAAATGACAATTGAATCGGCTGTCATAGATATTTCGGGCAAAGGAGCACAGCCGGAAATAATGGCCGACAGAAGAGTGATCGCAGCGATAGCGACAACTGAACGATTTAACCGGACATGTATCGTCATGGGCATACTCGAAAGGACGGATTGTATCGGTAAAGGCGATTTCAACGACTGACAATTCACAAAAATAGCGATAGGGTATGTTGGACGATACCCTATCGCTATTCAAAAAGATCCTACCTTAAACGGGGCCTAAATAGCTGAACCAGCTATCTACTTGGTATGGCATACAATGCAGAGTGCATCGCCACTGTTATCCATTATAAGGAAATCACCGTTCGTAGTCTCATGCGGATCGTGGCAACTGGCGCACTGCATCTTTCCGCTGAAGAGCATGTTCTGCGATATGGTGCCTACGCCATCGAAGGAGGATCCTGCACCATCTGGATCGGCCAGGTCCAAAGATGTCACGTCTGGATGACTAGAGAGATAATCGAACGATACCGGATGGTCGTTACTCAGGTCCCTGCCCAAATTATGGTCGCCCGATATGAAAGTCGTACCCACTCTCGTACCATAACTGTCGATGGCTACGTTGCCGTCATGGCAGCTCAGGCACATTTTCGAATTACCGGTGGGCTGCCCGGCCGATCCATCGAACGTCGAGCTGGTATATACGGTAAAACCGTCTGTAGTAAGGACGTGATTCCAGAGTGGCTCTATTGTCGCCGTTGCGTCAGCATTGTGAGGCGTGTGGCACGCTTCGCATGCTCCAACCGTTACACCGCCGCCGCCTCCCCAGTTATTAGCCCTGAAATCGTGGTCTCCGAGCGTAACTGTCTGGTTCTGCCCAAACGTCACGCCCGTGAACGCCAGCATCAACGTGAGGGTCGCGATTAACTTACTTATTTTGTTCATGGTTCTTTATCCGATGTTAACTGAATCAGTCTACATATTCGAAATGGCCAATTTGATGCCAGTCCGGACCGGCACGCGGCCAAAAATTTTCTGGACCACAATAGTCGATACGGAGCTGTTGCCGATGTGAGAGAATGAACCTGAAGCGCGTGGCAGTGTCTCCCCGATCGATTGTGTAGGGTATCCCACTACATCATGCAGCCAATTTATAATCCGGGGCTGGTCTCCTTATTCAAACGCGCAACGAATTGCCGGAGGCCTGAACAAGATGTGCCGGACTCGCAACAAAACAGGCCTCATTTGGCCGGTTTTAAAGAAATCCGGCCCAGATAAGATCGCACGATCGTGCGCGAGCATAAACCTCGCCGGACAGATACGAGCAGAGATCACTGCGGGACAAATCGTCGATAACTTGCAGCTCAGCGATCACAGATCGCTGGTTGGCGATATTTCTTTACACGCTCCCCAGGATTTCTACACATATTTTTCACTGCCGATGTAAGGCACCGCTCCATGTTGTATCCAATGTGAGATTTGATTTGAGATTGTTTTGAAGGCGATCAGCTCCCGACCCCGGATAGGAAGCTCAGTCTGAATGTCCGGAGAGTCACCGGTCCCTCTTTACGCAAAACGCCGGAACATCGTAAGCCTGATGATCCGGCGTTCTACCGACTTGGTATTGTCCTTCTATCGCATCCTAGACGGGAGGTTCGCAGAGCCCGTCACAGGGAGACAGCGTTACTTCTATCACCTGGTCACTGAAATCCGGCTTCCATCCGAAATCTCTCAGCCTACGATAACCTCTGGCATCCTGCTCGTCCCAACCATTTCCACCATAGGTCTGGCCGGCTTCGTTCCAGCTACCGCCGTACCCGTTGGCCTTGATGTCTTCCATCTGTGCGTTGGAGAAGTGACGAAGGTCCTCAAAAGCAATGCGCCATGTCTGATCGTTCGTCTCGTTCTGCTCGATCATGGAGTAGAGTCCTTCCTGAAGATCCTCCAGATTCTCCGTGTCTTCCTCGAGAGCATGATGGATCCAGTCGTAGGTTTCTGGTACGAAGTTTTCTTCCATGATACCTTCCTCGCTGCAGTCCCTGTCGACACCAATGAAGAAGTTCATGCGCGTACCAGGCTCGAGAATGATATCCTGTGGCGTCGTGCGGGAGTCGCTTTCGGGCCGGTTGTGTCCGGATTCGAAGACCATATCCGGAGTCATGATCCAGTACCGCTCGTCGTCGGTAAGCTGGCTGCCGGCGGGTTGCGGCTGACCCGTATTCGGTACAAACTGCTGCAGGAATATAGCCGAGCAGTACCCGGCCATGGACTCGAGGAATTCGATGGTCACGCGGCTCTGTTCCTTAACCGTGAGCAGCTTGACGTTGTAATTCTCATTGATTATGTGCTCAGCGTTTCCAAAACGACCGATAGAGCGAATTTTCACGTTCTGCCCGTCGAGCGAATACGCCTGGACGGCGAAATCGCCGCCCTGGTAGTTCCCGAGCATTTCTCCGTCTAGATTCGGTGCACCGCCTGCATTCGTGCCGTTGACATTGGCAATCGCCTGGTCGAGGTCGTTGCCTGCATTCTGGGCTTTACGATATGCAACGCTGTAGGCCGATCGAGCAATCTCGCGCGCGAGAAGCTCCTCCTCGTACGCTGTCTGCGCTTTTGTGGTCTCAAGCGCCGTCTGTTTCGTCTGGAAGGACAAAGTTGTTGCCGCCATCATCCCTCCAATAACAATAATTAGTAGGCCTTTACCCATGGCTCACACCGAAAGTGATGGTTTCTTAAGATTTCTTTTTCGCGGGGGAGCTTGGTAAGGGGACGCTAAGCAGGCGGAGGGACTCAGGAAACGGGTTGTATCGGTTACAATTATCCTGTTATCTCGTGTATCGGCAATTCTGTAAGTGATTTTAATACGGTCGGAGACGAATTGTCGTGCCCCAGCTCAGCTGATTCAGGTACTGTCTTCCCTGGTTGAAGGGCGGAATGATGGAGAAATCCATCTTTAAAAACGTGGTTTGCGACTCCGTCGTTACCGCCTGCCCGAGATCGTCGAGCAGCGAAATCATGAAATAGGATAGCCGAGGTGAACTTCGACCGTCTTCCTGCCATGGCGACCAGCCTGCACCCTGCTGCTCGCGCGTAGAGCGTACGACCTGGTGCATCTGGATCGTCGTGTCCTGAAGCTCTGCGACATCGGTCGGTAAAAGCTGATACCGTGTTTCGATTCGAACTTTGTCGAAATTGGGAGCGGCTCCGACCGTATCTCGGTGAAACGTAAATGTCGTTGCATTACCGTCCACGATCGTTGGCAACAGGAAACGCACCGTTGTGGAGTCGAAGTTCGAACCCAGAGTAGCGATGTCGTCTTCGAGCCATTCAGCCAGATCGAGCGCATGGCTTTTGGCCGAATACACCGAGAGCTGCTCAGTACCCAGTTCCCGTGCCCGAGTCATGGCCGAGAGCAACATGAGTAGAACGGCACCCGCAATCATCAGCGCTCTTAGATTGTCAAATATGAACCACATAATGTTTGTCCTTTAAGGTGTTGTAAGGAACGCGCGGTGTTACTCGTGCCGCAACATCAGTTCTGACACGCACCCATATAGTCGCCGTGGCCGATGTGCTTCGGGAGGAATTTGTATTTCACATTCTTTGTCTTCCATCTGATTTGCCCATGTTTCACCGAACGGTGGCAGATCGTTACCCGTTCATTCGGATCCGGCTCGCCATCACCACCATCCCCAGGCGGGTCGTCAGGCGGCGG
>CAZGOS010000037.1:0-10560 GCA_964527795.1 uncultured Rhodothermales bacterium | reverse complement strand
GGCGGGTCGTCAGGCGGCGGATCGTCAGGCGGCGGGTCTTCGTCCGGTGGATCCGGGGGCGGCGTGGTTCCGTATTGTTCTTGAAATCGGTTCTCGGCGCGTTTCTGGTCGTACGAGAAAATTCGTTCCAGGCGCACAAAACCGCTTTCATATCTGTTCTGCGCCATGTGGTGCTGGCTTCGAATACGGACGACGACCTTCTTGTGCATGCTGCGATCGCCCGTCAGAAGTGGCGTGTTCATGTCGTCCGCGCTGACGTAAAACACCTCGACGTTGACGTCAAATGGTAATTCTTTACCGTCTTTCAGCCGGAACGGTACCGCCTGCCATTCGTCCGGGGCCATGTGCACGTCATCGACATCGGTGCACTGAATGGCGTCGTTGAATGGCTCATCCAGATCGCATCCGCTGGTACTGCCAAATCCGCTTGAGGACGTCATCTCCTCGCTTCCGACTGGAAAACCGTCATTGTTGACCACATCGGGGCGCGTCCGTGAATCGAACGACCGGTTTCCGATCAGCTCCATAATGTGCATCGCCACGCCACTGGCAGCGATTTCCAGCTCGTCATCAACCAGTTCGCTATACGTTCGAGCGACATCCTGATTCTGATTCATGGTGAAGCTGGCCACAATCATCAGGGCGAGGATGCCAAGAAGAGTCTGCTGCATGATGTCTTTTCTCCTTCGTCACGGGCTCGGGGGGCGATCGTTCCGGGGTATCGAATGCACCCTTGACATGGTTCACAGTTGGTTTATCCACCCATAACCGCGGCCGGGAAACAGCCGGTACCGGACGATAAAGGATGTACTGGATCTATCGGCCGGCTGGAGACACGATTTAAACAATCCTCCGAATCTGGCTTTTTTGGGAGACCTGTAAATGCTCACGGTACCAGTAAAAAACGGCGCCCCGGAATCAACCGGGGCGCCGTTTTTCGACGTCAACGTACGACAGCTAAATAAAACAGCTACAAGTAGACGCTGCCGTAAGTCTATTAATTATAACAGCTTCCGCTACAGGGATTGAAGGATACCTGAATGACCTGGTCGCTGAAGTCCGGCTTCCAGCCATAATCCCGGAGTTTTCGATATCCGTTACTGTCCGTCTCCGTCCAGCCGGATCCGCCGTAGGTCTCCAGGACCGAATCCCAGTTTCCTCCATAGCTGTTGGCCTTGATATCCTCGTGCTGCTCAACTGAGAAGCTGCGAAGGTCTTCAAATGCAATACGCCATTTTTGATCGTCCGTCGCATGCGGCTCGATCATTGAATAGGGACCTTCCTGCAAATCCTGCAGGTTCTCGGTATCCTCTTCGAGCGCATTGTGAATCCAGTCGTACCGGGATTCGACATAAGTTTCTTCCCAGATACCTTGCTCACTGCAGTCCTTGTCCACACCAATAAAGAAGTTGACGCGCGTCTCCGGTGCGAGAATGATGCCGTCGGGCGTGACGCGAAGTTCGTCTCCCTCTCTGTTGTGACCCGAATTCAGAATCATCTCAGGTGACATGATATAGTACTGTTCGTCATCGCTCAGAACAACCGGACCGTCTTCGATCGGATTACCGTCGGCATCCACTTTATTTAGCGTGGGAACGCCTTGTCCCTTATTCGGGATGAAGCGTTGCAGAAATACTGCTGAGCAGTATCCAGCCATCGACTCCAGGAACTCCAGCGTGACTTTGCTCGAATCTCTCACGGTGAGCATGGGCATATAGTAATTCTCGTTGATGATGTGCTCGGCGTCGCCAAACCATCCCGTAGCGCGAATCTTTACGTTCTGGCCGTCCACTGAAAACGCCTGAGCCGCGTAATTACCGCCCTGGTATATGCCGGTCAGTTCGCCCTGGTAATTGGGGGCGCCGTTCTGCAGCCGTCCGTTGATGTTGGCAATGGCCAGGTCCATATCGTCGCCGGCAGCCTGCGCGAGTTTCCTCGCGATATTGTAGGCGGAACGGGCAATCTCACGAGCCAGAACTTCCTCTTCGTAGTCCGTCTGCCGCTCCGTTGTTTCGAGCGCAGTCTGCTTCTGCTGATAAGCCAGGATCGATCCGGCTAAAACAGCTCCAAAGACTATAATCATTAATCCTTTTCCCATGACTCACACCGAAAAGTGTTGTTGAGGGTGTATCAAAACTGGTTCTAGTAGGGCCGGAGACGTATGGTCGTGCCCCAGCTCAGCTGATTCAAATACTGTCTTCCCTGGTTGAAGGGCGGAATAATGGAGAAATCCATCTTTAAAAACGTCGTTTGCGACTCCGTCGTTACCGCCCGCCCGAGATTGTCGAGCAGTGATATCATGAAGTATGACAGGCGTGGTGAACTGCGTCCGTCCTCCTGCCAGGGCGACCAACCAGTTCCCTGCTGAACACGGGAATCGCGAATGATCTGATGCATCTGGATCGTAGTATCCTGCAGCTCAGCCGTTTCCGTATCGATCAGGCTATAACGGGTCTCGATGCGGACCTTGTCAAAGTTAGGTGCGGCACCGACGGTGTCCCGGTGGAACGTGAACTCCGTGGTGTTTCCGTCTACAATCGTTGGCAGAAGAAAACGGACCGTAGTGGAGTCGAAGTTGGAACCGAGCGTCGCGATGTCGTCTTCCAGCCATTCGGCCAGATCGAGCGAGTGGCTCTTTGCCGCGTAGACCGAAAGCTGCTCGACGCCCAGTTCGCGGGAGCGGGTCATGGCCGTCAGCAGCATCAGCAAAACGGCTCCCGCTATCATCAGCGCTCGTAAGTTGTCAAATATGAACCACATAGTACTGCTTTAAATCTTGTGCTTGTCAGATGGTGCCGTCAGTTTCGCCGTGATTAATTCGTGCACTGGCCCATCGTGTCTCCGTGGCCAATGTGCTTCTGTACGAATTTTTGCTTCACCTTCTTCGACCTCCAGGTAATCCTTCCTCTCTTCACGCGACGGTGGCAGATCCAGACTTTAGCGTTTGGATCCGGCTCTTCGACGTCATCCTGATCGCCCTCGTCGCCGCCGTCATCACCACCCTCTTCAGGAGGCGGATCATCGTCCGGGGGAGGATCTGTTGGAGTCGTATCCCCATACTGCTCTTTCAGACGATTCTCGGCGCGCTTCACGTCGTATGAGAAAATGCGCTCGAGGCGAACAAAACCGTTTGTGTAACGGTTCTGCTTCACGTGACGCTTGCTTCGGACCTTTACGACAACCTTTTTTTGAAGGCTTTTCTGTCCTGAAAGCAGGGGCTGATCCAAATTGGATGGATCCACGTAGAACACGCGCACCTGGACGTCGAACGGCAGTTCCTTGCCGTCCTTCAAACGGAACGGTACTTCCTGCCATTCGTCATCCGCCATGTCTGCGTCGTCTATATCGTCACACTGCACCGTATCGTTGTACGGCTCATCCAGATCACATCCGGTTTCTTGGCCAAATGCGCTATCGTTCGTAAACTCCGAGTCACCCTCCGGCATGCCGTTCGTGTTCACTTCGGAGGGTACTGTCCGATCGTCGAAAGCACGATTGCCGATCAGTTCCATGACGTGCATGGCGACCCCGGCGGCTGCAATCTCCAGTTCGTCGTCAACCAGCTCGTTGTAGGTTCTTGCCGTTCCTATATGCTGGTTAAGCGTAAAGCTTGCTACAATCATGAGGGCAAGCGCGGCGAGTATTGTCTGTTGCATGACGTTCTACCTTTCTTGTCAGCGTTAAGGGAGCCCCTTACCGGGACTGCTGCTTCGAATCCCGTATCCATCCCGAATCTCCCTCTGCGACCATCTGTCTCTCTTTGAGCCGGCTTATAATGCGGGTATCGACTGCTTTTTCAAGTTGCTTACCGACAATCTTTCGGTCGCTGTTGAAAAGTGCTGATAATCGCTTGGTGCACATTGTGTTAGATCCGTTCTGGATACAATAATCGAGGTTACGTTTTACAAGAGTCATGCCAAGTAATGGATACCGCGTCAGACGGGCTATTTTCGGCAATTCCCGTGGGTGTCGGATCTACATTCATCGTATTGGGACTCTTTCCTGGATCTCATACGAGGATTCTGGCCATTTCAGGCGCATTTGAGGCGGAAAGGCCGATATTGCTCCATCCTGACGACATAATTCCCGCGTGAACGATCATTTTTTATTTATTACATGAACCGTTCTGAACTGTCTGGAAACGGCGATTTGAGAATTGAAACTGACGCCGGGTTCAAGGGAATCAAAAAACACCCTAATTTTCCCCGGTGTGAGGTTGCTGCCACCTCTCTCGGGAAATATCTTGTTGGTTTTATCCCCGAATTCCTCCCCTTTGTGTGTTATGACTCCGACTATGTATGAGCGGCGACCCGCAACAGGGTCGGTGTGGCTGGCCTCGACTGCGCTATTTGCTCTTCTTTTCACCATCAGCCCGGCATATGCGCAGCGAAACGCCTCCGACATCCCTGCCGTAACGAATGCCATCGCGATTGAAGGCGTGCGCATCGTCCAGGCCCCCGGCCGGGTGATCGAAAACGGCACCGTTCTGATCAGAAACGGTTTGATCGAGGCCGTCGGCGAAAACGTGACGATCCCTTACGACGCGGAGCGTATCGCACCGGACTCCATGACGGTTTATGCGGCGTTTATCGACGGTCTTTCCACGACTGGTGTGCCCAAGCCCGACGCTCAGAACGATCTGCCTCCGGTCCCGGATCGCAGCAATCCGCCGGACGACCGTGCCGGCATGCAGCCCCAGCTCGATGTTCGCACGATGCTTTCCACGGATGAGAAATCGATTGGAGCGCTGCGCGAAATCGGTTTCGGCGCCGCTCACGTGGTGCCCAATGGGCGCATGTTGCCCGGTTCGGGCGCCGTGATTCTCCATGCCGGAGACGACGCGCGCAGCATGGTTCTGCGGGGCGATGCATCCATGTACGTACAGTTCCAGGGAGCCCGCGGCATGTATCCCGGCACACCCATGGCGATGACCGCCAAGTTCCGGCAACTCTTCAGGGAGGCGCAAAGGCGCCGGCAGATGCAGAGGCAGTTCGCATCCGATCCGTCCGGACGGGCACGCCCGGAATTCGACGAAGTGCACTACGCTTTCTTTCCGATCATCGATCGCGACAAACCGGTGTTCTTCTATGTGGACGACGCCCTGGAAATCTACCGCGCGCTGAAGCTTCAGTCCGATCTCGGTTTCTCGCTCATGCTTGCCGGGCTTCACGAGGGATTTGACGCCGTCGACGAACTCAGAGACGCCGACGTACCGCTTTTCGTAACGCTTGACCTTCCGGACAAGCCGAAGTGGATGGCCAAGCTAAAACGTGACTCGATCGATACGATTCTGGCTTCCTATACGCCCGAAACGCGTACTGCCACCTTCCGGGATACCGAGGCGGAAAGGCGAAATCTGGAAGCGCGTCAGCTCATGAGTCGTGACGATTACAGTGGCGTGGCAGCGGTTCTTCACGAAGCCGGACTCTCGTTCGGATTTACGACCCAGGGCGCGAAAGCCGGCGATATTCGGGCCAACATCCGGGAAATGATCGACCGCGGTTTACCGGAGGATGCCGCCCTGGCGGCGCTTACGACCAACGCCGCAGAAAACCTCGGATTGTCTGAAGCTCTTGGATCCGTAGAAGTCGGCAAAATCGCCAACCTGATCGTTGCCGATGGTCCGGTTTTCAGCGAGGAGACGCATTATCAGTATGTCTTTGTGGACGGCCGGAAATACGTCTATGAGAAGAAAAAAGAGAAACCCGGAGAGGAAGCGGAAGAAGGAAGTCTTCTCGTTGGAACATGGACGTTTACGGCCCACACACCGGACGGAGAACAGTCCGGCGAGACGACCTTTACGAAAGAAGGTGATTCGTACAGCGGCACCGTGTCGTACACAGGCCCGGGAATGGTTTTGGACATCACCTGGGTTGAATTCGACGGCGACAAGCTGTCCTTCAGCTGGAACGATCCGGAGCAGGGAGTGATGACGGTCGAAGGAACGATTTCAGGGGATACGTTCGACGGTATCGTGATTACCGCGGGCGAGGAACTCCTCGTTACCGGTGTGCGCGAGTCGACGCCCGAATAAAACGCCGGAATTATCCAGTTCATCCATGCATTATTAATGCACAATTTCATGCACAATCTCATGCAGAATGTCATGCAACGAACAAGTCTCCTTCTCACTATTCTGGCACTGACATTTGTCATCCGGCCTGCTCACGCACAGAAACAGACGCAGAACACAGGAGACGTTCTCATTCAGAACGCAACCGTGCTGACCGTAACGAACGGCACACTCGACAATACCGACGTGCTCGTCGTAAACGGCAAAATTGCCCGCATCGGTCAGGGTTTGTCGGCGCCCGATGGTGTCGATGTCGTGGGCGCGACCGGGCAATATTTAATGCCGGGCATTGTCGACGCCCACTCACATATCGCGCTCAGCAGCGTAAACGAAGGATCGAGTCCCGTTACCTCTGAAGTGACCATGGAGGACGTGGTCAATCCCTACCATCTGGGCATCTACCGCGCCCTTGCCGGCGGTGTGACGACGTCACACGTCATGCACGGCTCGGCCAATGTCATCGGTGGCCGGAACGAAACCATCAAACTCCGCTGGGGTGTCAGGAATCCAGACGACCTTCGGTTCAAGGGAGCCCCCCGCACTATTAAATTTGCGCTTGGCGAAAATCCGACGAGAAACCATGGAAACCGTGGTTCCAGTACTCAGCGCCCGGGTATCCGTCCTTCGAGTCGAATGGGAGTCGAAGCCGTACTGCGGGATGCGTTTACGAATGCAAAGCGCTACATGGAGGACTGGCAGGCCTACGAAACCGAGCACCGTAGAAACCCGGACACGGTTCCTCCAGCGTACAGTGAGCGCCTGGAGGTGATCGCCGACGTCATTCGGGGAGACATCATCGTGCACTGCCACAGCTACCGTGCCGATGAAATACTGATGCTCATGGACGTACTCGAAGATTTCGGCGTTACCCGCGTCACTTTCCAGCACGCGAACGAAGGATTCAAGGTCGCCCCCGAGTTGGCGGCCTTCGGTGCGGGAGCGTCCGTCTTCTCCGACTGGTGGACCTACAAGTTCGAGGTCTACTACTCGACGGCCTACAACGCCGCCATTCTGATGCGCAACGGCGTGGTCACGTCGATCAACTCGGATTCCGGCGAACTGAATCGACACCTCTACCATGAAGCGGCAAAATCACAGCGATACGGCGGTCTGACCGATGACGAAGCGCTTTCCATGATCACGATCAATCCCGCCATTCAACTCGGTATTGAAGACCGCGTGGGTTCGATTGAAGTCGGGAAAGACGGTGACCTGGCCCTTTTCAGCGAACATCCTCTATCCGTATACGCCGTACCGCTCAGGACCTATGTGGACGGCGTCGAGTATTTCAATCGCGATGAGGACGCGGACGATATGAGGCTTCGCATAAGTCCGTCCGCCGAACTCGACACCTACATGGAAGAAGAGGAGCACGTGCACGGAATCGACGACCGACTCAAACGGTAGCGACGGAATAATGCCGCAGAATCGAATCCATGTTCGGAAACACTTTCGCAGCTATTATCGCAATCATTTTCGCAGCCATCTTCGCAGCCATCTTCGCAGCCATCTTCAGAAAATATTTCAGACCTGATCAGGCATGAATCTTTTACTCAGCTTTCTACTGGCAACGAGCCTGTTTTCATTTCAGCAGCAGGATACGAAGCCCCGACAGGGCGTCTATGCCGTGACAAACGTTCGTATCGAGACGGTCTCGAACGGAACGATCGAAAAGGGAATCATCGTCGTTCGAGGCGACCGAATCGAAGCCGTGGGGTCGGACGTTGTTATTCCGGCTGACGCGGAAATCATTGACGGCTCGGGCCTTGAGGTATATCCCGGCATGATCGATTCCGGTACACGGCTCGGCCTGACGGAAATCGGAGCCGTGCAGGAGACTACCGATGCCAGTGAACTCGGTGACTTCACACCGCAGATGCAGGCGCTCACGGCCATTAACCCGAACTCCATTCTGATTCCGGTTACACGGGTGAGCGGCGTAACAACGGTCATTTCCGAACCCTCCGGAGGCATGTTCCCCGGAACGGCGGCGCTCATCAACCTCGTCGGTTATACCCCTGAGCAAATGCACGCAGGCGGTGTTCGTTTGCTCGTTCTTTCGTTTCCCGTAAAGCGCACGGCGCGCCGAACCTTTGGAGGCGGTCGCCCTAGCGGAGATGAGCAGAAGGATCCCGAAGCCGCCTACGAGCGCGCGATGGAAAAGCTGAACGAAATCTGGGATCGGGCCGAACTGTACGAGCGGATCGACGCAGCATATAAAGCCGATGCCGGCGTGGGCGATCGCGCGGAGTACGTACCGGAAATGGACGCGATCATCCCCGTGATTCGGGGAGAAATACCCCTGATGCTAAAGGTAAATTCGGAGAAGGATATTCTGGCCGCGCTGGATTGGGTCGAGGAACGACAGCTCGAAAATGTCATTTTCAGCGGCGTCACCGAGGGATGGCGGGTAGCCGACAAACTGGCCGAAGCAGGCATTTCCTGCATCGTCGGTCCCGTGTTCTCGATGCCCACGCGGGAGACGGACCGCTACGATCGCGCTTATGCCAACGCCGGACTACTCCACAAGGCGGGTGTCAAGGTAGCCCTTCGATCGGGCGAAGCGGCAAATGTTCGCAACCTGCCATTCAATGCGGGGTTTGCCGCCACCTACGGGCTGGGGAGAGAAGAAGCACTTCGCGCCGTCACGCTCAGCCCTGCCGAAATGTTCGGCATCGCTGATGATTACGGGTCCATCGAGGTCGGGAAAAAAGCGAACTTCCTTATTTCGGACGGCGATCCATTCGAGACCTCGACCAACGTCGTAGGTCTCTTCATTGACGGCTTCAACGTCCCGATCGACAGTCAGCATATTCGGCTCTACCGGGAGTTCCTCAATCGGGACGAAGGCAGGCTACGGCCTGTAGAAGTGGTGCCTCCGGTGAACTAGCATGCGTTATTTTCTGCACAATTTTCTTCTCGATTCGGCTCGATTCGGCTCCGGCCCCCACATTCGAAGCCCGGTGGACGACCGTCTAGCCGTCTTCTCGCATTTTCGCCTCATTCCAGAATTCATCCATCTCCTCGAGACTGGCATCCACAATAGAAATCCCGTTTTCTTCCAGTTTCTTTTCGATGTGCTGAAACCGCCGTATAAACTTCGAGTTGGTTCTACCCAGCGCATTCTCTGGATTAAGTCCCTTGAGCCGAGCGTAGTTCACGACGGCAAATAAAAAATCGCCGAGCTCCTTTTCCTGCGATTTCACCGAAGCGTGCGTTTCAAACAGGCTCTTCAGTTCGCGGAGTTCCTCGTCCACCTTCGTCCAGGCGTCGTCGGCCGTGGGGAAATCGAATCCAACGCCGGCAGCTTTCTCCTGTATCCGGAAGGCGCGCAGCAGCGTCGGCAGAAGTATCGGCACACCCTCCATCGCCGACTTTTTTTCTCCTTCCCGGATCTTGATGGACTCCCAGTTGGTCAGCACGTCGTTGACGCTTCCGACCTTGACATCGCCGAATACGTGCGGGTGCCTGCGAACGAGCTTCTCCGTCTCGGCCTCAATGACTTCTTCAAGCGTGAAGCGATTTTCTTCGGTGGCCATGACGGAGTGAAACACGACGTGCAGAAGAATATCGCCGAGTTCCTTGCGCACGTGATCGTAGTCGCCGTCCGTGATGGCTTCGACGGTCTCATAGGCCTCTTCGATCAACAGATGTTTAACCGATTCGTGCGTCTGCTCACGATCCCAGGGACAGTCGCGCCGGAGCTGACGAACGACGGCGACAAAATCGCCAAACAATTCCAGTAGTTCATCGGAGGCTTCAAACGATGTATCGAAAATCTTCTCTTTCATCAATTCGGGTTGGTATGTAGGTTCCGGCCTTTCCGACTATTTCCTTCAGAACTGCCCGGCGATCAGCGCGTAAATCAGATCGGACCTGCGACAGTAAGTTGTCACGGCTGGTCGTTAGTTTTCGATTGGAAGTTACAATTCAGAACCCAACTGCTCTATGAACGAGCGGCGGGTTCATAACCATCCACATACACACATTACAATTAAAGCCAGTGAAGGCCCCTTCAGTCACGGGAATGAATTCGGAGACCGCGAATGGACCTGTGAGTGTGGAGTCTGACTTCAATCGCGAAGAGTATGTCAAATCTTCTGATGGATTCAATTGAACGACTTCAGGATGGACCGGTGATCCGGTGGACTCGTGTTAGAATCGCCAGGGGCTCATGTAAACGAAATTGAAACAGGAGGTATAACTATGGCACGTGGAATCAACAAGGTGATTCTCGTAGGCAATCTTGGTCAGGACCCGGAACTTCGTTATACGGGTTCAGGAACGGCTGTGTGCAACTTGCGCCTGGCCACAAACGAGTCTTATAAGGATGCCGGCGGCGAATGGGTCGAACGAACGGAGTGGCACAGCATCGTGGCCTGGAGCCGATTGGCAGAGATCTGCAACGAGTACCTTCACAAGGGGTCACAGGTATATTTTGAGGGTTCGCTTCAGACGCGCAACTACGAAGACAAAGACGGAAATAC
>CAZGOS010000036.1:0-18879 GCA_964527795.1 uncultured Rhodothermales bacterium | reverse complement strand
GGTTTCCCGATCGTCTATACATCGGCCGACAGCGTATTTCAGATTGCCGCACACAGCGATGTTATTTCTCTTGAAGCGCTCTACAGAATGTGCCGGGCGGCTCGAGACCAAGTCTGTGTTCACGAGCACGGTGTCGGTCGCGTCATTGCGAGACCTTTCCACGGTGAGCGTGGTGCGTACGTCCGAATCTCGGCGTCCAGGAAAGACTATTCGGTCCTGCCAACGGGAAAGACGGTTCAGGAAGCCCTCCGGGCGCGTGGTATCAAAACCATATCGATCGGCAAGATTTTCGACCTGTTTGGCGGTGTCGGATTCTCAGCGTCGATCAAGACAAAGTCAAACGCCGAGGGCATTCAAATCCTTCTCGAACAGATCAGGAAGGCCGCAGAAGACGCCGGACCGGCGTTCCTGTGGGTGAATCTTATCGATTTCGA
Source organism: uncultured Rhodothermales bacterium (assembly GCA_964527795.1). Classification (GTDB taxonomy): domain Bacteria; phylum Bacteroidota; class Rhodothermia; order Rhodothermales; family UBA10348; genus SMXL01. Next base: position 18,445 of record CAZGOS010000036.1, on the reverse strand, counting down.
TCAGGAATACGGACACCGAAACAATCCGGAAGGATTTGCACGAGCGCTCGAAGAATTCGACCAGGCGCTGCCGTCGATTCTATCTGCGATACCTGAGGGGGGAAGGCTTGTGATTACGGCTGATCATGGCAACGACCCCACGACCACCAGCACGGATCACAGTCGGGAATACGTTCCGCTGTTATATTACGGATCAGGAAAAGCCCGTGACCTTGGAACACGATCGAGTTTTCAAGACCACGCGGCAACAGTAGCCGGCTATTTTGATGTCCCTTTTGATGGCGGTGGTACTTCATTTGAGCCTTTTTAACAGGAGCACGTTTTTGCCGGCAAAAAAGTAGACTAACCGTTCGGCTCTTCAAAAACCCACCTGTGATACGACTATGACTCTAGGCAAGGTGATCGGAACCGTCTGGGCGACACGAAAAGACGATCAGCTCACGGGCATGAAACTGCAGCTCGTTCACGAACTGGATCTTCGAGGCAATCTGAAAGGCAGATTCGTAGTCGCCGTCGACAGCGTCGGCGCCGGTGTGGGGGAGACCGTTCTATTTGCGCAGGGTTCGAGTGCTCGTCAGACCGATCTCACGCGAAACAAACCGGTTGATGCCGTTATCACGGCGATTGTAGACAAGCTGGACGTAGACGATCCTTCGAAATAAATCTCTCGTGCGGTGTGAATCTGGGAAAGGTAATCGGAAAAGTCTGGGCTACGCGAAAATGTGAGTCGCTGGAGCGCAAGCGCATGCTGTTCGTTCAACCAATGAACTTCGCAGGGACCGATACCGGAAATGCAATCGTTGCGCTCGATACCGTTGACGCCGGAGTGGGCGATACCATTATCTACGTTTCATCCACGGAAGCGACGGTCCCGTTCAAACCGACGCCCACGCCGACGGATGCCACGATTGTCGGGGTAATCGACCGTGTGGACCACGAGAAGGGAAGCTGGATACCGAAGAAGCCGTGAGAAAGCAACATGGCAGCCGCACGGCTCGGTTCAGGAGGCTCCAATCAGCGGTACAAAACGAAAGCCTTCGGTTTCCTCACGCACATACGAATCAGGGCCTGTACGAACGATACGATTCATGCGCTGTGAAGCACGGTCTCCAACGGGAATCACCAGACGCCCGCCCTGTTCGTTTTCGCCGGGAATGCGAAGCTGCCGAAGAAGCTCATCAGGCACGATCGACGCGGCGGCCGTCACAATGATGCCGTCGAAGGGTCCGACTGCTTCCCAGCCTTTTGTTCCATCACCACAGCGGCAGAGCGCTTGATAATTCAGGCTCTTCAACAACGCATGTGTGCGTTCATAAAGGCTTCGAAGCCTTTCGATGGTGAACACACGGGCGCCAAGCTCGCAAAGAATCGCGGCCTGATAGCCGCTTCCTGTTCCAATCTCAAGTATGCGCTCTCCCGGTTGGGGCGCCAGCATCATACTTTGATATGCCACCGTAAACGGTTGCGATATCGTCTGCTTCATTCCTATGGGAAGCGCCTCATCGTGGTACGCCCGTGTCCTGAGCGCCTGTTCTACAAACAGATGCCGTGGCACCTGCTCCATGGCAGCAAGGACCCGTTCATCGGATATGCCTTTTTCCCGCAACGACTCAATGAGGCGGGAGCGGCGTTTCTGATACTTCCAGTCTTCGATCATGCCAACGGTCTTCCGACAACCATCTCCGATCCTGTCTACGCCGCTGCAGCGGGCTCCGGTTCGGGTGGTAGGCTGGGTGAGAGGGCTTCTGTCACATACTCTCTCAGTTCTTCGATGGAAACGCCCTGAAGCAGATCGCCGTCGCCGGCGACCGAGATACGGCCGGTTTCCTCGGACACGACGATCACAAATGCGTCAGATAATTCTGTTATGCCAACGGCCGCCCGGTGCCGAAGTCCAAGATGTGACCCCAGTTTCATGGACGAGGAAACCGGCAGGATGCAGCGGGCCGCATCGATGCGCGCGTCCCTGATGATGACCGCGCCGTCGTGCAGGGGATTCTGGGAATAAAAAATGGTGATCAGCAGGTCGCGACTGACCTGCGCATGAAGTGCGGTGCCCGTTTCGATATAGCTCCTGAGTCCTGTCGATCGTTCAAACACGATCAGGGCACCCATTTTCTTATCGCTCAGCTCCTGCGTGGCAGATACGATTTCAGTAATGCGTTCCATCTGTGCGGGCGACTGCATGAATCTTCTGACGAGCGGATTCTGCCCGAGAAGTAGCAGTAGTCGTCTGATTTCCGGCTGGAATAGAATGATGACGGCGAGCACGAAAACTTCGCTGATCGACCCGAACACAGCGCGGAAAATCGTCATGTCCGCAGCCGTTACAAAAATCTGGATGAGGTAGAGTGCCAGAATGCCGACAAAGATCTGCACGGCGATGGTGCCGCGCATCCAGACGTAAAGCTTGTAAAGAACGTACGCTACGATTACGATCTCCAGCAGATCGACGGCACGTATTGGTATCACCCAGGGAAAAATGGTCATTCAGTTTCGCCGGCTGTATGCTTAACAGGTCGTGCCCGGACAGTCCCGATCGGTTTACGCGCGTCCTTTATTCAGATAAACAGAAAATAGCAAAAGTACCCATGCCGGTTTGAACCAGATAGCCGCGCACGTTGGAGTTATTCGTACCCATTCAGGCTTCGAGTGTTGCGCTCATGAGTTTGAGCATGTCGGTGGTCTCCCGGACATCGTGGGTGCGAATGATGCTTGCTCCGCGAAGCACGGCAACCGCCGTCGCCCCCAACGATCCGTAAAGTCGCTCTTCTACGGCTACCGGTTCATCGCCATGTGCAAGCACAGCCCCAATCGTGTTTTTTCGGGAAATACCCACCATCACGGGCCGATCCAGTTCGCGGACGGAGTCGAGCCCGTTTATGAGGCGCAGGTTGTCTCGTTCGGTTTTTCCGAATCCGAATCCGGGATCTACCACAATCTGAGTGACGCCGTGAGCCTCAGCAATCGAAATGGACTCGGAAAGGGATCGTTTTACCTCGCATACGACATCATCATATTCATGAGTGTGGGGCATCTCACCCGGTTGGCCCACCGAATGCATCAGAATCATTGGGGCCCCTGATCCGGCAGCGACGTCGGCGAGTGTCGGATTTCCACGAAGACCGGTAATGTCATTGATAATGTGTGCACCGGCCTGGAGGGCCTTCCGCGCCACGTCCGGTGAATAGGTATCGACGGATATCCAGATATTCGGGAACTGCCTGGCGATGGATTCGATGACCGGAACGACGCGGCCAATTTCCTGCTCTGCTGAAAGGACCGCCGCCCCTTCACCATAGACCGAACCACGCGGTCTGGTGGATGCGCCTCCTACATCAATAATGACGGCGCCTTCGTTGATCATTTCCTCCGCTCGTTTCGCGGCGCGGCTCGGATCCAGAAAATCTCCTCCGTCCGAAAACGAGTCCGGCGTCACATTCAGGATTCCCATGATGTGGGGCGGACCGCTTCGATTCGGATCACAGTCAAGCAAGAGCCTTCCGGACGACAGATGATATGAGTTATTGAATGCGATCACGCCAAAGACTTCGGTTCTTCTCTTCCGAGATACCGGCACAGATGGAACCGCTGTGCCCGGTTTTTCATACAGCAACGGCAAGGTACGTATTTTGAATCGCTACTCAGGGCTGCGATCGACACCCCGGTGACCCGTGAAAACCGAATTCGGATCAAGAATTGGGCGTCATATTGGCGATGTCTGGCCAGACCGCACCATAAGGAGGTTCACCGCGGATCCACGGGGCTCGCAGGAACGACTTCTGAAAAGTCTTCTTGAACGGGCCGCTCATACGGAATGGGGGCGCCGTTATTCTTTCGCAAAGATCCTGGACCATGACGACGTTATCTCAGCGTACCAGGCCGCCGTCCCGCTGTGCGATTACGATGCCTATCGTGACGACGTCAACCGCGTTCGTGCCGGAGCGGCCGATGTATTCTGGCCCGGGAAGTTTTGTCATTTTGCGGTGTCGAGCGGCACGATATCGGAAGGCAAGATAATTCCGGTCAGTACCGAGATGCTTCATTTCGACCGTCGTTTATCACTGACGATGGCGCGTACGTATATCCGAAACTCAGGCCGGCTGGATATTCTGCGTGGGCAATCGCTTTTCGTTCCCGGTCGCGTCGAAGAGGATCCTGAGAACAAGGCCAACAAAATCGGTGAGATAAGTGGACTCGTCTCGCTTCTCTCGCCTCGTATCGTGCGGAACCATTTTGAAGCGGTACCCCGGGACGTACTCGCTTTGCCCAACTGGGATCGCAAGTTGGACGCCATCGTGGAGGCGACTCTGCAACTGGATATTCGAGTCATCGCGATGGTGCCCTCGTGGGCCGTGGTTCTCTTCAAGAAACTTATCGCACGCTACAGTGCCGTGCATGGAAAAAGCGCAACGAGTCTGCGCGAAATCTGGCCGAACCTGACCGTGTTTTTTTCCGGCGGTGTGGCACTCTCCTCTTACCGGGATCTGATCGCGCATCTGGTCGGACCGGGAGGTGTAGATTTTGTGGAAGGCTACGGCGCTTCAGAAGGTTTTTTTTCGTTTCAGGATCGCCTGGGTGTTTCGGACATGCTTCTTCACCTCGACGGCGGCGTTTTTTTTGAATTCGTGCGCGCGGATGACAAGTCGGCAGTACCGAGTCGCGTTACGATTGCAGACGCCCGGCCGGACGTCCGGTATCAGCTTTATGTAACGACATGCAGCGGCCTGTGGAGCTACGCTGTCGGCGATGTGATTCGGTTTACGAGCGTTTTTCCCCATAGAATCGTTGTATCCGGCCGGTCGGCCGAAATGATGGACGCCTACGGAGAGGCCGTATACGGAGACGAGGCGCGCAAAGCGCTGGAGCACGCCTGTCGTGAAACGAACGCGAGCGTGCGGGATTTTCATATTGCCCCGATCACGCTCACCAGCGATCGAATGCCGGGACACCAGTGGTTGATCGAGTTTGAAATCGCACCGCCCGATCTGGATCGTTTCGGACTGGAACTCGATCAGCACCTCCGCACGATCAATCGTCACTACGTTATTCGGCGTGAAGCGGAGGCCTTTACGGCCCCTGAAATAATTTCCGTCGCGCACGGGACCTTTTATGAGTGGTTGAAGCGTAGCAGGAAAGTGGTCAGCGCTCAGACCAAGGTCCCGCGTATGTCGGATGAACGCAGAATTGCAGATGAAGTGCTGTCAATTTCGCGAAACAATACGTAATCCACTGGTGACGCGGCTCGAAAATGTTGCCGGGTGGGAACCTGAGTGGTTCCCGATGCGTGTTGCAGAGCCGCATAATGATTGGCGGAATCCTACTGACGTAAACGACGGTAAAAACTCGTTATAGGAGTTCGCGGGCACCCGCCAAGAGCCAAATTTTGAACTAGAGAAAGAGGAAGGGGAAAATGTACGTCCCACGCCAGCAGCGCATGCTGGATCAGTATCTGCAGGAGATTGGACAGATCGCTCTCTTGACCCCGCAAGAGGAAGTGGAACTGGCCAGACGTATCAAGCAGGGTGAGCAGGAGGCTTTGCACAGGCTGACGCGCGGAAACCTCCGTTTTGTCGTTTCGGTGGCAAAGAAGTATCAGGGCCAGGGTCTTACGCTGGCCGATCTGATCAACGAAGGCAACTACGGTCTGATCAAAGCCGCCCAGCGTTTCGACGAGACGCGCGGGTTCAAGTTTATCTCGTACGCCGTGTGGTGGATTCGCCAGGCCATTCTTCAGGCCCTGGCCGAACAGAGTCGCGTCGTACGTCTGCCACTCAATCGGATCGGTACGATTTCCAAGATTCGCAAAACGAGCGCTCGATTGGCCCAGACGCACGAGCGTCAGCCGAACATCGAAGAGCTGGCGAAAGAACTGGAAGTCGATGTCGAGAAAGTGCGCGAGGCCTTGCAGCACACGGGTCGCCATCTCTCGATGGATGCGCCGTTTAACGAAGATGACGACAACAGTCTGCTCGACGTATTGCCGGACGATGAGGATACGTCGCCCGACGATACGCTTATGGACGAGTCGCTGAAAATCGACATCGAACGTGCGCTCAGTCTGCTGCATCCGCGTGAAGCCGAAATCACGCGCCTGTACTTCGGTATCGGGCGTGAGCACCCGCTGACGCTCGAGGAGATCGGTCAGCGCTTCGGACTTACACGCGAGCGAGTGCGTCAGATCAAGGAGAAGGCGCTTCGTAAACTGCGCCAGAAGCACCGCCGCGAAGAGTTGCAGATGCATATCGGGTAATGGCTCCCGTGAGTTTTAACCGGGAAGAAATTGAAAGGCGCTCTCTTTTCGGAGGGTGCCTTTTTTTGTGGCGGATTTCGCCAACGTGGCATTTGCTGCGTCTGTAGCGTTTGTAGCGTCTGTGGTGGAGCGGTATTCGTAAACAACACGTAAATTCGATCATTCAATAATTCCAGTGTAGCTGAAATGGCCTGGCTGAAAAACGCACTTGTCGATCTCCTTGTAACGGCCGTAATCATCATTTACGTTATTACGAATGCGTCCTGGGGATACTGGGTCATCGTGATCTATACGCCGCTCATCCTGTTGCTGAAAGTGGGAGCCATCGCCGGCGGGGCCGGCAAAGTTGTACGAAAAACGGGCAAGAAGAAGGAGAGTGACACTGCCCCGAATTGGTTTTTCCACCTTCTATATGGCGCCAATCTTGTGCTACTCCTTTACGCGAACTGGCGGATAATGGCCGGAGGCTGGGCAGTGATCTGGATCCTTTCGGCGGTGCAGGAAGCCCGCTCCTCCACAAAGAAATAGGCCGGTCAACCGGGCCGAGAGATCCCCGTGCTCACGAATTATTTCACCCTCAGGCAACTGGTACGCGAGTGGAAGCCTCAAATGAAAGGGCTGCGTATCGAAGAGGTGTATTCACAGGAGCGGGGGGAGGCTACCATTGCTTTCGACGATGCCTTTGACGGCGCTTTTGACGGTGTCTCCGGTGGGCCGAAAGATCGGGTCTCCGAGCGGCATGGAGCCCTGAAAATTTCCGTACAGGCTCCCCTGCGTTATATCTATCTGAATCCCGAAGCGACAAGAGCCGGGAAAAATGTGTCCGGGCAGTTCCGGGCTGCGGAGGGGGACGAAGTCGTGGACCTCACGATAGCATCGAACGATCGCCTCATCGACATGCACCTCGCATCAGGGATGCGCTTTCGAATCGAACTCTTCGGTCCGAGAGCTAACGTGTATCTGCTCGATAAGACCGGGCGTGTCGTTGATCGATTTCGTCAGCGAGGAATCGAGGTCGGCGAATGCGTCGCTGAGTCCGTGCGTGCTCCGCTTCCAAAAACGCCGGAGGCATTCGCGCAATGCATGCGTGAACTTGAAGGAAGTGTAGAAAAACGGCTGCGCCGCGCGTTTCCCATCTTCGACGCGGCAATGCTTGGTGAAGCCATCTCAGAAACGGACATCGACGCCACTTCCGATGACACTCCGGATGACGCAGAGCTGACATCGCTTTTTCGAGCAACCGAGAGAATCGCCCGTGCACTGGACGCGCCGCAGCCGAGAATCTACTGGAATGGAGATCGCGTCGAGCAGTTTGCACTGAATCCGGTCACGGTTGATCCGGAACTGCGGGAGCAGACATTCGATCGGGTAGACGACGTCGTACGGCTCTTCGTACGACGTAAACTTGCGCAAATTGCCTATGACGAGAAGCGGGCGCCGCTCGAGCGCATCCTGAAAACGCGTCTGGAAAAGGCAATTCGAAGTCTGGGCAAAATGGCCGGCGAACTAAAGCGCGAAAGCCGAGCCGATACGTACGAACGATTTGGCCACATCCTGATGGCGCTGCAGTCGCGTGTTCCGAGCGGAGCGCGGCAGACTACGCTGGAGGATGTGATTTCCGGCGACGGCGAAGTAACGATTCCGCTCAGCGCCGAATTAACACCCGTGCAGAACGCAGAGAAATATTACAATCGTGCGCGGGACACGCGCAAAGCCCGACTTCATGCACAGAAGCGACTCAAAGAGATGGAGGTTGTCATCGGGCATCTGGAGGAGCTTCTGGGCGAACTGCACGCAACCCGGTCTGTAGCCGATGTCGCGAAGTTCAGGAAACGGAATCAGAAATTTCTTTCTTCGCTGTCGGCACAGGGCGCCGGTCTAAAAGCCGAGGTGCCCTTTCGAAGGTACGTGCTTGAAAACGGATATGAAGTGTGGGTTGGGCGCAATGCAGAACAGAATGATCGCCTGACCATGAAGGAAGCGCGCAAGCATGATCTCTGGATGCACGCGCGAGGTGTAGTCGGATCCCACACGGTTCTGCGCATTCCCCGGCGAGATGAAAAGCCTCCCAAACTGATCGTGCAGAAGGCAGCGTCGATTGCCGCCTATCATAGCAAAGCAAGAACGAGCGAACTCGCGCCCGTAATCGTAGTCGAACGGCGTTACGTCAGGAAACCGAGGAAGAGTCCCCTGGGAACAGTGGTCGTTGAGCGTGAAAGAGTGTTAATGGTCCCGCCGGAACTACCCGAGACCTGAGGACTTCGAGGTCTGCGAAAAAGCCGTCTGCGCCGTAATATCCGCGCGCCTATTTTTGGGCTGTCATCCGCGAAGAATACGTAACATTTCATTATGTCCTGGTGGGAAGGCATTGTACTGGGCTTGGTTCAGGGACTCACTGAATTTCTTCCGATTTCGTCGTCCGGGCATCTGGTCCTGGGTCGGCATCTTCTCGGGGTCGCCGTGGACGAGAGCAGCGGTATTCTATTTGAGGCGCTCGTTCATTTCGGTACAACGATGAGCATCTTATTCGTGTATCGAGAGGAAGTGCTGGATCTGCTCAAAGGCTTTTTCAGCGGTATCGTGCGGCCGGCCGACTACGGGACGACGTGGAGAGCGAATGAGGCGTTTCGCACAGCCATTCTGATAATGGTGACCATCATTCCATCCGGTATCACGTTTCTGCTTTTCATGGATCGCATCGAAGCGGCCTTTACCGATCCCAGATTTTCTGCCGGTATGCTTCTGGTATCGGGCCTTCTACTGGTACTGACCCGGCTGAGAAAGAAACCGAGTGGCGAGATTACTCTTCTCAAGGCGATCATGATCGGAATCGCACAATCATTTGCCATGTTGCCGGGTATATCCAGATCCGGAGCGACGATTTGCGCAGGTATTTATCAAAACGTTGAACCGGAGCGTGCAACCAACTTCTCCTTCCTTATGCTGTTGCCCGTGGTCATTCTCGGTACCATCCTGAAGGTCTCAGAAGCTCTTTCTATCGACACCGTGATCGTCTGGGGACCGATGGTCGTTGGAACGATCATGGCGTTTATTTCAGGAATCGCAGCCATCAAACTGGTGCTGGATTTTGTACGCAAGGGACGCCTTGAATACTTCGCTCTCTACCTCTTCATCGTCGGAGGCATCGGTCTGGCGCTTCTCTGACGATGATCTCCGGGTCCTTCTGCATGGGGCCATATGCTCGGATCCTACGCACTAATTCCTTGGGGTGCAACGGTTCTTCCGTTCAGAATAACATGGTCATCTTCTACAAATAGAGGTCCATTCGTCTTAAGACCTTACCGTTTCGCCCGATAACATATCTGATTGCTATACAACCGCAGTAAAACAGCTGAAATCCGCAGAGGGGTATGGAAATCGGCGGTTTTCGAACGAACGCTGTTAGAAGGGAGGCGAAATGCCATATCGGATATTTGTCGTCGACGACGATGAACATTATGCACGAATGCTGAGCTATCGTCTGGATAAGAATCCAGACTACTCGGTCAAGGTGTTTAATAATGGAGAGGACGTGCTGGAAGGGCTCTCGGAGCGGCCCGACCTGATTCTTCTCGACATCATGATGCCCGGGGTCGACGGCATCGAAGTATTGCGGGAGGTCGTAATCCGGCAGCCCGGCGTGCCGGTCGTTATGGTGTCGGCACAGGGAATCATCGATACCGCCGTCGAATCGATGAAAATCGGCGCGTACGACTACATCACGAAAGGTCAGGACGATCTTGTAAAACTCGACACGATCGTGCGGCGCGTGCTCGAAAAAGTTTCGATGGAGCGCGAGCTCGATACGCTTCGGAAAGAAGTCTCCCACAAGTATAAAATCAAGGGGCTGATCGGCGACAGCGAACCGATACAGCACGTTTATCACCTGATCCAGAAGGCCGTTCGTGGCGACCTGACGGTAGCCATCCAGGGAGAGAGCGGTACCGGCAAAGAGCTTGTCGCCAAGGCCATCCACTTCAATTCCGATCGCAAGCGCGGGCCGTTTGTCGTCGTAAACTGCGCTGCCATTGCGCGAGAACTCATGGAAAGTGAGTTTTTCGGACACGAGAAAGGGTCGTTCACGGGCGCACATGCACGAAAAATCGGCAAGTTCGAACAGGCAGACAAAGGCACGATATTCCTGGATGAGATCGGAGAACTGAATCTCGATCTACAGGCAAAGATTCTGCGCGCGCTTCAGGAGGGTGAACTCCAGCGTGTCGGTGGTAATGATACAATTGATTTTGACGCCCGAGTCATCAGCGCGACCAATCAGGATGTCATCAAGATGATTCGTGTGGGCAAGTTCAGAGAGGATCTGTACTACCGACTCTTCCAGTACCCGATTCCGCTTCCTCCGCTGCGTGAAAGGGGACCGGACGTGCTGCTCTTAACGAATTATTTCCTTCGAGAGTATCTGAAGGAACATCCCGATTTCAAGGGTAAAACGATTTCAGCAGATGCTCGCCGGGCCATTACGAATTATTCCTGGCCCGGAAACGTCCGTGAGCTGAAAAGCGCTATTGAAAGAGCCGTTCTCATTTCCGATTCCGATTCGATCAGGGCCGACGACCTCATGATACACGGTTCCAATCCCATCGCTGCCTGGGAAGATCGACTTACGCTCGCCGAGGCTGCTGAGACCAAATTTACAGGCGCGCAACCCGGACCGAGTATACCCAGTACAAACGGCACGAGTAGTTACGAAGCGCCGAGCATCGACCTGCTGAGCGGAGACGGTGAAGGCATCGTGTCTCTGGAAGAACTCAAACATCAGGCGGTTGAACATGCGTATCGTCGCTGTGACGGAAATGTGGACCGGGCAGCCGTGGAACTTGGCATAGGGCGAGCGACGATGTACAGGCTGCTGAAGAAGTATCAGCTGATGAGCTGATGATGGCCTGACCGCATTCGATTCGGACGTTTTCGGGACTGCCGACCTATATTGGCCGGGCTCGGTAATTGCGCCGACGCGCGAGCACTTACGTATTCGGTGGTTGGGTATGCGGCTCACTCCATATGAACGAGAGGTACGTCGGGACGTGGAGTCCTGGCAGCACGGAAATCTATCGCTCATCGCCCAGGCCATTAACTGGGCCATGCAGCCGATGGACTGGGTGGTTCGTCAAATCATTTCGGACGATCTGCTCGATCAGGCTGATTCGGCGGTTTCCCAGTCGCTCTCGCTGCTGAACGATGCGTCCAAATGGACGCTGGACGAGCGGGATTTATTGGCGAAGGCAAAATCGCTTGATTTGAAGATCGAGTCACTGGACGAACTTGACGACTGTGATCTGGAGAGGTTGGACAAATTGGCCCGAAGCTTCTTTACGGAAAACGCGGTACTGGCGGCGATTGAAGGAGGAGGGACCGGCCTGGGTGGGATTGTATTCATTGCTGCGGATATCCCGCTTCTGTTCACGATCAATCTACGCCTCATTCAGCAGATCGGAGCATCATACGGACTTCCGATGCACGGTCCCGAGTTCAGTCCGATCGTTCTCTCCATCTTCAACGTAGCGTCGTCCGGAAGCCGGGAAGCAAAGAATGAAGCATTGAGAGAGATTTCAGTGGCTGCTGCCGCGTTCGCAGGCGATTCAAGCTACCGGGGCCGTGTGAGCGGCACGTTCCGCGATCAAAACCGCCACCTTCCGCGGGAAATCGCCAAGAATATCGTCGGTCGCAAGCTTGCGCAAACCATTCCAATTGCCGGAGCTGCAATCGGAGCGGGCGTGAATTACTGGTTCACGTCCGAAACTGCTGAAGCGGCGTATATGCTGTTCCGAGCTCTGTTCGTCGAACGAAAAGAACGCCGGTAAGTACTCGATTGCAGCAATCCATGTACTTTCTGGTTGAAACTCCTGGTGTTCACGCAGACTTTTCCAATCAAGAAGCCGTAATCGGCGCACCTCCCATGCCGCTTGTAGCCATCGTCGGACGCCCGAATGTGGGCAAGTCGACGCTGTTCAATCGTTTCACCGACAATCGGGCAGCCATTGTCGACGACGTATCCGGCGTAACCCGCGACCGCGTGTTCGGCACGGTAGAATGGTCCGGTCGATTATTCTCCCTCGTAGACACGGGTGGATTTGTACAGCATTCAACCGATCGCATCGAGGCGGCCGTTCGCGAGCAGGTTCATATTGCCATCGATGAGGCCGATGTCCTGCTATTCGTGGTCGATGTGACAACCGGCGTCACCGACCTGGATGTGCAGATGGCGGAGGTACTTCGCAAGTGCGAAAAACCGGTCATCACCCTGGTCAATAAGGCGGATAACGAAGAATTACGATGGGAATCGTCGTCGTTCTATCAACTGGGGCTCGGAGATGTATTCGGACTCAGTGCCGTCAGTGGGATCGGTACCGGTGACCTGCTCGACGCCGTCGCTGAGGCATTGCCGGCGGAAGGGTTCGCCGAACCTGACGAGCGACTGAGAATTGCCGTTATCGGGCGGCCCAACGTTGGGAAATCGTCGCTGACGAATACACTTCTCGGCGAGAATCGTTCGATCGTTACCGAGATCAGCGGAACCACGCGCGATTCCATCGATACGCCGATGAAATACCACGGTCAGGAACTGGTGCTTGTTGATACGGCGGGGCTTCGTAAACGGGCCCGAATAACAGAAAATATTGAGTTTTATGCCCACCTGAGGACCGAACGCGCGATCGAATCGTGCGACGTTGCCGTGCTGCTCATCGACGCCACCGAAGACCTTGGCGCCCAGGATATTCGCGTCCTGAAGCAGGCCGAACAGATGAAAAAGGGCCTGGTAATCGGTATCAATAAATGGGACCTGGTCGAGAAAGAAACACATACTGCGCGCGATTATGAACGTGCTATCCGAGAGCGCCTGAAGACGCTGGACTACATTCCCATCGTCACATTGTCGGCAGTCACCAAACAACGCACATGGAAATTGTTGGACATCGTGCTCGAGGTAGAGAAGAACAGGCATCAACGCGTGTCAACAAGCAAACTCAACGATGCGCTGCTCCCGGAAATCGCGCGTCATAATCCGGCGCTTTATCGAGGCAACCGCGTCAGGATCAAATACGTCACGCAGGTTCGCGAGCGACCGCCTGTATTCAATATTTTCTGTAATCATCCGCAGGGAATCAAAGAAGCGTATCGACGATTTCTGGAGAATCGTTTGCGTGAGCATTTCGGGTTCGTCGGCGTGCCGCTTACGCTCGTCTTTAAATCGAAATAGGGATGCGCCTCCGGTAAAATTTCAGTGATGCTTGCGACCGGGAGCCGCACGTACCTGTAATGCAGCATTGGAGTAACTATCTTTCCCGGCGGTAAATGAATTCATCCGACCACCGATCCACGCCCGCATCGGTTCGAACATGCCTGGAAAGCCCGTCAATACTGCGCCGAAGAACGAACGAAAGCTGAACTTCTGGGAGCGCATTTATTTACCGGAAGTCGTCAAGGGTCTGGCCTGGTCCATCAGGAAGATCTGGAAGGAACCGTCCTATACTTTTCAGTATCCGGAGGAGCAGTGGTATCCGCCCGACGGCTATCGTGGCCGGCCCGTGCTGGTAGAAGAAAACGGTAAATCTCGGTGCGTCTCCTGCAATCTGTGCGCGCGCGCGTGCCCGCCGATGGCGATCTCGATGCAGACCCGGGAAATCGACGGACCGAAGGAGCGTGAGCCCGAGTGGTTCGAGATCAACATGCTTCGGTGCATTTACTGTGGTTACTGCGAGGAGGTATGCCCGGAGGAAGCCATCGTGATGTCGAAGGAATACGATATGACGTTTCAGAATCGGGATGAGGCCATATTTGGACTCGAACGTCTGCTCGTACCGAAGGAGAGACTGAAGGATCGACTGGAATTCCTGAAGAAGCAGAATAACCCTCAATTCGGATCAACGTGGCAGTATGAGCGCTCGAACAATCGGCACTCGCTTCGGGGCATGCCGAGTCACGGCGGATCTTCCGAGCAATAAGGCACGCCGGGGGAAAAGCACGGACAAGATATGACGGCCCATTCGACGGCTTCTGTCGAAGAACAGAATCTTCAATCCCTTGTAGACCAACTGGCTTACCTGATCGACGAACTTTCAGCGCAGGTGGTTTTCATAGAACGTTTACCCGCATCGATCATGCTGGCGTCGCCGATTCCCGGAGCACCCTCGATCAAGGATCGCTATGCTGCATTTCTGGAACGCGAAGAACACGTGAATCGACGTGTCATTACCGGCCTCGTCGATGGCTCGCTCGTGGGAAAAGAAATACATAGTCTCTCGGAGCCGTCTAAACAGAAGAAAATGGAGAGCCTTTCGGTGCGCCGGATCATCGAGCGGATTTCGGAGACTCGCGCGGGAGTGATCGATCTTCTCAGAGGCGCAGATGAGGACGAGTGGTCTCGAGAAGTTTTGGAAGGTGGGCAGAATGTGGACTTGCGTACGTGGGCGTATCGCATGGCCTTGCAGGACGCTGATGATCTCCGGGAAATAGGCATTCAGTTTTCCGAGCATAGATTGATATTCTCGCACGAGAACTGACATTTTGTCGTGAATGTGTACGAATTGTTCGTGATTGCGTACGAATTGGCCGCAATCGTTCGTTAGTCGAGTGAAAATGAGTCCAAGAGCCGTATGACGAACAGTTGTCACAGAAGGCGCTTATTCTCAAATTCTGGAGATCACGGATAGATCTGGAAAGCACGTTTGCGAATCTTGATTACGAATGGCAACACGAAAATCGAAATACGACGATATCGCGACCGCTTTCCGGCACGGAAACTTCAAGCCGATTTACCTTCTCTACGGCGAGGAGCGTTTTTTTATCGAATCGCTGCAGAGTTTACTGCTCGAGCACGCGATTGAAGCGCACGAAAGAGATTTCAACCTGGATATCATCTACGGCGCTGAAACGGATGCCCGGTCCGTTCTTGCTATCTGTGCCGGCTACCCGGTAATGGCTAATCGGCGCGTCGTAATCGTGCGGGATTTCGACAAATTGAAGGATAATCGCCTGTTTGCCGCCTATGCCGAGCAACCAAACCCGACGGCCGTTGTCCTTCTCGTGTGCAGTGGCAAGCCGAAAATGTCGGCTCATCCGTATCTGGCACTAAAGAAACACGGTGTAGCGGCCGAGTTCCAGGCTCTTTATTTCAATCAGGTGACGGGCTGGATTGAAAGGCTGGCCCGCGAGCGGGGATTTGCCATAGAGCCGAAAGCCATACAGATGTTGACGGATTTCGTCGGCACGAATCTGCAGGTGGCTGTAACGGAGCTTGAGAAGCTCGCCACGTTCGCCGGTGAACGGGAGGTTCTGACAGCGGAAGATGTTGTACAGGCGAGTGGGCAGACAAGGGAGTTTAACGTATTCGAGTTGCAACGGGCGATCGGTGAAATGCGCCAAAATGACGCACTACGCATCACGGAACGGTTGTTGCAACAGACATCGAACCAGAAACAGGAGAGCTCGAGGATCATCGCCGTGCTGACATCCTACTTCATAAAACTGTGGAAATTGACAGGGTGTAAAAAGCGAAGGATTTCTGAAAAGGAGATGGCGCGGAGCATTGGGGTTTCTCCGTTCTTCATAAAAGAGTATCTTGTATGCTTACGTCGATTTGACGATGAAGCACTGAGTCGTGCCTTCTTCGCCTTGCTCGCAGCCGATTACGAACTGAAAGGAGGTAGTTCGAGAAGCGAAATACTGATACTGAATTTAATGCTGCGACGCATGTTGGCACCGGTCGCGCTTCAAACGGCGTAACGGATGCCACCTCTCGACGAACGAAGAATGCGGAAGGGGGTTCCGCTTTATTGATGGAGAGCACAACGGTAAAAGGAAATAATAAAGAAAAGGGTGGGGCACTGAAGAAGCGCACGCTTAAAGTGAAGGCGTCAGAGCTCGGATTGTCCGGAGTAAATCCGAACAACCGGCACTATGATGCGCTCGTGCAAATGAGCGACGAGGATTTGATGTCACAGTTCCAGATGGGAACGGTGGAGGCGTTTGATATTCTCGTAAGCCGCTATAAGGATCCCCTCACCAATTACATATACAGGTTTCTCGGCGACATGAAAGAGTGCGAAGACCTCCTGCAGGAGACGTTCCTTCGCGTTTATCGAAATCGTCATTCGTACCGCCGGATTGCAAAATATTCGACGTGGTTGTACACGATCGCCGGTAACCTGGCGCGCTCCGAATATCGAAAACGGAAACGCCGTCGCCTGTATTCGCTTCAGTCCGTTAATCGCGACGACGAAGAGTACGAGGTTGAAATTCCGGATGAGACGTTCTCACCCGACAAGCACGCGGAAAGCACGATCCAGGACTTCTTCATTCAGGAAGCGCTGAGCCAGATTCCCGAAGAATTCCGCGAGGTTGTCGTGCTGAGAGACGTTCAGCAGTTGGCCTATGAGGAGATCGCCGAGATCACGGGGTTGCCCATGGGTACGGTCAAGAGCCGGATCAACCGCGGTCGAACCAAACTTCAGCATCTCCTGAACGAGATCTATACACCGCAGCTGGACTAGGGCAGCGGACGAAAGATAAATCTCGCGTTCGTGTCCGATTGTTGGAGAACATATGTGTTCGATCGGTGTAGGCGATAAAAATATGTGATGATATCGCATCGCCTATGCCAGAAGGTTACTACCCCGAGGAACCTGATTCGATCGACGACGCGCTGGACGAACTGCTCTGCGAATACGTTGACGGCGCCATGGATCCCTCCGTACAGTCGGTCTTCGAAGAGTATCTCGAAACGAATCCGGATTTAGCGGCTCACGTCCGATGCCTGAGTGAGACACGCAATATGCTCTGTCGTATTGGTGCGTGTCACTGCGCTTCGGTGACTCTACAGGCTCAGCTCCGTATTCGCCTGGCCAACGAGCTCACGAGAAGAAATCAATCTGCCGCCGTGCTTTGGAGCAGACTCGGGAATATCGCTTTTGTCACCTCTGCGGCGAGTCTGTTTCTACTCGTCGGCATGATGGCCGGCATTTCGATGTTTCAGCGAACCTTTGTTGCCGGATCCCAGGAGGCTGTCGCCCATGTTGATTTTCCGGTTGCCGGACTGGAAATACGGACGGATGCCCACGGTTTCCTCAGAAAGTCTCAGCGACTGGAGATGATTCCTGGATCTTTACGATCAGGAATAGTGGGCCCGATATCAGCGCTACCCGTTGTATCGAGTACGGGGTACATGACACCGATTAGCTGGCCGAAGCCAATTGCCGACCCGCTTTTAATGCTCAAGCGCATGGGCATTCGCGACATCTCACCCTGACGTTTCCTGTACCTGGCGTGGTCGGGTTTCTGTTAAGTATCCCTTCTTGATTTTCGCATCGCGCAAACGTATTGTTCAGCTCTTTTCCGGGGCCCTTAGCTCAGCGGTTTAGAGCGCTCGCCTCACACGCGAGAGGTCACAGGTTCGATCCCCGTAGGGCCCACGAAATTGTCTGGCCGGCTTCATGCCGGTCAGACATTTCGCGTTCTGATGGTGGTTGAACCTGTGAATAGAACAGGTTCACACGAGCGAGCAACGCGAGGTCGACGAAGTCGGCCGGCTGCCGAGGTTTGTTTTTGTTGTTTATGCGAGCGACTGTTGAGGGCCGTAGGCCCGAAAAATCCCCGTAGGGCCCACAGATAATATGTTATACCGACGTGTTAAAAGGCTTGTTGGCGATTTTCTCACGAGTGAATTGATAACGGATCGTCACCTGCTATCTGTTTATTCCTTGCACTCCTTGGCATTGAGATTCTCGCAGTCCTGACCGACTTTATGCTGAGAGGTGCCAAGAACCCACCTAAGACCGGTGCGGGCACATGGTAGGATCGAGCATATCTCATACACAATCGTCTCGGAGCTTGGCCGCGGCGGTATTGGGATCGTATACAAGGCCGAGGACAGTAGGCTCAGTAGGACGGTCGCCATTAAAGTCCTTCCGTCAGCCGCACTGTCTTCTGACGATGACCGTGCGCGTTTCTATCGCGAGGCACGTGCAGCAGCTTCGCTCTCTCGCCCACACATTGCGGTTCTCCACGAGATAGACGAGGCGATTCCAGACGGCTCGAAGGATGACGATCTCAGAGCGTTCATCGCGATGGAGTTCATTGACGGAGAAACACTCGATGCGAAGATCAAGAAAGGTCCGCTTAAACTAGATGATGCGGTCCGAATCGCGAGTGAAATAGCTTCTGGTGATTGACGACATT
>CAZGOS010000035.1:0-18958 GCA_964527795.1 uncultured Rhodothermales bacterium | reverse complement strand
CACAAGTTGGGACAAACGCCCCTGGAGACTGCGTAAGCGGTTAGCATGATCTGAGAATCTTGCCATACTGGCGGTCGTTGAATGGGGAATCCACCCCCTCTGGTGGTGGTAGTTCAAATAAATGAAGCGTGCATCTCCGGAAATGGATATGCAAGATGTACGATATTTCTATTAGCTAAGGTATCTGTGGAGTATTCGTTAGTTCCTGGTTTCGGGATGCATATTTCGTGATGAATACACACAATTTTTATCGACCGAAGCGCATCATCTTCAATTGGTTATATTCGGCCCGATTCTGCATCTCAAAAGCTTGATCAAATTCTAGTGAAGGGGTCCTTTCTCGCTCGCTTGTCTGCCATTCGCATTGCAAAACGATCGGTGCTCTGTGTCGGCCTGGATCCGGATCCGGATAAACTGCCCTCCAGTCTCAGGTCGTCTACGGATTTACCCTCTGCCATTTACACGTTTCTTAAAGCTGTAATTGATTCTACCGCACCATTTGCAGCAGCCTATAAATTTAATCTTGCTTTCTTCGAAGCTCTTGGTTTAAAAGGAATGAGCGTGCTTTCTGACATAGTCTCGTCGATGCCGCTGGGCGCACTGCTCATCGCAGACGCAAAAAGAGGCGATATCGGTAATTCCGCAAAGTTCTATGCCAGGGCCTTTTTTGAGGACTATGGTTTCGACGCGATTACCATCTCGCCATACATGGGCGCGGATTCGGTGCTTCCATTCTTGGAATACGAAGAAAAGGGCGTTTTTCTTCTCGCTCGTACGTCAAATCCCGGTGGGAATGATTTCCAGACTCTTATTGTCGATGATGAACCTCTTTACATGGTTGTTGCCCGTAAGGCGGAAGAGTGGAGTCGTGGGCAGGTCGGATCACTCGGCTTCGTGGTAGGCGCCACAGATCTTGTGGCGATGGCGGCATTAAGAGCGGCTTGCCCGGAATCCGCGTTTCTGATTCCAGGCGTGGGCGCTCAGGGAGGTGATGCCTGTTCGGTCATGAAAGCCGCCGGAAGCGGGCCGGTGCTGGTAAACAGCAGCCGGGGAATATTGTACGCGTCCGCCGACAGCGACTATGCAGCCCGCGCAGCCAGTGAAGCAGATCGGCTTCGCACGATACTCTGGAGCGGCGTTTCCGAATAACACCCAAGGGCGCAGGGCTTATGCTTATTCGAACTGTCCGAATGACTTTTCAGAAGGAGAGTCTCGCTGAGTTCCACCGGCTGTTCGATCAGTCAGCCGAGCTGATACGGGCTTTCCCCGGCTGCAATCATCTCAAACTTTGGCAGGATGCGCACGATCCGACTATTCTTACGACGTACAGTTTATGGGATTCAGAACGTGCACTGACCGAGTACCGGGAGAGTTCCCTTTTCCTGGACACCTGGAACAAAACCAGGTCTTTTTTTGCCGCTCCACCCGTTGCCGCTAGCCACATGCTGAAAAGAGCAGTTCCGGGCTCCGAGCCGCGTTCAGAATGAAACACTGATTCCAGCTCGAGCCTCACGTCCAGCACCGGGAAGACCGAGTTGCCGAAGCGTCACTTCATCCGTCACATTGGAGATCCCACTGTACAGTTCCACAAAAATGCCGTTGGATTCGAAGTATCTGCGACCGGCCACTCGGAGATTAATCACGGTCGAAGATGGAAGAACGACCTGCTCATTTTCCAGATTTAATCCGTACGCCTTTCCGGTTTGAACAATGCTCAACTGAAACGAATCGCCCCGCCTTGTCGACAGGTTAAGCGTAACCGTGCCGAGCAGGTTCGGTTTTTCGTTCAGTGGACGCGCTCCATTGTCTTCTAAACCATCCGGGGCCATCCAGGCAATGTGGCCTTCGGCAACAAGAGATTCGATAATGCGGTAGATACCGGCCACCTCGAATCCCCAGACCCGGCTTCCGTCCAGGTTGATGCGCTTTCGCTTACGTATACCGCTGTCGTCGACGATCTCCTGGTCAATGGTATCAAACGTTCGGCGAAAAAACGTGACAATCTCACCGGACAAAATTTCTCCGCGGTGTTCAAAAGAGATCTCTCCCAGATAGGACGATTCCGGACGCAGGTCCGGATTCAGTTGAAATCGCTCAAGTGCTTCACCGAAGAGTTCCCGCATGGTCGGAAATCTGACTTTTCGACCGGCCGAGAACCTGATAAGATTATTGTCGGAGATGTCGTACCGCACGCCGGTCGTAATGCCCAGGGCAGTCTCGGTTTTTCGATCGGGTTTGTCACCGGTTTCGGGAGTCGCATTTCCATCCAGGCTCACTCCAAGAAGTAGCGCCGTCCGGGCGCTTACTGCCGACTCGTATTCGGCGCCCATTGAAAATACATGCTGCCTGAACCGCTGCTTGAATGAACGGGCATCGTTTCCCTCCGGCGTAAACTCTTGATCCGTCTGTGTATGCGTCGAGCTGAGTAGGTTAACGGCCAGATGAAGCAGACCACTGCCCAACTTGGGTTGAGCGGTAAATCTGAGCCCGGACGTATTATCCCAGTCCTGCTGCAAATCCGTAACGTGGTCGTAAGATGCATCGTCATAGCGATCGATGCGTTGCGAGAAGCGGCCAAGCCACACCGTGCCTCGTACATCGCCCAGGACCGGCAGAAATGTACCGGCATTTGCAATGATCATCGTATTTCGCCATCCGGAGTACCTCCAGAACCGAACCCGGTCAAGCAACGGATCGATATGACCTTCGGGAGCCACGCCTTTTTCAGCATCAATATGCATGAGCGACAGCCCGTACTCACTGCCGTCGTCCAATTTCCGACCCAGTCGTAAGAAAAGACTGCCGATCCTTCGATCGGTATTCGTGCGAACCGAGTTTCCCGTTTGATTGTAGGCAAGACCCGGCTTCCGGGGCAACGCAATTCCGTCGGTAGAAAAAAAACTGCCGTTGGCCACCATCCGCCATCCGCCGACGCGGCGTAAATAGGTGCCGCGGAGAAGAGATGACGATTGCGTACCCATCTGAGCCGTGAATTCCGTAAGGGATCCGGTTCGTTCCAACGAGCGTGACTGTAAATTGACGGCACCCCCGATCACATTCGTGCCATAGATGACGGACGGCACTCCTCTGGAAACGGCCATGCCTCCCAGCATGCCAACCGGGATCAGGCTCATGTCTACTCGATAATCCCATGGGATATTCAGCAACGCACCGTCAAAAAAGACGGCTACCTGGCGTTCCCCGGCACTTCTGATATAGATAAGCGACTCTCCACGAGAATTGGTCTGTAAATGGGCGGATGGGATCAGGCGAACCAACTCCGCAGCCGACGACGCATCCTCTTTCACGATGGAAGCAATGGAGATACGCCGGACCGTCTCCATCGACCGAACGCTGGATACTTCACCACCGACGACAATTTCGGAGAGTCGATACGTGCGGAGCGAGTCTGCTTCCTTCGTTCCGGATTGAGCGCATACATGACTTGCACCCATCGCGGTTACCATCAGAACCGGAAAAAAGCGGCCACTCCCTCGTATCATCATCTCAGAATCGCATATAACATTGCATACCAATAAACCTATATAATCGTATCGTCCGGTATTTCGGCGTTCTTGGGAATGATGATGATGCCATCCCGGACATAATGGTTGTCACCATCGAATTCTGTAACATCGTTGGAATTTCGGATAACACACCGTTTTCCAATACTCACGTTTCTGTCGATGATCGCCCCTTCGATGTGCGTATCGTTGTCGATTCCCGGCCGCTGAGGACCTTCAACGGTAGGCCGGAACTTTGGATCGTGCCACCGAAAATAGTCCGAGCCCATGATGATGGAGTCTTTGATCGAACAGCCGGATCCGATGAATGAGCGCACTCCGATCACGGAGTGCGAGATTTCGCTCTTCACAACAACTGAAGCCTCCGCCAGAAGCGACTCCGAGACGGATGATTCAACAATTTTAGCGGGAGGCAGCATGCGAGGATTGGTATAGAGCGGCATTTTCGGATCGTAAATATCGAAGGGCGGCCGCTTCCCGGCCAGCATGAGATTAGCTTCATAAAACGAGCGTATGGTTCCTATATCGCTCCAGTAACCCTCGAATGGATAGCTAAATACCTTATGTGTATCAATGGATCCAGGAATAATTTGCTTGCCGAAATCATGAGACTCCCGGTTGTCGTTAAGAAGCTCAAGAAGTACGCCTTTGGAAAAAATGTATATACCCATCGAAGCGAGATACTCTCTACCTGCCTCGCGCATGGATTCACTCACCGGGCTCTCCAGACCGGAAACATTTTCACGTGCCGGTTTCTCATAGAACTCCGTGATCCGGTCATCGGTCGACGTTTTCAGGATTCCAAAATCCGGTGCTTCATCGGCTCGAACCGGAATAGTCGCTATGGTGACGTCCGCTTCCCGCTCCAGATGGTGAGCGAGCATATCCCTGTAATCCATCGTGTACAGTTGATCCCCCGACAGCACCAGAACCTGTGCTTTTCTGTACGTCACCACGTGCTGCATGCTTTGCCGCACGGCATCCGCCGTGCCTTGAAACCAGTCTTTTGAAAACGGCGTTTGTTCTGCGGCAAGAATGTTTACAAATCCCTGGCGAAACCGATCAAACCGGTATGTCTGCGCGACGTGTCGATTCAGACTCGCCGAATTGTATTGCGTCAAGACAAAGACCGTATTAATTCCGGAATTGATGCAGTTTGACAAAGGAATATCAATCAGACGGTATTTGCCGGCTACGGGAACGGCCGGTTTTGCGCGTCGCTGTGTGAGAGGAAACAACCGTGTGCCCGCTCCGCCGCCCAGAATAATTGCGATCATCTCTCCTGTCCTCGATCTGATGTCGTGAGGGATTAACCTGATTCGAAAATAAGACCTGGCCCTTGAACCATTCCGTAAACCTTTCGCGATGTCTTCCCGCGCATGTTCGAGAACCATCTAGACCCTGTTATAATGGGTCATTGCAGGTGCCTCTTCGAAACCCGAGCCGGGCTGAACCTGTACATCGGATTTTCCGCTATATGTTTTGCCGGCATGAGTGATCAAACCCGGAAGCTGGTTGCCACCCTTAAAGAAAGACTGGAGGCCGTACGCCGCCGGATTACGGTTCTCGATTCCGTTTCGGGATTGCTGTTGACCGTTGGATCCATCTCTACACTCTGGTTGATTTTCGTGCTTGTGGAAGCGGGGCTCTGGCTGCCATCCTCGGCGAGAGTATCGCTGCTTGCTGCGGGCATCATCGCGGTGATCGTGCTTCTCGTCTTTTTCGTTTTCCATCCGATAGCCAGGTTTTTCGGAATCCTGGGAGGGTTCACAGAACAGTCGGTCGCTCGTTTGGTGGGCAGAACGTATCCCGGCATCAGTGATCGGTTTATTAATCTTCTTCAGCTTACCGAGGGAACTCACAGCAACGCGCACAACGCACTTTTGGATCGAGCCGTACGTGAGCTGGGAGAAGAAATCCAACCCATCCCGTTTGAAGGATTTGCGTCGACGGCCAGGACAAAACGAATCGCAAAATTCATACTGATCCCGTTGGCCGCGATAGGAATGTTTGCCGGTGCGAGCCCGCATACATTTCTGGACGCCTCGGGGCGGCTTCTCTCTCCTGCAACTTCTTACTCCAGGCCCGCTCCATTTACGATTACGGTTGTGCCGGGAAACGTCGAAATCATCAAAGGCGAATCGGTCCCCATCGAAGCCAGAATAATCGGTACGGACGATTATCCGGATGTCATTCTGGGCTACGTCTATGATGGCGAGGTGCGATCGCGCAACCAGACATTGACCGTTGATTCTTCAGGGGCGTTTCGAACTGTGATTGAAGGTCTTCGACAGGCCTTGACATACAGAATACTGGCGTCCCCGGTCGAAACCGAATGGTTCACGGTCGGCGTCGTAGAACGACCCATTGTGCAGCGACTCGACGTTAGACTCGACTACCCGGCATATACACGACTGCCATCCGATGAGCTTGAAACGAACGTGGGCGACATTGCCGCTCTCGCCGGAACGCGTGCATCCCTGCGCATGGCTCTAGGGGGCGCGGCTGCAGCCTCGGGATATCTGATTTTTTCCGACGGTGCCCGCCGGGTACTTTCGGTGGATGGCGACCGTGCCGGTGCGTCGATCGTGATCGCTCACAATACACACTATCAGATCGGGCTGCTCAGTCGGGAGGATGTTTCGAACCAGGATCCGATTGCGTACGAAATCAAAGTCGTAGAAGACGCCGTTCCCTCCGTTTCAATCATGGCTCCGGAGCCTTTCACCGAGCTATCGGAAGAGGCACTCGTATCCCTGGCGGTCCGCTTCACGGATGACTTTGGATTTTCATCCGTAAAACTGTTTTACCGGCTTTCGCAGTCACGTTTTGGCTCTCCCAGCGAAGAATTTACTTCCATTCGCTTGCCCCTGGACCAACCCTATATACTCGACCAGGTTCTCGATTACGAGTGGAACCTCAAGTCCGACACTGTACTCGATCCCGTTCCTGGAGACGTTATTGAGTATTACGTCACTGTCTGGGACAACGACACGGTTCACGGATTCAAGCCATCCTCTACCCCATCGCAGACGCTCCGTGTTCCATCTCTGGCTGAACAGTACGAACAATTGGACGAGGCCGAGGACGAGGCGGAAAACGCTCTGGAAGATCTTCTCGATGAAGCGCGGGCCATCAGAGAACAGTTTGAGACACTGAAGAAAGACCTGCGGCAGAAGCCGGAATCTGATTGGCAGGACGAACGACGTCTCGAACAGCTGAAACAGCGGCAGAAAGAGCTCGAATCCTCCGTCGAAGACATCTCCGAAAGCATCCAGGAGATCACCGATGAAATGAGTGAAAACGACCTGGTTTCAGAAGAAACCATTGAGCTCTTTGAAGAACTTCGGGAAGTGGTGGACGAAATCAATTCGCCCGACCTCATGGAGGCTCTTGAAAACCTCCAGAAGTCTTTCGAACGCATGGACCTGAGCCAGATGCAGCGGAATCTCGAGAATTTCGAGTTCAATGAACAGACATACAGGGAGCGTCTGAATCGGGCGTTGGAACTGTTCAAAAACTTACGCCTGCAACAGGATCTTGAAGAAGCCGAACGCCGGACCAAAGATCTTGCGGAGCTCGAGGACCGGATACGGGAGAAAACGGCAACACTCGAGAACGAGCGTGAGAAAGCGGAAGAAGAACGACTTCAGCAGGCGAGTGATGTAGACAACGCAGAGCGCCCTGTAAAGGACGAGCAGCCGCAAGTCCAGGATACTGAGCGTCTGGCGGCAGAACAGGAACAGGCTGCCCGAGATATGCAGTCTCTTGAGAACAAACTGGAGGAAATTCGCAAGCGCATGGAGGAGCTCCGCTCTGCTCCCACTGAGAAGATGCAGGACCTGGAAGAGGATACCCGCGATCTCCAGTTGCCGCAACAGATGATGGAGAATGCGGAAGAACTTCGTCAGAAGGAATTCCAGAAGGCTCAAAAAAGCCAGCAGCAGATGGCGGAAGAGCTAAATCAGCTACAGACTCGGCTCGGTCAGATGCAACAGAATATGCAGGGCCTGCAGCTTCAGCTGAACATGGCGGGTCTTCGCGCCTCGCTCGAAGACATTCTGACGCTCTCTCTGCGTCAGGAAGCACTCCGGCTGGATGTCCTGTCGATGCGATCGGAGAGCCCGCGTTTGAGAGCTGCGGCTCAGGAACAGGTCGAGTTGTCGGAAGGCCTGACCGTTGTCGCAGATTCACTGCAACGCCTGGCTCGAAAAATTCCTCAGATGAGTCGGGATGTGCAGCAGCAGTCCGGTGAAGCGCTCCGTGAAATGAGCACGGCCGTCGGATCTCTGACCGAGCGATCAGCACGGCGAGCCACCGGGAGTCAAAAGGCGGCCATGACGCATCTGAATGAACTGGCCCTCATTTTGTCTGAGCTGCTGAATAGGATGATGAGCGGACAGGCTTCATCAGGAAGCGGCATGAGCATGCAGCAACTCATGGAGCAGTTGCAGAACATGGGAGAGCAGCAGGAAATGTTAAATCAGCAGATCCAGCAACTGCTCAACGACTTACAGGGCAACCGGTTGACGTCCGACATGATCAAACGCATGCGCCAACTGGGAAGCCGGCAGGATCAGATCCGGCGTGACCTCAAAAAAATGAATCGTGACAGAGCGGCTCGAAATAAGCTGCTCGGAGATCTAAATCGGCTGGCGGATCAGATGCAGGAGTCCGTTCAGGATCTCTTGCAGGGAAGAGCGAACAGGCAGCTGATGCAGAGACAGCGCCAGATCCTGACACGCCTTCTGGAAGCCGGCAAGTCATTGCAGGAGCGCGGTAAAAAACGAAAAAGGGTGAGCAGGACCGGAACCGACCTGGAGAGAGCAAGCCCCGCTGAATTAACGCCGGGCGAACAGGTCGAAGAACTGCGAAGAGAACTTTTTAAAGCTCTCGAAAGTGGGTACGCCCCGGACTTTGAGCAACTGATACGCAGGTATTTCGAGCTACTGCAGCAACAAGTCAACGAGAAGGAAAGGCAATAGAACGATCGTCGGAATCGCTCCGCGGCACCGGCGATTAGAGGAAGCGTGCACGAAGTTCCGGCGTTGGAATCCGGCATTCATCTCGACGACCAAACCAACTGTACCTGTTCCGCGCAATCCATCGATAAACACCGTCGCGTACTACCCGAGGAAGCCGGCGTAAATGATACAGAAGCGGCCACGCCCCGGTCAGTCGACGAAGAATGAGCAAAGCCGCGTCCGACTCCCGAAAAACGACCCCGTTTTCGATCAACAGAATCGAATCGATGTAATCTTCCGGATAAGCATGCACATCGAGGAGCCGGCGGCCTTCATGCGATTGCAGGGCGCCAAAACGGAAATAGGCTTCTTCATCACGGTCGATGACGAAATTGACGCTTGCGTTGCAGAGGTTGCAAACACCGTCGAATAATATGGTGGCTTTTTCCCTCACGAGCTGCCTTGTTTCATGTGTTTTATGTTATACGCATTCACCTGGAAATAGCTTCGATCTCCGTTTGGATCAAATAACAGGTTACGCATCAACAATGGGTGTCAAAACCCGTGGGACAGTGATTTTGGAGCGATCTATTATGCGCATCCTCTTGTAAAAACAGTCACATATTAGTAAATTATATAGTTCGTCGTGTCGCACAATCAGACACATGGAAGCGGCTTGGATCTTCTCTTTTGTGCGACGTAACGAGGTCACTCGTCCGG
Organism: uncultured Rhodothermales bacterium; assembly: GCA_964527795.1. Lineage (GTDB taxonomy): Bacteria > Bacteroidota > Rhodothermia > Rhodothermales > UBA10348 > SMXL01. The sequence continues at coordinate 9,750 of CAZGOS010000035.1, read as the reverse complement.
GAACCAGCGATGTCCTCGGGCCGCATGTGATGCATGGCGGCGTCTCTGGTTGATGGATGACAACATAACATTCACCTCGCCCGTTTCACCTACAACAGATCGGCTACTTTGATGAGGATTCTGTTTATCTCTGGGGAAGTTGCCCCGTTTTCGCATTCCAATGATATCGCAATGCTTGTCCGGACACTACCGGAAGCGGTTCATGAGACGGGTGAATATGAAACGCGCATCATGATGCCTCGCTACGGTACCGTCAGTGAGCGACGCAACCGGTTGCACGAAGTGATTCGACTCTCGGGTAACGAGATTGCGATCGGGGAAACCAGAGAGATATTGAAAGTAAAAGTTGCATCTATACCCGGAATACGCCTCCAGGTGTATTTCATGGACAACAGCTATTACTTCAAACGCAAGGGAATCTATGCCGACCGCCAGGGAGTGCTATTTCCCGATAACCTCGATCGAGCGGTTTTCTACGCCAAAAGCGTAATCCACACCATCCACAATCTGGGCTGGAAACCAGATCTTGTTCACGCATTCGGCTGGATCAGCGGATTCGTCCCGTATGTACTTCGCACGGAGTTTGGAACGGATCCACTTTTTGATGACAGCAAAATCATTTATACGCCTGAACAGGTTGAATTCGATGCGCGCCTGGCGAAGGATCAGTTTGCGTCGCTCAGCCTGGTCGATAATGGTGACCTGGTAGGAAAAGACCCTACTGAAATCGGTAACCTGTTCGCCGATGCCGTAATACTGCCCCCGTCGGCAGTATCCGACTCGAATTATGCGACATTTCCTGAAGAGCAGGAAGAGCAAATGGCGCAGGCTGTAGCCGTGTACGACGAGCTCCTTAACAGCGTACCCGCTTAACAATTAACGCATCGGATATTGCTCCCGTCGGACGAAACATACTCATCGCCCGACGCATTCAAGCGACGCTCTTTGAACACCCCATGAACCGTGAGTCCGTGGGGTTTTCGTTTCAGACTTTTGCATCAAAGAGCGTGATACAAGGCACGAAATCTGCCACGACGTTCGTTGCAGCCGTCTCTACCATCTCTTCTATCGCTCAACATGCAATGGCAACGCTTCGTACCCGATCTTACGGGCTGCTTCTAATCTTAGTCACACTGTCATCCGGCTGCGCTGACGACCCATCCGGTGTGGGCCTCGGCCTCATTGATGCGCAGGCCGGCGAACCTTTTGTCCTTACCGTGAATGCCGAGAAGTTTGAAGCCAGGAATGAAGCCGACATCACGGGTGGTTTCATAGGCTTCGACGCCAGACGCGACACCCTGAGAATCGGAGCTACGCGCGTATTGTCGGGTCTGGCCGACGACCCCGAGTTGGGAACAATCGACGTAAAAGGTTATGCAGACTTTACTGCATTCGAGGTAGCCGGCGATGACTTCAGGAACGGCTCCGTATCAAGCGTCTCGCTCATTCTGGACATCAACTATATATACGGTGATACGCTCTCACCCGTTGTGCTTCAACTGTCGGAGATCCAGGAAGATTGGCCCGCCATAAACAGACGCGCCGACACGACACTGGCCGTGGGAGCTGAGATCACACGATTTACGGTTAACCCCCAGGACAACCTTGCGACCGTGGAGCTTCCGACGTCATGGATTCAAACAAACGAGGCCATGCTTCGGAGCGAAACTCTCGCAGACGATTTTCACGGATTCCGGCTCTCGCATATAGCAGGAAATGCCGTACTGGGATTTTCTGCAAGAAGCAGTGCTTTAAGAATCGCCGTACCGGGAGACACCTTGACGCTGACGATGGATCGTTTAATTAGCACCATTTCGAGAACTCCGATTGATGTGACAACGGATCACATCCTGCTTCAGGACGGTTTCGGACCCATTGAGCTTGTGGTTGATCTTGCGCGCGAGGAACTGGTGGATAACTCGATTCACCAGGCAATTTTTCGCCTGCGCACACCCTCACCGTCTTTGGCAACACCTACGGGCTTCGTTCGACCCAGGATTTCGGATGTCTACCTCTTCGCGATTACCGGGCAGGAAGAACGGCGAACATTGTTAGCCACAGGAGTGATAGATGAGAGCGGTTCTTTCTCGTTTCAAAGTGACGAAATCAATATCGCGATGCAGAATGCGGTCCGAGGCATCGGCGACCTGATTCGGTTTGAATTCGAAGTTCCCGTCAAGGACGCATCCCTCGATATCGCCTTTTTCGGCAAAGAACCCGGAGTGGATGGTCCCCGCCTGATCTTTACCGTTACGGAGGTGAATTGATGAGACGGATTCAGCTCCCGGCTTCTCTCAACAACGTTTTATTCTGCCCCTTGTCGCGTGCTGGTTCGTGCCGCCGAATTGCGCTTCTTTCGCTGTCCCTGATATCACTCCTTGTGTCCGTGCCGGCGACGCAGGCTCAAAGCCAGACAGATGGCTCTATCTATTCACGGTTTGGATTAGGTCAGCGAGAGGCGTATAACTCGCCGAAGAGTCAGGCTATGGGTGGAGGCGGATTTGCACTGCGCTCAATCGACTTTTCCAACCATGCCAATCCGGCATCACTCAGTGATCAGATATTCGCGCGATTTGCGGGTGGATTTACGCTTCAGGGATTGACGGAGACTGCCGAGAATGCGGATGTCAGCCGTCTTAGGTCCGGCTATCTCAATGCATTACAGATTTCATTTCCTCTAATTACGAACCGGCTCGGGTTCGGCTTCTCTTTTGAACCCTACACACGTGTGAATTACCGTGTCGACACGGCGGGATCACTCGTTGTGGATCCCGATGAGGGCACGTCTGAATCATATCTTACGAGCTTTCGTGGCAACGGTGGCATTCAACGTATATCGGGCGGTCTGGGGCTCGCGGTAGGTTCACGCCTTCACGTAGGGATTCGAACCGATTTTCTTTTCGGCCACGTTGAAGAAACCCAACAGACCGATTTCCAGAACATCCAGTTGCGTGATGGAAATGTCACTTCGTCAACCAGATTGCGTGGCACAACGGGGACGCTTGGCCTGCGTTACGTCATTCGAAACGTTACGGGAAATCAGGACGCTCTATCCATTGGCGCCGTCTACACGTTACCTGTCGCCCTCTCCGGGAAACGGATTCATACCATGGGAGAAGGAGAAACCACAGATACATTGGGTACGCCTGTAAAAGGATCGGTTGATCTGCCGATGGCCTTCGGATTTGGAGTGGCTTACCAGCCCAATTCCAGGTGGACGTTGATCGCCGATGTGCTGTATGAAGAGTGGAGCGCTTTTAAAAGTGAACTCGATTTCCCGGGTTACAGCGTCGGCAGTTCGGCAGGTTTCTCCGATCGTGTGCGCCTGTCGGCAGGCGTTGAATTCTATCCTGGCGCCAGAAGCTCGTTTTCCACGTTTTTTCAACGCTTGGCGCTACGCATGGGAGCGTATTCAGACAAATCCTATGTGTCCCCCGACGCCGACCGCGAGATAAAATCATTTGGCATTACCGGCGGATTAAGCCTGCCAAGTCTCATAGGTGGCACGAGCCTTGATATCAATGTAGATGTTGGCCGTCGTGGCACAACCGACTTCGGCCTGATACGCGATAAATTTGTACGATTGGGTATTAGTTTTAACTTCGGGGAACGCTGGTTTGACAGAGCGAAACTACGTTAAAGTCTGTGGGTCTTATTATGGCCCTCCGCGGTACTTAACAGAGGTCATGAACAATGAATTACAGAACGGGAAAACCGGGTAAAAAGAGTGTGTTTTTGCTTGTTTTGGGCGCCTTTTTAGCCTCACTCATTGCCCCTCGTCCTGTAATGGCGCAGGATCATGACACGTGTTCCGCCGATGAGAATACCATTCGCATGAATTACAGCCTGTACGCTGAGTACTGGCGCAATTCCAGTTTTGACACGGCCCTACCCTACCTGCGCTGGATTTTAAAGTGCGCTCCCGGGTTTCCCAACAATTCGGACCGCAATTACCTGCGAGCCGTTGACGTATATGAAGGGATCGGCATGGCAGCCGACGATCCGGATGTTCGGCGCACGTATCTGGACAGTGCACTCTACATTCACGACGTCGCTGTGACCAATTTACAGGACGCCGGTATAGAGGCGAATCCGTTCACGTGGTTGTTCAACAAGGGCCGTTTCATTCAGAACCACGCGGAAGATCTCGAGGATATCCAGTACGAAGTGGGTGTAATCTACCGGCAGGCTTTTGACCTGGATGCGACGCAACTGGAATCGTACTACATCAACTTCATTATCAGTGATTACATCCAGAAAGACCAGAAGACGAACGCGATTAGCTTTATGGAACTGGTCGAAGAGGCGTACCCGGAGAATCAGGAAATGCTCGACATGATCACACAGTGGCGTGGTCGGTTGTTTACGTCTCCGGAAGAACGCATCGATTTCCTGGAAGGTCAACTTGAAGATGATCCGGACAACGTTGAACTGGTATCCGACCTTTTTGACCTGTTTCTGGAAGAACAGATGAGGAACAAGGTATACGAACTTGCTCCGCGACTCATGCAGCTTGATCCTTCTGCACGAACGTTCCGACAGGTAGCCAAGATGCGCCTCGATGATGGAGATACAGACGCTGCAATTGATCTGTATAATGAGTCACTGCAAATGGAGGGTGGTCAGGATGCGGCCAGGGAGGTCTATTACAATATTGGTATTGCACATCAACAGGAAGGTCGCCTGTCCAGAGCGCGCACTTCGTTCAGAGCCGCGTTGCGCGCGGACCGGACCTTTGGCGACGCGATCATGGCAATCGGCGATCTTTATGTGGTTGCCGTTCAGGCGTGTGGTTCGTTCGAGAGAGAAGACCGTGCCGTCTACTGGTTGGCCGCAGACTACTTTGAACGCGCCGCCGCCAGAGACGAGAGAAGCGCGGCACAGGCCCGCTCCAGACTTTCAACGATTCGCCGACTTTTCCCCAACGCGGAAGACAAGTTCTTTAAGAAGTGGAATACCGGCGACGATTACCGCGTCGACTACGGCTGTTACACCTGGATCGGTGAGACGACGAAGGTCAGGTAGTCAGCACAGGGATGTGGACCACATCCCTTCGTGTGCTCGTCTTCGATGCGAAGGCACGATATGCGAAGGCCGGAAGCGAGGGTCAGTTTCTGCTTTGCGGGAAAAACCGTTGTTTTTCAGGCCACAGGTGTCGATTTTCCACACCCTAAACGCCCCGGCATTCCAAACTCATCCGAAAACATCATGCCTCAGATAGCTCGCATCCAGGGCCGCCAGATTTACGACAGCCGTGGTAATCCAACCGTAGAAGTTGACGTAATCACCGACGGTGGTGTGCTCGGAAGAGCCGCCGTGCCAAGCGGTGCATCGACCGGAGAGAACGAGGCGGTCGAGCTTCGTGACGGAGACAAAAGCCGGTTCCAGGGTAAGGGTGTTGATCAGGCCGTGCATAATGTGAACGAAATAATTGCTCCGGAATTGATCGGAAAAGACATACATGCCCAGGAAGAGGTCGATCGACTGCTGATTGAAATCGACGGCACACCGAATAAGGGCCGTCTCGGCGCCAACGCGCTGCTTGGTGTATCCCTCGGCGTTGCCTATGCAGCCGCCAATGCCGATCGTATTCCGCTTTTCCAACACATCGGCGGACCGGAAGCGCTGGATCTGCCCCTTCCGATGATGAACATCATCAACGGCGGACGCCATGCTGACAATAACGTCGACATGCAGGAATTCATGATCGTACCTGCCGGCGCGGAATCCTTTTCCGAAGGTCTTCGCATGGGTATTGAAGTATTTCACCATCTGAAAAAGGTCCTTCAGGAGAGCGGGTACGATACGGCCGTGGGAGATGAAGGTGGATTCGCACCCAATCTATCGTCGAATGAAGACGCGGTTGAGGTTATCCTTCAAGCGATTGATCGATCAGGATACCGTAGCGGAGAGGACATCTTCATTGCTCTGGATCCGGCGACAACGGAGATGTTTACGGACGGCGCCTATTACTTTTGGAAAAGCGATCCGAACACGCCCCGAAGTGCGGACGACATGGTGTCATTCTGGACGGATTGGGTAAACCGCTATCCGATCATTTCACTTGAGGACGGCATGGCGGAAGACGACTGGGATGGATGGAAGAAACTAACCGATTCGCTGGGAAACAGGATCCAGGTTGTGGGAGACGATCTATTCGTTACGAATACCACGTTTCTTCGTCGAGGAATTGAGGAGGGCTGCGCCAACTCCATTCTCATTAAGCTGAATCAAATCGGCACGTTGACGGAGACTCTCGAAGCCATCAGAGTGGCGCATGAGTACAATTTTACGACGGTGATTTCGCATCGATCCGGTGAAACCGAGGATACGACGATCTCCGATCTCGCCGTAGCAGTGAATGCCGGACAAATAAAAACCGGTTCCGGCTGTCGGAGTGATAGGATCGCCAAATACAATCAGCTCCTGCGTATTGAAGAAATTCTTGGTGCTTCGGCACGGTTTCCTGGTATTCAAGCCTTCCACTTTTCGTAAATTCTGTTTTCGAAGGTGCTGAGCACCTGGACCGTCCGCTCAAGAAAGCACATCTTCGGTCTATGCACTGGCGAGCGATCATTCAGAATACGCCCGGTCGGGTAAAGAGATGGATCTTTATCGCTGCAGCTGGTTTTGCGCTGTTCTGGTTCCTGTTTCTGGACAGTCATAGCCTGTTGTCCCGCATACATTTTCACCGGGAGTATGTACAACTCGAAAAGGAAAACGAGCAGTTACGAACACAGATTGGGGACCTGGAAGCGCGTTTGTCGCGCCCACTCACCGATCTGGAAATTGAGAGAATTGCTCGAGAGCAATATGGAATGACGCGTCCAGGAGAAGTGGTCTATCCGGTCGAAATTGAGAAATGACTTCAATCCGAACGCATTCAGAATCGACAGCCAATCGTTACGTATGAGGGAAATCGCCGTTGGAGTTGACCTGGGTGGAACTTCCATAAAGGCAGCTCTCGTATCAGCGGAATCAGGGATCCTGAAGCAGGTTACGTCAGGGACGCAGGCTGATCTGGGTCCGTCGATCGTACTGGATCGGATCTCGGCACTCGTCTCGGATCTTATCGAAGACGGCGGTGATGCTGATATCGCGGGAATCGGGATTGGGTCACCCGGCGTCATCAACTGGGAACGAACCACCGTCAGCTTGCCTCCGAATTTTCCGGGTTGGGAAGTTGTTCATATGGGCGATTCGATCGCCGAGCGGCTGGGTCGCAGCTACCCCACCTTCGTTGAGAACGATGCGAATGTCGCAGGATTGGGTTCCGCTCACTACGGCGCAGGTCTGGCTTTCGATTCGTTTATCATGGTAACACTTGGAACCGGCGTAGGCGGCGCGATCATCTACAATAATGCCATTTTCAGAGGCTCAAGTGGAGGTGCGGGTGAAATCGGGCATATGACGATCGACTATGAAGGACCGTTTGCCCGCTCCGGTATCGCCGGCGCAATCGAAGCTTACCTGGGGCAGCATTTTCTCTCGCATCATGCCCGGTATAGACTCATGAACCGCAGGGACAGTTTGATCCATGAACTGGCTTCAAACGATCTTAAGGACATCACACCGCGCATGCTGTACGAGGCAGCAGTAAACGGAGACGAAGAGGCATGCGAAGTACTCGCATGGGCCGGACACAAGCTGGGGTGTGTTCTTGGTTCGGCCGTTAATCTCCTGGATATTCGAAAGATTGTAGTAGGTGGCGGTATTTCAGCGGCCGGGAATTACATCCTCGAGGCTGCTCGAAAATCAATTGTTCACTACGTCATTCCTGCATTCCTAGACGACGTGGAAATTGTCCAGGAAACGCGCGGTAACGAGATGGGCATGCTCGGTGCCGCTCACCTGGTTTTTCAACATCTCAACCACACCCGCGACTCTGCGGCAGAACATGCATCCTGAATCAGCGACCGGATGCCAGGGAGCTCATAGCCGAATTCCTGGAATTCCTTTCGGAATTCCGCGGGCACGCGTCGGGCAGACTGTCCTGCTTTGCATATCTACCCGGCAGAGCTTTTTCTGGCTGAGCATTGCTCTGCTGGGTCTGACGATATCGCTCCACCCTCGACGTGTTTCAGCTCAAAACGAAGAAATGACGGGCCGGGCGGAAGTCGAAGAACCCGTGCAGTTCGCCGCCGGAGATTCTCTCGTTCTCTTTATCAGAGGTGATGACAAAACGGGTGTACTTTATGGAAATGCAAGCGTACGCACGACGGGCGCTCAGCTGAACGCATTCAGGATCGATATCCTTTTTGGTGAAGACGAGCTACATGCAAAGGGTCTGCGTTCCGACACAGGTTGGGTTGGAAAACCGACTTTTACTCGGGGCAGCGATGTTTTCGAGGGTGAAACTCTGGCATATAATCTTCGCACCGAACGAGGACGTGTTGTAGGGGCCGAAACCCGCTACGAAGAGGGAACCATACGAGGAGGCGTTGTCAAGGCACGAGAAGACGATATCATTTTTATCAAAGACGGTATTTATACCACCTGTGAGTGTACGGAGGATCCTTCCTACTCTCTGCGTTCCGGTAAAATGAAGCTCGTAGACAAGAAATGGATCTACACGGGCCCTCTACAACTGTATCTTTTCAATATTCCGACGCCCCTGTGGCTCCCGTTCGGATTCCTCCCGGCTCAGGACAGGCGCCGGAGCGGTCCGCTGCCCCCGACCTACGGTGAAGACGAATTCGGGTTTTATCTACGTGATTGGGGGTGGTACTTCGCGCTGAACGATTACATGGATCTCCAACTCCAGGCCGGCCTCTGGACCAGAGGAAGCTGGGACACGCGGTCCCTGTTTCGCTATCGAAGACGTTACGGATTCGATGGGCAGCTTCAATTAAGCATCGCACGTTTCAGGAATGGAGAGCGAGGTGATCCCGACTTTTCCATTCGTAATACGGGGTCTTTCAGGTGGGCACACAACCAGATGCTGGATCCTAAGACCAGCTTCAACGCCAATGTGAATCTTACCTCGTCAAGCTACTTGCGCGGCGTATCGCAGAACTACGATGACCGCACACGGCAAATGATTCAATCCACGCTGAAATTCCTGAAACGCTGGCGCAGCAGAAACCTGTCGTTGCAGACCAGCCATACCCAGGTTCTCGCGACCGGCGAAGTCTCGCTCACCCTGCCGAGTCTTACGTTTTCACAGAATTCCTTCAAACCTTTTAAACGTTCCACCCGCGCTCCGGGAGCATCGGAGCAATTCTATGAGGTACTGACTGTCAGTTATAACATGTCGATGAACAATCGATTCTCGTTCCGACCGCGTTCGAAAGAAGAATTGATCGCAGCGGGCGACACGTCGGCTATAGACATCTCCTGGTTTGATGCCCTTATCTCGCGCACCGACTACCGTCGCGCCACGGGACTCGACGAACAATTCGATTTCAAGGCCTCCCACCGTATCCCGGTCTCCGCGCCGTTTTCGATTCAGCGTCTTCCGCTTCTGGGCGACTTCCGGGTCAATTTTACCCCATCTTTGAACTATACGGAAGACTGGTTCGTGAGTACGGACCGGCGCCGACTGAGCGACGACAGTTTATCGGTCGAAACACGATCAGAAGCCGGATTTTTTGCGCTCCGGCAATTCAGTATGAATATATCAGCCACCACTATTTTTTATGGATTGTTCCCGGTGAAGATCGGGCCGTACCAATCCATCCGGCACACCGTTCGACCGAGTTTGTCCTTTAATTTTCGGCCGGATTATTTCTCGGACACGTATGGTTATAC
>CAZGOS010000034.1:2465-19027 GCA_964527795.1 uncultured Rhodothermales bacterium | reverse complement strand
AACGTATAGAGCTGCGGCACTTGTGGAGCTTCTGCACACCGCGACGCTGGTCCATGACGACGTGGTGGACGAAGCCGATCGCAGGCGGGGCCTCTACTCGGTGAAGGCGCTCTGGAAAAACAGGGTGGCTGTCCTAATCGGTGATTTTCTTCTGAGCCGGGGCCTCTTGCTGGCGTTGGAATACAAGGATTACGACGTTCTGCATGTCGTCTCCGATGCAGTCCGGCGGATGAGCGAAGGCGAACTCCTACAGATTGAAAAGGCCAGAAAACTCGATATCGACGAGGATACCTACTTTCGCATAATTTCAGACAAAACGGCGTCGCTTATCTCCTCCTGCACGGGCTGTGGAGCCATCAGTGCAACCGATGACGAAGCCCTCATCGATCAGATGAAACAGTTCGGAGAAAAACTGGGATTGGCATTTCAAATTCGGGATGACCTGTTCGACTACGGCGGCGATGACGTAGGCAAGCCGATCGGACTGGATCTGGAAGACAAGAAAATGACACTTCCGTTGATTCACGCCCTGCAGTCGGCTGAGAATAGTGAGCGGAGGGAGATTATGCGCATCGTTCGGAAAAACCGGAAAACGTCATCTGAAATCAAACGGGTTTCATCTTTTGTCGAATCGCGTGGTGGAATCCGGTATGCCCGTGAGAAGATGGAGACTTTTTCACACGAAGCGGCCGTGATCCTGAACAGGTTGCCGGCGTCGGACGCGCGGAATGCTCTGCATGGCCTCGTCACCTATACCATATCGCGTTCTCGTTAGGAAATTCGCGTTAGACAATTAGGAGTGAAACGAATGCGGCGGCCTCTGCCGCATGCGAACGCAACAACCTGAATCAGTATCAAGTCGATGTCCAGCCGGCCGGGCCCTTTATGAACGCCAGCGCCGCGCGGTTGAATTCCTCCGGTCTTTCTACGTTGCAGACGTGCCCGGCATCCTCAATTACTTCCAACCAGACACTGGAGTAACGTTTTGCCAGGGTTCGAGCGTGCTCCAGAAAGATGTAGTCATGTCCGCCCATGACGTAAAGAACGGGGCAGGGACAGGCGGATTTCGCCCACGATTTTACGCTGACGAGCACTTCGTTTGTAAGCCCCATCCAACGTTTGAACTCCCGGGGTGAGACTTTTCGAGCCTCTCTTCGGAACACTTCCCGTGCCTCGGCAGCCCTGGGACCGGGCATGATGATCCATGCCAGCAGTCGGTACAGCGTTCTGAAAGGAATGAATGTTTTAAGCGCATGACCGAACGAAATCAGAAATCGTGCCCAGGCATTGATCCCGGTTATCGCTCCCGCCATCACCATGCTCCTGACGCGCTCGGGGGCGATGTCGGCGAGACAACGAATGAGGATGGTGCCCAGCGAAACACCGACAAAATGGGCTGACTTGATTCCCAGATGATCGAGCACGTCGACGATATCCGAACTTATGGACGAGAGCGAGTAGGTGCAGTCCGCACCGTGGAAATCCCGGGAGCGACCGTGCCCTCTCAGGTCGATGAGAATTACGTTGAGGGCTTCTCTAAACGCGCGAATTTGCTTGAACCAGATTGCCGAACTTCCGCCGGCTCCATGCACGAGAACAACCCACTCTTCCGCCTCGCTATGTCGGAATGTTTTGAAACTGAGCATGTTTGGTTTCCGGGGTGTCCCGTCGGGTGGCAGCAGTATACGCCGGATAAACCGGTCGGTTGTGCCCGACTTCGCCGTTTGGTGCTCTCCCGTGCATATTCATCGTTGAACCTCATAGCCCGAATTGCCGCACCCAAAGTCGCGAGTTCGTAGATTTTCCGGATCGGGATACAAGTTCCAATCCCGAATTCCGAAAAATAATCACTAAATATCAACCGAATCCATTTGAAAACAGTCCGCTTCTGGGGAGTTCGAGGATCGATCCCAACTCCGGGACCGGAGACGATCCGTTATGGTGGAAACACACTGTGTACGTCGATTGAGCTTGATGCTGAACATACGCTGATTCTGGATGCGGGCACAGGACTTTACCGGCTCGGGCAACAGGCTTTGCCGGGTCGTCACACCTACTTTATTCTTTTATCTCACGTTCACTGGGATCACGTTCAGGGACTGCCCATGTTTCGTCCGCACATGGATCCCGACGTCTCGATTCGCATCCTGTGCGAAATGAATCATGCCTGGAGCGATGCTTTCCTGTCGCAGATCGACGGTGTGCATTTCCCCATCGGACTGAGCGAACTTCGAGCAGATGTCTCTTCCGAAACCGGCAGCATTAACGGGGTTCTTCAACCATTCGGCGTACAGGTATCCTGGATCCGTCTTAATCATCGAGGCGAGTGTTATGGATACAGGATTTCTTCCGAAGGCCGATCGCTGCTCTACGTCACGGATCATGAAATGGATGCCGCAGACAATTTCAATACCTCCTTTGACGAGTTGGCTTTATTCTGTTCCGGGGCAGATTTTCTGATTCATGACGCACAGTTCACCAGTGATGATTTACCGCGGAAGGCCGGCTGGGGTCACAGTACGGTTGAAAGAGTGTGCGAACTCGCTGCTGATTCCGACACCCGTCGGCTCCTTCTGTTTCATCATGATCCTTCTCGCTCGGACAACGCACTGGATGCCCTTGCCCGGGCTGCAAATGAACGGCTGAGAAATCTGGGTTCAGACTGTGCGTGCGAAGCGGCGTATGAGGGAATGGAGTTGATGTTGTAGTCAGTGGACCGGAAGTGATACGTGCAGATGATCTGCCGTGCCGGTGTGTCTCAGGGTTGAGAATCCCATCAGACGAAAGTACCACTCGGAGAGAACATTGCGCCCGATTGATCGATCACGCGTTCGCAGGTCTACAGCGTGAACGTAGCCGTCTTTTTGCTCGTAATGAAACGATCCGTTCATCGTTTCCAGACCCATCGAGGCATAATCTTCCGGCAAACGTTCCGTTTCCGTGATCACGGCTTCACGATCAAGAACGATAAATGTGCTGAGCGAAATACGAAGAACGGGATGCAAATGATGATAGGTGTCCCGCAAATCCGGAGATTTTATATTGACGGCGGATACGTAGACGAGCAGATATATGCAATAAATGCTCAGGATAATGACCGACGCTTGAAGTGTCTCCAGTCCGGGACGCATTCCGATCTTTCTCCCGATGAACACAAATACGGCAGCCAGCATCACGGCAGCGACTACTGAAGAAAGAAGTACCGCCGGCCAACCGTTGATCTCCCTGGCGAGGTAAAGCCAGTTAGAAAAACGAACCAGCAACAGGAACGGTAGAGCCAATGCCAATGGTAGCGCAAACGTCCAGCGCTTCCAGCGAATGCGGCGTCGCTTCGCTTTGACGGTCTGCATCACGAGAACTGAACTGTTGAAGGGTCTTTTGATTGACTGCGACTTCATGGTCAAAGGTTTGTAAAACGATACGACGAACACTTATTACGGTTACGTGGCGTTTCTCGAAGAGAAGTCCGATTTTCCGCCCATGCCCCTTCGCATCGAAACACATTTCATCGAACATTTCGGCGATTCGCCTGAAGTGATCGCATCGGCGCCCGGGCGCATTGAATTCCTTGGAAATCACACGGACTACAATGGTGGACTGGTCATCGGGGGTGCCATTGACCGCCGCTTGTACGTGGGTGTCTCGAAGCGTCAGGACCACGAGATCCACCTGACGTCGGATCATGCTCCCGAACCTGTTAGAATCCTGCCGGAAACCGTCCTGGTTGACGGCAGGCGATCCTGGACACGGTACCCGCTCGCAGTGCTGGAGGTGATCAGACAGAACGTAGAACTTGACGCAGGCATCAATCTCGCCGTCACTTCGGATATCCCTGTCGGCGCGGGACTCAGCAGCAGTGCGGCGCTCGAGATGGCCGCAGCCATCGCACTGAACGAACTCTGGCACCTCTCATTCAACATGGAAGAGCTTATTGTCATTGCGCACCGAGCCGAAACGGAACACGTCGGAGTGCCATGCGGCATACTTGACCAGACCGTTATCGCACACGCAAAGAAAAATGCGCTTGTGCTGATTGACGCCTCTGACGAATCTCACAGCACTTTTCCGATCCCTTCCAATACACTCGTCTGGCTCTTTCAAACACATCAGTCTCACCAGCTTGATGCGTCGCCTTACGCTATGCGCCGCAGCGAATGCGAAGAGGCCCTTCGCCTGCTCAGCAGCATCATTCCAAAAGTGTCCCGATTGACCCAATTGCATCTCTCTGACCTTTCAGCGTACGCGGATATGATACCCGAAGTGCTTTATCATCGGGCGGTACACATCATTGGTGAACAGGCACGCGTAATCAAGGCATGTTCGCTGACAGACGTGCGAAGCATCGGCCAGTTGCTGTTCGACTCCCATACGAGTTCACGTATTCACTTCGAAAACAGTACGGAGGCCCTGAACTTCGTGGTAGACGCCTTGAGAACAAGAGACGGAGTTCTGGGCGCGCGACTGACCGGGGCCGGATTCGGCGGAGCTGCCATGGCCTGGACGACCAGGTCTTTTCCGGAGTCGGAAGCATTGATGATTGAGCAGGAATATGCCACCCGATTCGATGCCGATTGCAAGGTTCGGCAGATCACCTGGTCGGACGGCGCCCGAATTGAGCGCAGGCGCGGCGAAGGTCCATGAAATATGTATTCTCTCCGATATCCGTGTTGATGCTGGCAACGCTGGCTGCACCGAAATCGGTTGCCCAGGATCGTTTAACGCTGCGGGTTGCGACATGGGCCACTTCGGAAGAGTTCGCCCTCGAAGCCGTCATGGCCGACCGGTTCATGGAATTATACCCGCACGTCCGTGTTGAGCACGAAACCATCCCGTCCGGATATCGGGATAAGATTCTGGCATCCTACGCGGCTGGAACCGTGCCTGATGTCTTGCTGCTGGACAGTCCGATTATCCCTGCGCTGCTTAACAGGAATTTGCTCGTGGATCTCGCCCCCTATGAGGACTCGCTGGGGGTTGCAGCCGATGCTTTCTATCCATCCGTAAGGGCCGTTTTTGCCAGGGACAGCTCACTGTATGCATTCCCTAAGGACTTCACCCCCCTCGTTATTTACTTTAATAAGCGTCTGTTCGATCGGGCTGGTCTCGCGTATCCGGCTGCCAACTGGACCTGGGACGATTTTCTCGACCTCTCTATGAAGCTTACCATCGACCTGGATGGAGACGGCAGGGCAGATCAATTTGGAACCGCTTTCGACAATAAGCTCTATCTGTGGCAGCCGTGGGTCTGGATGAATGGAGGAGACATTCTGAGCGAAGAGACTCACACGGCTACCGGCATAATCAATTCCCCGAAGACCGTAGAAGCGCTCCAGTACCTGATTGATCTGCGTAATGTGCACGGTGTATCGCCCGCTCTCATGGGAGTGGGTGGAGAAAGCGGTGGCAACATTCAGGGAACCATCGGCATGTTTTACGCCGGCCGACTCGCCATGATGACGAGCGGGCGATGGGCCCTGGTTCGCATGCGGCCGTATATGAGAGATGGAGAACTCGAAGTTGGCGTAGCGCCCCTGCCGACTCCTGTCGGCGGTACGCACCAAACCGTGATCTATGCAGCCGGATGGAGTGTCTCCGAATTCAGTGAACATCGGAACTGGGCCATTCGACTGGCCGCGTTTCTCAGCAGCGAGGAAGCCCAACGTATTCGCGCCGGATCTCCCATCGGTGTTCCGTCCATGCCGTCGGTGGCCGCGTACCAGGTGGCGGTTGATTCGTTCGGCGTCGAACAGCAATTCGTTGACGAAGCGGCGTTCGGCAGGCAGTCCTGGGGTACGCGGATCGACGCGTTTTCCCGTGTCGAGGATATCGTGGAACGAGCGGTTGACGAGTCCATGATCGGCGGTCGCGACCTGGAAGAGGCGCTGGCCGATGCGGCTGACCAGGTTGACCGAATGCTTGCGCGTGAAGCCGCTCTCTCTCAGGACGTAACCCGGCTCAAGGGCGATCCCCAGATCATGGGTTTCCTTCGCTGGAGCATCTTCCTTTCCGTACTCCTCATATTTGTATCTCTCGCGTTTGTCGGACGCAAGAGTCGATCGGAGATGCTCAGCGGGTTTGGCTTTCTAACACCGGCTTACGTCGTGCTGCTCGTTTTTCTTTTTGTACCACTGGCGTTTTCGCTCTTTCTGAGCATTCACCAGTGGAACATCATCTCCTCGACAAAGCCCTTCGTCGGACTGTCCAATTTTTCAGAACTGCTCGGAGATCAGTACTTCTGGAAAGCGTTCGGCAATACGCTGATTTACACGCTGCACGTCCCGGTTTCAATGGCCTGTTCTCTCGGAATTGCGATGCTGCTTACACAGAATATCAAGGGAGTCGCTTTCTGGAGAGCGCTTTTCTTCCTTCCCAGCATTTCATCCCTCGTCGCCATCGCGATGGTCTGGCAATGGATTTATCATCCTGAGTTTGGGCTCGCCAATTTCACACTTGGACTACTTGGACTCTCGCCGCAGCCATGGCTTACGAGCACCAGCACTGCCCTTATCTCCGTAATGATTGTCAACGTCTGGCTGAGCATGGGCTTTCAGATGGTCATTTTCCTGGCCGGTCTAAAAAGCATTCCGACGACGTTTTACCAGGCGGCTACGGTCGACGGCGCCGGTCCTTGGCAGCAGTTCCGGCATGTGACACTGCCTTTGCTGAGGCCCACAACCCTCTTTGTTCTGGTAACATCCGTCATCAGTTCATTTCAGGTCTTCACGCTGGTTTACATCATGACGGAAGGAGGACCACTCGGCGCAACCGATGTGGTGGTCTATCACATTTATCAGAACGCGTACGACTACCTGAAAATGGGCTATGCGTCCGCCATGGCCTGGGTGCTTTTTGTCATCGTTGTGCTGATCACCTGGATCCAGTTTCGAGTGGGTGGAAAACGCACGGTCTATGCCTGAAATGAAGAAAGCGAATCACATAGCGATCTACAGCCTACTGGTCGTGCTGGGAATTACGATGCTGATTCCGTTCATCTGGATGGTGTCTACCTCACTCATGTCCGAAATCGAAGTGTACCAGTTCCCACCCAGACTGCTTCCGAAAACACCCCGGTGGGAGAACTACTCGAACGCACTGACCCTTCTTCCTTTCGGGACGTTTTTCCTGAATACGATCATCGTGACACTCATCTCGGTAGGGGGTCAGCTACTGACGTGCTCGATGGCGGCATTCGCGTTTGCGCGCCTGCGTTTCAGGGGCAGAGATGCATTGTTCGCCCTGTTCCTCTCGACCATGATGATTCCAACTATCGTAACGCTCATTCCTGCCTATCTCATCATCAATGCGTTTGGGTGGATGAACACCTACTGGGCGCTCTTCACGCCGATCCTGACGAGTGTCTGGGGCATATTTCTTCTTCGACAATTTTTCCAGACCCTGCCGCGAGACTATGAAGATGCGGCCCGGATAGACGGCGCAAACAACTGGACAATTTATTGGCGCGTCATTCTGCCGCAGGCCAAGCCGGCACTTGCGACCCTCTCCATTTTCGCGTTCATGAATGGATGGAAGGACTTTCTATGGCCGCTGATCGTGACGACCCGTAACGACATGCGTACACTCGAAATCGGAATCGCCATGTTCTCCTCGCTGTATGGCACCAACTGGCCGTACCAGATGTCGGCCGCCGTTGTCGTGCTGATACCGATTCTGATCGTTTTTCTTTTGACTCAGCGATATTTTCTTGAAGGCATTTCAATCTCCGGCCTGAAGTCGTAGTCTTGAGCGCCCCTCGGATTGCCGGTAATGCCATGACTCTTTCTTATAGACTTCTTGCCATCGTTCTGATACTCGCGCCGTGCGCTGCTATGGCGCAGTCAGACCCCCTTGCAGGTTCCATTGGAGCCTTCGAGATCGAAGACAGTGATATCACGCTCAGCCGGTTGGCTCAGCCGGATACGTATTTCGACAAAACCGGGAGACGCTTTGCCGTACTCGGGACCGAAAGCGGCACTTTCGAAGCATGGGCATACCCCATCAAGCTGTTTCGCAATTTCGCGTTCTCTTTTTTTATCGGGTCCGGCACCGAGCCAATCCATGCCCGGGACATCGTATCGAGCATCGACGTGCGTCCCGCCGCAACAACCATTACCTATGTCTTCCAGTCGTTCACGGTCCGGGCACATTACGTAACAGCTGTTTACGATCCGGGAGCCCTGATTCTTCTCGATGTCGACTCGACCGAACCTCTCACTATTGTTGCCGGCTTCATACCCGTGCTCAATCCGATGTGGCCTGCCGGGATCGGTGGTCAGTACGCATACTGGGACTCGGATAGACGTGCATTTCTGATCTCGGAATCCTCGAGGTTTAACCACGGATACCTGGGATCACCGTCGGCACAGGGACTTTCGTACACACCGGCCCACATGCTCTCGGATCAACCCAGTCAGTTCAGCATCCGTATCGAAGATCCATCCTCTACCCGGAATAGGTTCATTCCGGTTGTCATGGCCGGCGGAACCGGTGATCGCGAAACTGTTCAGACAGTCTATGAAAAGCTGCTGCGCGACCCGGAAGCAATTTATCGAGAAAGCATAGACCATTTTGACTCGCTTCGAGCACGAACGATGCGCATCCGGACACCCGAAAGACGTCTTGATCTTGCGCTTGAGTGGGCCAAGGTGGCCTACGACAATCTTCTTGTTTCCAATCCTCAGTTCTCAGGAACCGGTCTCGTGGCCGGCCTGGACCGTTCCGGGCAGGGCGGGCGGCCGGGATTCGGATGGTTTTTTGGTGGCGATACGTATATCAACTCCTTGAGTCTCAATGCCCTCGGCGATTTTCAGGCCGTGCGGGACGCCGTCTCGTTCATGACGCAGTTTCAACGAGACGACGGAAAGATGGCACACGAAGTAACACAGGCCACCCGGTATCTGGACTGGTTCGCAGACTACCCGTATGCCTACATTCACGCGGACACGTCGCCGTTCTTTATTTCGGCTGTCAACGACTATTACCAGGCCACGGGTGATCTTGAATTCGTGCGCTCGCAGTGGAGTGCTCTCGTGAAAGCCTACGAATGGAGCCGCGCCACCGACGGTGACGGGGATGGCCTGATGGACAACAGCCTGGCCGGACTCGGTGCGCTCGAATTCGGCGCATTGACCGGCATACAGTCGGACATCTATCTGAACGCCGCCTGGATCCGGGCTACGGAATCCATGACGGCCCTGGCAACAGCCATGCGCGAAAACGATGTGGCGGAACAAACCCGAGCTGATCACGCGAAAGCGAACGCGGCCTTCGAGAAATACTGGTCGGAAAAAAAACGGCAATACGTGTACGCGTTCAACGCAGATGGAAAACTGGTTGAAGAAATCACGCCGTGGAGTGCCGTTGCACTCATGTTCAATTACGGAACGGATGAACGGGCCGCGTCGTCCCTGTTGCGCATGGCTGAATCGGACCTTACGTCCGACTGGGGTGTGCGAATGCTCTCAACGGACAGTGATTACTTCGAGCCCCTCAATTACAATTACGGTGCGGTCTGGCCTTTCCTGACAAGTTGGGTTACGACCGCACAGTTTCGGCGCGGTCTGCCTCTGCAGGGTTATTCGGGCCTGATGAGCACGATTCAGCACGTGTTCAATCGTTCCCTCGGTCAGGTCACAGAAGTATTTTCCGGGACACGCCACACGTGGCCACAGGAATCCGTTCCCCATCAGGGATTCTGTACCGCGGGTACGGTGTTACCACTCGTTCGAGGTCTGATGGGCCTGACGACCGATTTCGGTGCTTCTCAACTCGCGTTTCGACCGGCGTTTCCGGGAGACTGGCAATCGGTTCAGGTTGACAACTACCGGATTGGCACAGGCGGTGTAGATATATCGTTTGAAAGACATCCCGAACTTTTGCGCGTCGTATTCGATTCACGGGTAGACTTTCCACTCGAGCTCGTTTTCGAGCCTTTTCTGGCACCAGGTACGACCGTATCGGCTGTGCATGTAAACGGCCGGCCGGCGTCCTACGAACTGCGAGATACCGGCTTCACTCTGCAGCCTTCGATTGGAACGACCCTGCATAAAATGACAACAATTGAATTGAACCTCGTTCCGGCGTTCGAAATCATACCACCGACGTGGAATTCACGTGTTGGCGACGCCAGCCATGGCATCCGGATAAACCGGTACAAGCGCGAGGCAAATGCAGCTACGCTTATTGTCGAAGGCCTACCTGACAAAGTGTACGAATTGCCCGTTCTGCACGCGGATCGAATTCAATCCATCGATGGCGCAATCATAGAAAATGATATGCTCATCCTCGAAATTCCTTCCGGAGCACCTGAATCCTACGTTCGGCGTACAATCCGCTTCAAGTTCATCCATTGACCGGATTTCGTAATAATTACGCGCCATGGATCACCTACGGCGTAGAAGCATGTAGTAATAGCCGGTACAGTGCGTTGCGTGGACACGTAGAAGAAAATCCTGCCGAGAAACCGAATGTGATCCGATCTCGAAAAAGAACCCTCCTGGAGTGGGCGTTCATCATCGGAATATTCCTTTTCTTGACACAGACGCCGTACGGCACGCAGGTGCAGAGTTGGCTTCAGCGCGGTATTCTCTGGACTGGAATCCTGCAACCAGACGTCGAACTTGCGGAAGAGGAATACTCCGAGGCCAACTTCGACGTGCCGCTCGTCTCTCTTTCCGGCGAGGCCGTTTCCATGGAAGACTTTCGAGGCAAGGTGATCTTCATGAACGTGTGGGCAACGTGGTGCGCTCCCTGCCTTGCAGAAATGCCTTTCATTCAGAAACTTTATGACGAGCTCGGCGACGATCGCATTGTCTTCCTTATGATTTCAACTGACGACTCACGAGAGACCACCGGCAAATTCATTGAATCGAAAGATTATACGTTTCCCGTTTACCACCTGAGCGGTCGAATGCCGGCTCCGTACACCAGCAATTCCATCCCTACAACCTATATCATATCTCCCGAAGAACAGCTTGTGGCCGTTCATGCCGGCATGGCCAACTACGCTTCCGCCAAATTCAAAACCTTTCTACTCGGTCTGGCTGAGCGCGTCGCCGTATCGCTTTAGGGGGATTCGGATCCCGTAGGGTATCCCCTTTCGTGCACACTACACATCTCCCTGCGGGTGCGCGGCACATCTCCCGACTTGCCGGTGACACAAACCCCGACCATAGTGTGGAAAGCAGGCTATTATCTTACTTTCTGATTCAGGAGTCTCATCGTACTTCACATCACATTCAGCAGGCATTCAGCAACGATTTCCCGGAGGGGAAAGTCATGGAAACCGAACGCGTTCCGACCACCCACGCCTCTCAGGCATCACAATCGCAGCATGGATTCGATCTGCTGCACGATCCATTCTTGAACAAGGGAACCGCATTCAGCAAAGAGGAGCGAGAAGCCCTCGGCATCCGTGGATTGTTACCGCCTCGCGTGATCGACATGGATACCCAGGTCGACCGCGTCATGGAGAATATCAGAAAGAAACCCAATGATCTGGAGCGCTACATCTTTCTGACTCTGCTCGAGGATAGAAACAAGACTCTTTACTACAAGGTGGTCACGGAGCACATGAACGAGCTGATGCCCATCATATATACACCCACCGTGGGCGAAGCGTGTCAGAAATACGGACATATTTATCGCAATCCGAAAGGCCTGTTCATTTCAATCCTGGACAAAGGAAGAATCAGGGACATCATCGCCAACTGGCCCTACGATGATATTCGCGTGATTGTTGTCACGGACGGAGAACGAATTCTCGGCCTCGGAGACCAGGGAGCCAACGGTATGGGCATCCCGGTTGGCAAGCTCGCTCTCTATACCGCGTGCGCGGGCATACCCCCGGAAAAATGTCTTCCCATCACGCTCGATCTGGGTACCAATAACGAAGAGTTGTTAAGGGATCCCATGTATATCGGCATTCCAGAGCGCAGAATTCGGGGTTCCGAGTACGATGAGTTCATCGATGAATTCATGTATGCCGCCGTCGACCGGTATCCCAAAGTCCTCATTCAACTCGAAGACTTTGCAAACATCAACGCATTTCGACTTCTCGATAAACATCGTCGCGGTTTCTGCGTCTTCGACGACGATATACAGGGAACGGGAAGCGTCACGCTCGCGGGCATCATCGCGTCCGAGCGTATTAATGGAACGCCCATAACAGATCATGAATTCTTGATTCTGGGTTCCGGTGAAGCCGGAATCGGCATAGCCAACCAGATCGTTTGTGCCATGGTCGCGCAAGGAATGGAGAAGGAGGAGGCCGGGCGCCGCTGCTGGTTCACCGATTCAAAAGGGCTCGTCGTGAAGAGCCGGAATGATCTCAACGAGAACAAGCTTGTTTATGCTCAGGATCACCCCGAATCGAATGATCTTCGCGAGATCGTGAACGGCATCCGACCGACAGGGATCATCGCCGTCACCGGCATACCGGGTTTGATCTCGAGAGAAGTGGCGCAGGCGATGAGTCAACTCAACGAACGACCGTTGCTGTTTGCGCTGTCAAATCCAACGTCGAAATCCGAGTGCACAGCCCGACAGGCGTATGAATGGACAGACTCTCGTGCCATATTTGCCAGTGGTAGCCCGTTTCGTGAAGTCGATTTTCAGGGAAAAACGTTCGTGCCCGGCCAGGCCAACAACGCATATATCTTCCCCGGCGTGGGATTGGGCATCATGGCGGCGGAAGCCAGCCATGTAGTAGACGAAATGTTTCTTGCTGCTGCACAGGCACTGGCCGGCGACGTCACCGACGATGACCTGGCCCTCGGCAGGATTTACCCCTCTCTAAGGCGAATTCGAGAGGTATCCGTAGACATTGCGGCAGCCGTAGCAGATATCGCCTATGATCACGGAATCGCGAGACGGCCACGACCCGGAGATCTACCGGCCTACATTCGATCGCTCATGTTTGAGCCTGATTATCGGTCGCGCGTTTAGCACTGTCGGCCTTTCTCAACAAAGAGTGCGTAGATTACCTCGTGCCCACAGATCGGTAGTACGCTGCTTCCTTTGTGCTTAAGAATGTCCTGTTTGTCCAGTGACGACGGGCGGTTTTCGTGCCACAGGCGTTTGACGTTCGGTATTTCAGACGTACGGATTCATGCGTAGCAACTCAGCGCTTGCGCTCGTCGGACAATCATTCCTGGTTATTTTTGCGTTGTCGTCGTCGATATCGGCTCGCGCCCAGGACTTTGAACCAAGTGTGGCCGATACGGTCTTGGTGACCATCGTGGACGGCAGCGACATACTCGGCGTTGTCGCTGATCTGACTGCAGAATCCATCACGATTCGAACCGCAATGGGAATTGTGGTGACCATTCCCCGCGAGAATATTGTCTCCATAAAAAATGCCGCGAATCGGAAGTTTCGAAACGCGGATCCGAACACATCCCGGCTATTTTTCGGCCCGACAGCACGCGCCCTTGGTTCCGGAGGTGGATATTTTGCCGTCTACGAAGTGCTCTTTCCATTTGTGGGGATAGGAATCGGATCCAAGCTTAATCTGGCGGGCGGTATGACATTGGTTCCGGGCGCTCCCTATCAGTTTATCTATGCTGCGCCAAAGCTGACCATCGTCGAGAGTAAGATCTCGAGCACGGCGGTGGGCCTACTGGCCATGAAAATAACCTCTGACGAGGATACGTGGGGCATGGTGTACGGTGTCAGCACATTCGGTCCTCCGGAACGTTCGATCACAGTCGGGCTCGCAACTGGATTCTACAACGGAGAATTCGGGAAAAACCCGATCATTATGCTTGGTGGTGAAACCCGCGTTTCAGAAAAAGTCAAGTTGATTACGGAAAACTATATTGTTGCCGGAGGCTACAATATTCTCACTGGCGGTATCAGGATTATGGGTCGCCGAATGTCCACGGACCTGGCATTCGTCACCAGTACGAGTTTCCTGAGCGAAGGCGGGTTCCCTTTGATACCATGGGTGGGCTTTGCGTACAATTTTACCAGGTAGTCGAAGAAGCATCTGCCGGATGGGCGACTTCCAAGAAACTTCTCAGCACCTCTTCTCGACCAGATTCGGTAATGCAATGGCCTCGTCTTTCTTGAACGCCATGTTTCTGATCGCGGCCCTCCCCAGCCTCGTGAATATTTCCTCGTGCCGACCGGCGCCTGATCAGCCGTCAGAATTCGCACCCGACACCGTCCGCGTCGTCTCTGTCCGATATTTTCCGGTGAAAGGTGACCGTATCGATATTCAAAGAACAGGAGATTGGGGCGAGACCCTGGCCTTCACCCGGCATAAAGTTGATTCGGTGAGCTCTGCGCTGCAGTCAGCACTCAGTGAGGGCACACGATACCATGGGTATTCCGATCCGACGGCGCCGCCCGGCCTGAAATACGAAATCGTGCACGAATACGAATTTCTTGAAGCCCTGCCCACTTTCGACCGAGATGACCTGGATGCTCCGATGACCGATTATCGCGCGATCATGGAGCGCATTGATGCCGCGCACTGGGTACAGACTGAAAACGTGCAGGAGTTCTGGATCTGGGCTTATCACGGTGGAGTTGTGCACCTCTGGGAGTCGAACATGTCCGGGCCACACGCGGATATCAGTAACAGCGACCGAATCACAACTGATCTTCCGATTTTCAATACCTCGTATACCGTCTATCACTACAACTACCAGCGGGGCGCAGCAGAAGCGATGGAAAACCACATGCATCAGCTGGAAGCCTTGCTGAATCATTTCGACGGCCGCGACGACGCGGCGTACGACGAGTGGCCCAAACTTCTTTTCTGGGGGAAATTTGTAGGGAGCGACAGCACACATAAACTGTTGGCACCGCGCCGAGCGGGGTGGTCGCATTATCCTCCGAATGCCACAAAAGATTACGACTGGTCCAATACGGGTGTCGTGATGTCCGACATTCGGAACTGGGATCCGGATTCTGTCGGTTTGCTCTCCGAAATAAGCTGCGTGCAGTGGGACTGCGACCACCTGAAGTGGTTTATTTTCTGGACACAGAACATTCCGGGCCAGAGTAGCGGTCTATCATATAAAGGAAGACCTCTCCGGAATTGGTGGACGTTCCTGACCGATGTCGACTCAGCGTTCAGTCAAAACCGGCGACTCTGGAAATAGCACCGGCTACGACTCCCCACGAAGATAATCGTCGGTTTTGTCCAGCCAGTCTCGTCGCGGCGGCGAAAATACATCTACATCCAGCGTGTCTTCCAGCGCTTCCGCTTTGTGCCGGCAATTGCACGGGATGTGTAATACCTCACCAGCGTGTACATCCACCGTTTCACTCTCATCCTCCCCAATCCAAAAACGGAGCACACCCTCCAATACGTACGTAAGCTGCTCGTTGTCGTGCTGGTGGCGCGGAACCACGCATCCTTTTTTCAGATACACGTGCGCCAGCATCATTCGCTCGCCCGTGATCAGGCGTCGTTCCAGAAGATCGCTCAGTCTTTCTCTGGGCATATCATCCCAGCAATAATGTGTTACGGTGTTCATGGTGGGTGTGGTTGTTGAATGGATTGCATGATGATGTTACGATAATCTTGGTAATATGGCCCGGTGGTACTATTCCTCGTTCCATGTCGGACACCCGCACGGTTTCGGGTCGTAACAATTAGGCTTCGGACTCGACAGAGAGACCAGTTCGGTCCTACACCTGCATGACGACGGACGTACTTTACCGCAGAGTCGCCTGAATAGTATGTTGAAAATGACGCTGGATGTTTCAACTCGACAACGCCCCCAACGTGGCAGCAGTTTTTCGGGGTATCCCGCCATGCGCCTGCAGCTACCCACCCGGTCGCTGACATCGGGTCGCTACACGCTGCGTTTCGCGCAATCAGCTGATGAACTCGAGGTCATCTACCGGCTTCGCTACCGGGTTTTCAACCTGGAACTCAATGAGGGTCTGGACGCGTCTCACGAAACCGGGCTTGACATCGATGACTTCGATGCCCACTGCCACCACATGTATATAATCGACAAATACAGTGGGGACTGCGTCGGGACGTATCGACTGCAGAGCTCTCGGATGGCGTCCGGAGGTATTGGGTTCTATAGCGCGACAGAATTTGATTTTTCAATGATCCCTGCATCGGTTCTCCGAGATGGCGTAGAGGCGGGCCGTGCCTGCATTGATACAAACCATCGTAAAATCAGTGTGCTCCAGATGCTGTGGCAGGGACTTGGTATCTATCTGTCGCACAATAAGAAACGATATCTTTTTGGATGTTGTTCATTAACAAGTCAAAACGACCTTGAAGGGCGAGCAGTCCAGAAGTATTTACAGGACAACGGCCACATGCAGCAGGCATGGGAGGTGCAACCCCTTCCGGGTTTCAGGTGCGAGGATTACCCGGACGATGTAGTCGCAGGTGTTCCGATCAACATCCCTCGACTGATGAAGGCCTACCTGTCTCAGGGCGCCAAAATATGTGGACCTCCCGCCATCGACCGGTTTTTTAAAACGATCGACTATCTTGCACTCTTTGACGTCGACACCATGTCTGAAAGCGCCGTCGCGTTTTATAACATTCGGGGATGAGGCATTTTCGAGCCCTTTCGCGCCTGATA
>CAZGOS010000034.1:0-2365 GCA_964527795.1 uncultured Rhodothermales bacterium | reverse complement strand
TTTTCCCTGAGGGAACGTCAACCAGGGGGATCGACGTTGCATCGTTTCGCTCGTCGTTGCTGGAATTTCCAGCGTCGACGTCAATGCCTGTCCACTATGCATCGATCAGTTACCGGACGATCAAGAATATTCCCCCTGCAGATCAAACGATCTGCTGGTGGGGAAACATGACCTTCATGGATCATTTCTACAATCTGCTAACTATCCCTCGCTTTGAGACACTAATACATTTCGGGGAGAAACCAGTCACTGGATTGAGTCGGAAAGAGTTAGCCGAGACTCTGAGAAACAGCATTCGATCCAATTTCGTCCCCATTATTCAGAAAACTTTTTAATGAAAAGTATTCAGCACCTCGTTCATTACAACGCCGTTCATCTAAAAGAGGGTTTGGATTTTCTTCAAGACCTTACTGATGCGGACTACGTGGCGACTCAGCCGCCTGTTTATACCAGTGGTGTCGGGGAACATCTTCGGCACATTCTTGAGCACTACATCTGCTTTCTCCATGGAGTCCCCGGCGGTCGAATCGACTATGATGCGCGGAGCCGCGACACGCGTATATCCAGCGATCGTGATTTTGCCGCGTCAACGATTCGTGAAATCATCGAGGGAATGCGGAATCTGAATTCTGAGAACGCACAGGTCGTTGTTAAAATGGCCGGTACAAAGGAGACAGATGACGGATCGCCGTGGAGCGAATCAACGGTCAAACGCGAACTTCAATACCTTCAGGCTCACACGATCCATCATTACGCTCTGATAGCGTTTATTTTACGAATTCAGGGAATTGCCCCACACGAAGAATTTGGTGTTGCCCCGTCGACGCTCAGGCACCGTCTACATGGTACCGAGGCCGCCGACTAGCCAACAACAATTCTTCCTATCTCGTTACGTATGCCGGTTTCTTCCTCGCCCGAAACGGATTCCGGTCGCTTTCCCTTGAGCTGGAAGCGCAGGGTTGCCCTGCTCTACCTGGTCGCCCTGGTCGCATCACATATCGTCCGTCTATTTGCCCCATCGTATACGCCTCGACCGGATCAATCGACGATTGAGCTTACGACGATTGACGGGGATCGCACGAGAGACAGCCGAATTCATTTTTCATACGTTGATAGCCATCCGGATGACACTACGGGAATGCCCGTCATTGTCGTGCTTCACGGAAGCCCTATGGCGTCGATTTCGATGATGGGCCTGCATCGATCACTCTTGCGCGAAACGGGCTTCAGAATCATCACACCCGACCTCCCTGGTTTTGGAGGGTCAACGCTTTTCATTCCTGACTACTCGGCAAAAGCCCACGCGGCTTATCTGGTGCAGGCGCTTGACTCGCTGGGAATCCGGCAAGCCCACCTTCTTGCCTACAGCATGAGTGGTGGGGTTGCGCTGCAGACCGACCGACTGGCGCGGGAGAAAATTTCTTCTGTTGTAATGCTGTCCGCCATAGGCGTACAGGAACTGGAACTGACCGGAGATTATTTCCTCAATCATGCGGTTCACGCGTTGCAACTCGGAGCACTCTGGTTACTCCGCGAAGGACTACCGCATTTCGGGTGGATGGACAATGCCATTCTGGGCGTCTCCTACGCGAGAAACTTTTTCGACACCGATCAGCGACCCCTCCGGTCGATTCTCAAAAAGTTTCGCGCTCCCATGGAGATTATTCACGGCACCGATGACTTTCTCGTGCGATATGAGGTCGCACTTGAGCATTATCGACTCGTACCTCAGAGTACGCTCAGGACGATTGAACGGGGTGGCCATGGTATGGTGTTTCAGATACCGGACTCATTGGCATCGCTCGTCGCGTCTTTTGTTCGGGATGTTGAACGTGGAAACGCCGCAACAGTGGACCAGGCCACTCCGGAGCGACTGACGGAAGCCGGAAAACCGTTCGACCCGAGTTCGATACCTCCGGCGAAAGGGTTCAACCTCATTGTTCTGTTCATCCTTATTGTAGCGGCCACGCTGGTCAGCGAAGACCTCGCGTGCATCGGAGCCGGTCTACTGGTCGCCAGAGGCACGCTTACGTTCGCCGCGGGTTTTTCGGCGGCATTGTTTGGCATTGTCGTCGGTGACGTCCTGCTGTACGCACTGGGAAGGTGGCTTGGAGGAAGCGTTGTCCGGCGCGTGCCTTTCCGCTGGTTCTTACCGGAGGAAAAACTGCTTCGCGGATCGCAATGGTTCAAGCGAAGAGGAATTCGCGTGATATTCGCAAGTCGGTTTGTACCGGGCACTCGACTCCCTACGTATGTGGCAGCCGGTGTTTTAAAGGCACCCTTCTGGAGTTTCCTGTTTTACTTTTTGGTCGCCAGTCTCGTCTGGACACCGATCATGGTCGGCCTGGCCAGTATTCTTGGAAAT
>CAZGOS010000033.1:0-19253 GCA_964527795.1 uncultured Rhodothermales bacterium | reverse complement strand
GGGCTAGATCCTGTCACCGATTCCTGAAGGCGCCCCGAAGCCGGAAGCCTTGACGGACCCTATACTTTTGTCTTTCCCGAGTCCTCGCCGAGTACGACGGGAATACGCCGATACGTTTCAAATCTGAACCCCTGGTGCTTCCGGACTTTTTTCAGCTCGTACATCGTGCCGATCAGGTGTTCATATCGCGGGAAAAAGACGTCTCCGTCGTAGCGCCCTTCGACGAGCGTGAGTTCAAGCCGATCGGCAAACGGCAAGAACGCCCTGTAGACCATCGCACCTCCACCGATGAATACACGTTTCTCGTCGGTTATTGCTTCCAAAGCATCCTCGACGCTGCCAAAGACTTCCACGTTTTCATACTGCGGGTAGGACGCCTCG
Organism: uncultured Rhodothermales bacterium; assembly: GCA_964527795.1. Lineage (GTDB taxonomy): Bacteria > Bacteroidota > Rhodothermia > Rhodothermales > UBA10348 > SMXL01. The sequence continues at coordinate 18,872 of CAZGOS010000033.1, read as the reverse complement.
TGCGCAAGAACAAGATTGCGACGTCCCTTGAGTGGGCCGCCGAATTGGTGAACGAGCGAATCGAAGGTCCGATGTCCCATGACGATCGGATGACCGTGGGTGAGGGCTTTGAATCGTTTAAGATCGGCCGGGATGTGCCAGGGAAGATCTTGTCCTTTGCCGATTACCCGGCTCTCCTGTCCAATTGCGGCAATAATGACAACTTCTGCTCTTTTCATTACTGGAAAAATGAATCCCTGATGACGTCGGTGAGGTCTCTACCGATATGCCCCCCAAATGTTACGATCGAAGCCGAAGATAGGGTCCGACTTCAATCGAGGGGAGTATGTCAAACAGCCACCGGTGCCTTTATCGACGGATGGAACTGATAATTCAAAAGCTTGAAGTCTTCGTACTCGTAATCGAAGATCGAGGGAGGCTTCCTGAGAAGATGCAACTCGGGTAGCGGGTACGGTTCTCGGGCCAATTGCTCCTCAATCTGGTCGAGATGGTTGAGATAGATATGAGCGTCACCAATCGTGTAAACCAGTTCGCCCGGCCAGAGGTCACACTGCCCGGCTACCATGTGGATGAGCAGGGCATATTCTGCGATGTTGAAAGGCGCACCCAGAAAAAGATCATTTGAACGCACATAAAGCTGACATGAGAGCCGACCTTCAGAGACGTAGAACTGGTAAAACATATGACAGGGCGGTAGGGCCATGTCCGGCAGATCGGTCACGTTCCACGCGTTTACGATATGCCGCCTGGAATCCGGATCCGACCGGATGTTTTCAATGACCCGCTCGATCTGGTTGCATGAAGATCCGTTTCCACCGCTCCAACTGGTCCACTGTTTTCCATAGACGGGGCCAAGATTACCGTCTTCGTCGGCCCAGGCATCCCAGATGTGCACGCCGTAGTCGTTCAGATATTTGATGTTCGTATCTCCGCGGAGAAACCACAGCATTTCGATGGCCAGACCCTTGAAGAAGGTTTTCTTCGTCGTCACGAGTGGAAATCCGTCTCGGAGGTCGAAGCGCATCTGGTATCCGAAAACGCTCCGGGTTCCGGTTCCGGTTCTGTCTGTCTTTGAAACGCCATCGTCGCGGACGCGACGCAGCAGGTCCAGATACTGCTTCATGAAGAAGGGATCTTTTGGATTTCGGACGGATTGATGAGAGGGCCGGAGCGCGGCCCTACCCCCGGGAGTAGGGCTCCATCCGACTTTCAATTGCTGATTCCAATCTACGAATCTCACGGCTTTGACTCATGCAGAATGTTCCGCAAAATCTTCACCTCGCGCAGGGAGTCAACCACTTGAATCGAGTCTTGAGTTATGCCCCGCTCGTGGCAGAAGAAGGCCGTGCGATCGTGTATTTGACGCCGGAGGACTGGCACGTTGTCCTGGACACGCTTTTCCACATGGAGACGCCGAAAGAAGCGCTGCCTGACGAGGTTAAAGAGTACGGGTTGACGAATGATAATCTGACCATTCAGCTCACGACCGATGAACTCGTCATCGATCTGGAACAGATCTGAAGAGATTATTCGGATTCGTCAGTTCGTGGCAGCCGTGAGGTCGAAGCGCGGAATGGCGACGTGAAACCGTTCGCCACACCCGGATTCCATCAGATAGAAGCCTTCCATGAACCCGGTGAAGGTCTTGAGTACGCAGTAGGAATTGTATTCGTGGGATTCTCCGGGGGCGATAACCGGCTGGGCTCCAATCACACCGTCGCCTTCCAACTCCTGGATCCGCCCGGTTGAATCATGGATATACCAGTGACGACGTAGCAACTGGACTTCCCGCGTCCCGACGTTCTGGATTCTAACGAAGTACCCGAATACGAATCGGCGGTTCATGATATCCGAACGCCCATCCAGATACACGGGGCGTACGGTAACGCGAATGTTTTCTGTTATGGCCGTGTATGGAATCATTGGATCGCGCTGAACGGGCTTAAACAGAAGTCAGTGAACTGGTTCCGTGTGAATCGCAACTAAATCTTCTCTAAAGTATACCAATATGATATTCTAACGACTAATCACACGTTGCTGCTCCAAACGGAGCGTCTCACTTCTATTCCTGAACCCGGCAGGATGTGTATTTCCATTTTAGTTCGCTGATTCATGGCAAACAAAAAGGTTGAAACCCTATCTGAAGCCACGGTACTCTTTGCCGGTGACTCCGGCGATGGGATGCAGCTCACTGGAACCCAGTTCACCCTGGCTACGGCGCATGCCATGAACGACCTGGCCACGCTGCCTGACTTTCCTGCCGAAATTCGTGCGCCGGCCGGTACGACCTATGGCGTCAGCGCTTACCAACTGAAATTTGGATCGACGGTTATTCGTACCCCCGGTGACGAAGTCGATCTGTTGGTTGCCATGAATCCCGCCGCGCTGAAAGTGAATATTGGTCACGTGCGCAAAGGAGGAACCGTGCTGGTCAACAGCAATGCCTTCGACAAGAGAAATTTTGATCTCGCCGGCATAGACTCGAATCCACTGGAGGACGGATCACTCGACAAGTACCGCGTGATCGCCGTCGAATTGACACGGCTCACGCGCGAGAGTCTTGCCGACTCCGATCTGAATCAGAAAGAGATCGATCGATCGAAGAACATGTTCGCTCTCGGTCTGGCTCTCTGGATGTATTCCCGGCCCATCGAGCCGGTCGTCGATTGGATTTCCACAAAGTTCGCAAAGAACAAGAAAATCCTTAACGCCAACCTCGAGCTGCTCCGGAACGGATATTATTTCGGAGAGACAACGGAGACGTTCGCCTTTCGCTACGAGGTTTCGCCGGCCAAACTGGCTCCGGGAAAGTACCGAGTCATTCAGGGGATCCAGGCGCTGGCCATGGGAATCGTCGCGGCAGGCCGGAAAAGCGGGCTCCAGATTTTTTATGGTTCGTATCCGATCACGCCGGCATCCGATCTTCTGCATGCACTCAGTCGCTACAAGAATCATGGTGTCGTCACCATGCAGGCTGAAGACGAGATTGCATCCATCGGAGCCGCGATTGGCGCCAGTTTTGGAGGTCACCTTGGTGTAACAGGCACGTCGGGACCAGGATTAGCGCTGAAAACGGAGGCTACGAACCTGGCCCTCATCGCCGAACTGCCGCTTGTGATCGTGAACGTGATGCGAGGTGGTCCTTCAACCGGCCTACCTACCAAAACCGAGCAAAGCGACCTTCTGCAGGCCATGTTCGGTCGCAACGGTGATTCACCGCTACCGATCATTGCTGCCAGTACGCCGGGAGACTGTTTTGAAACGGCCTACGAGGCCTGTCGTATCGCTGTGAAGTATATGACGCCTGTCATTCTTCTCGCAGACGGATATCTCGCGAACGGCGCCGAGCCCTGGCTCATTCCGGACGCGGATCAGCTCAGGCCGTTCGACGTGCAGTTTGCCGAGGAGAAAAACGGATCGCAGAAAGGACAGCATGACTTCCAGCCTTATGTCCGCGATTCGGAAACGCTGGCTCGGCCGTGGGCGAAGCCCGGTACACACGGCCTCGAGCATCGCATCGGTGGACTGGAGAAAGAACACATATCCGGCAACGTTTCCTATGAACCGGATAATCACCAGCTGATGACGAATCTGCGGGTAGAGAAAGTCGAACGCGTAGCGGCGGAGCAGCGACCACTTGAAGTCTTCGGCGATGAATCCGGCGATGTGCTGATTATCGGGTGGGGATCGACGCGAGGGGCCATCGATGCGGCGGTTTCAAGAGCAAGAAACGCGGGGCACTCGGTCGGGGCGGTTCACCTGCGTTTCCTGAATCCACTTCCGAAAGATCTTGGAGACATCGCGGCAAGATTCAAAAACTGGCTCGTTCCCGAACTCAACGACGGTCAGTTGGTCCGAATTCTTCGCGATCGTTATCTGCTCGACATGACGGCGCTCAATAAAGTTCAGGGCATACCGTTCAGTGCGAGCGAAATCGAAGAAAAAGTAGTTGAAATGATTGGATGACGGGGTTGAATTGCAGATTCGAACCCATATCCACCTGACGCATGGCAAAAAAAGATCGAAATACAACTAAACAGGCCGGGCGCAAAGCAACGCTTCCGCCCGGCGGAAAGAAACCGGTCATGCTTCCGGTGGTGGACGAACGGGCGGCAAAGAGCACGAGAGCCGATTATGGCACGGATCAGGACGTTCGTTGGTGCCCGGGTTGCGGCGACTATGCGGTTCTGGCCACCGTACAGCGCCTGATGCCGGAAATCGACGTACCCAGAGAAAACATCGTCTTCATCAGCGGAATAGGATGTTCAAGTCGTTTCCCGTACTACATGAATACGTACGGCATGCATTCCATCCACGGAAGAGCCCCGTCAATCGCTACCGGTTTGAAAGCGAGTCGGCCGGATCTGGACGTTTGGATCGTAACGGGAGACGGTGATAGTCTTTCCATCGGCGGCAATCACATTATCCACCTGATGCGCCGAAATGTGAATCTGCAGATCATGCTGTTCAACAATCAGATCTATGGGCTCACCAAGGGGCAGTACAGTCCTACATCCGAAGTCGGAAAGATCACGAAAAGCACCCCATTTGGCTCAATCGACCATCCGTTCAATCCGAGTGCGCTCGTTCTCGGAGCTGAGGCGACGTTCGTGGCCCGCACCATGGATCGAGATCCAAAACACATGAAAGAAATTCTTCGCCAGGCGCACGATCATGCGGGTACGGGATTTGTCGAGATCTATCAGAACTGCAACATCTTCAACGACGGCGCATTTTTTAAGTATACGGAGAAAGCGACCAGGGCTGAGAAAACCGTCTACCTTGAACATGGAAAGCCGCTGACGTATGAAAATGGCTCCAAAGGGTTAAGACTTGACGGTTTTCGTATCGTATCGATCGATCTGACGGGCGAATCGTGGTCGGTCGACGACTGTCTTGTTTACGACGAGACGAGTCGGGAGCTTGCCGGTATTCTGTGCAGGGTTTTCTGGAGCGAGGAGCTGCCTCAGCCATTCGGTGTATTCTACAGGGAGCGAAGGCAGACGTATGAAGAGCAACTGCACAATCAGATAGAAGCCATTGTAGATCGCGTTGGGAAAGGCACCATTGAAGAATTGTTGCACGCAGGTGATACGTGGATTGTTGATTGAGGGCGAAGCGGTGCCTGGAATTGTTATTTGTACATAATCATTGTAAATTTCTCGGCTATGGTAAGAAATTATTGCTTGCGCGAGAAAATTAATCAGTCATGAAGAAAGATCTGCATCCAGACTATCACTTTATCGACGTGAAGCTGGCTGACGGCACGACGTTTACGACCCGTTCAACGATGAAGGGTGACAATTACGTATCGGACGTTGATTCAACGAATCATCCATTCTATACGGGCCGGAGACAGTATGTGGATACGGCCGGGCGCGTTGAGAAATTCCGGCGTCGCTACGGCTCCAAGGACGCCGAGAAGGAGGAGCAGGCAAAAGAGAAGTAGCCGGCGGTCCATACCGTTTCGGAGGGCGGTCTGTTTTTGCAGATCGCCTTTTTTGTCTTTGAAGGTTTTTCAACGTTTCTGATTTAGAAACCGCGCACATCCAGCGCCCGTGTATGAACGTTGTCGACTATATACTGACGAAACGCAACGGGGGAGTTCTCGACACCGAAGACGTGCACGCGCTGATTGAGGCGTACACGCTCGGCGAAGTGCCGGAGTATCAGATGAGCGCCTTTCTCATGGCGACGTTTCTCTGCGGCATGTCTGAAGGTGAGGCGGTTGCGCTCACCGATGCCATGCTTCACTCAGGAGAGATTATCGACCTGGGCTCGGTTGCCGGCATCAAGGTCGACAAGCACTCTACCGGTGGGGTGGGTGACAAGGTGTCCCTTATTCTTGCCCCCATTGTTGCGGCTTGCGGTGTTCCGGTGCCCATGATCTCGGGTCGTGGCCTGGGTCATACCGGAGGTACACTCGACAAGCTTGAGTCAATTCCGGGCTTTTCGACCCAGATGGATATCGATACCTACCGAACGCAGCTCGATGACATCGGTATCGTAATGATCGGGCAGACGGACGAAATTGCCCCGGCGGATAGAAAATTGTACGCCCTTCGGGATGTTACCGGAACCGTCGAATTTATTCCCTTCATTGCCGCGTCAATAATGAGCAAGAAACTCGCTGAAGGAATTGACGCACTTGTTCTGGATGTGAAATGTGGTTCAGGCGCATTCATGAGAAACGAAAGCGCGGCGCGGGAACTCACCGAGACGCTGGTTTCGATCGGTGAGCGATTCGGGAAAAGGATTACGGCCTGGATGACGGATATGGAGTCACCTCTGGGATGTGCGGTCGGCAATTGGCCGGAAATGGAAGAATCCATCCGGTGTCTGCGAGGTGAATCGGTACCCGATCTGATGGAGGTTACCCTAACCCTGGCCGCGGAAATGATTGTCCTGGGGGGTGTAGAGGAATCACTTTCAGAAGCGGAAAACCGGGCAGTGGAGGCAATCGAGTCCGGGAGGGCAATCGATACGCTGATGAGACTCGTCGAACGACAGGGCGGAGATCCATCCGTGATCGATCATCCGGACGGGCGGAATTCGGCATCCTTCGTGAGGAGAATCACGGCCCCTGAAAGTGCCGGACCGTATGTCGAATCGGTGAATGCCCTCACTATCGGTCGAGCTTCCGTGTCTCTGGGAGCCGGACGCCGAAGCAAGGAAGACACTGTTGATCCACTGGCCGGGATCTATCTGCTGAAGAAAGAGTCCGATCCCGTGTCACCCGGCGAGGAACTGTGTGAGATTTGGGCTTCAACCTCGGACCGAATCGAGGGAATTATTAAGGAAGTAGAATCGGCCTTTTCGTATACAGAATCCCCGTTTTCTGTACCGAGTCGACTCATGAACAGGTATGCGGACGGAAAGTGGATGCATCCGGTTGGGCAGGCGTCCGTATGAGCAAAACATGCATTAAACTATTACAGGTGTCCTGAGCGGCAAAGAGTGTCCGAACCACGGGTGGATCACTATATTTGTGCGAGGGACTATAAACCCGGCAAACTCAAAGATTATCGGCACTATGTCTACCTGGGCACGTTTTAAAAGGTTCATTAAATCAATCTTCGGCGGCGCAATCTCAGCTCTTGAGGATCCGAAATTGATCCTTGAACAAAACATCCGGGAACTGAACGATCAGGTCCCGAAGATGAACGAGAACATCGCGACTGTTAAGGCAAACGTGATGCTTCTGCGCAAGGAAGTGAAGAAATACGAAAGGGAAGTAGCTGATCTCTCGGCCAAGATCAAAGCGGGGATTCAGGCAGGACGCGATGACATAGCTGAGCGCTATGCGTTGCGTCTGGAGCAGGTCCAAGAAGCTCTTGAGCGTACGAAGGAGCAACTCAAATACGCCTCTGCCGCTTACGATAAAGCACTTCAGGTCAAACAGGCCTTCATGCGCGAAAAAGAGCGTAAGATTGCAGAAGCAAAAGATGCGCTTCGCGCGCACGAACGCGCCAAATGGCAGGCTAAAGTTGCGGACACGCTCGAGTCATTCGAGATCACCGGGATCGATCAGACTCACGACGAGATGATTTCCCGAATCAACGAGCAGACCGCACGGAACGAGGCACGAATGGAAATGGCGCTCGATTCGGTGGATACGGAAGCGTTGCAGATCGAAGAGGACGCACAGAAGATCCGCGCATCCGAACTGGTGAAACAGTTCAAGCTGGAGATGAACGTCGGCGATACGAGCCCCGCAGAGAAAGAGCCTGAACTCGAAGTGCCGGAAGCGGAAGCTGAAAAGGAATCCAAAACGATCGGCAAACAGCGGACTCAAAGTTGACCTGTCGTTCGTCGCCTGAAATACGACGGCGTTAATGTAACGGCGTAAATTCAACGGCGGGTACGCCGCGAAGTCGATTTCAGGATTGAGAAGAAATGAAACGGGAAGAATTTGAACGTATTAAGAAGGCCGAAAAGGAGCATCTTCGCAAGCTGAAAAAGCTCAAGGAAGTCCACAGGCAGCTGGAACGCCAGAAAAAGGTGACAAAGGCGATCACTGACATGACCTCTTCGGTGCAGGAGAAATTCGACGTGCACGCGGACCTGATGGACCAGATTGCGTCCGAGTCAGCGCTTAACGAAGCGCGATTGGAGATCGCCATGGAGTCAAGCGAGAAGGCAGACCGGGAAGCCCAGGCGCTGCGCGATGAAACCGATCTTGCGAAGCTGAAAGCGAGAGAACGAATTCGGAAGATGAGGGCAGAAACGGAAGGATCTGTGCCGGCAGAAACCGAAGGATCTGATGAATCAACCGGACGGGCTGCTTCGGCGGATGTAAATACAAAGGCGTCTTCCCCGTCATCGGAAGAGGATTCAAAACCCGATCTACCGGAGAAAACAATTGGTCGGATGAAACCTTGACAGGAGCGCAGGACGTAAGGAAAGGCGAACGAACCGGGCGGCCTGCAACAGTACATGAACGAACCAGACATCAACTACACGAAAGAAGCGTTTCTGCACCCGTGGAATCTGACGTTTCTCATCGTCTCCATGCTCATCGCGTTTTCGGTGAGTATGATGGAAGCCGTCTGGCCGTTCAACGTGGCTCTTATGCTTGCCGCTGCTTTCGAGCTGATCTATCTCGGCAACATGCCGCGCCAGGAACGGTTTCGCCGGGCGGTCCGCTCCCGCAGGGCCGCCGAGCACGCAAAGCCGCCGTCCCAGAAAGAACTTTTTCATTCACTTACGCGGCACAACCAACGCCGGTATGCGCGCCTTCGCAAGCTCGAAAAGGATATCGCTTCGAACTACAGAAAGCTGTCATATGCATCACAGGGCATGCTCGATAGCCATCTGAGCAAGATAAACGGCCAGCTGGATTCGTATTTGAACTTGCTCTATCAGAAAGAGCGTTATGAGTATACGTCCAGAAGCTCCACGGAAGAAGAAGTAGTCCAGGCCATGGAGCGACTCCGTCTGGACATGGAAGACAACCCACCGCGGGTCAAGGCTGTAAAAGCCCGCAGACTTCGCATCCTTGAACAGCGGCTGGAGCGAGCCAAGAAAGGTCAGGAAAACCTTGAAATCATCAAGGCTCAGCTGGAGACCGTCGAGGACGTAACGAAATACATTCTTGAGCAGTCCCTTACACTTCGCAATCCAGAGGAGATTACCTTCCAGTTGGATACCCTTTTGAGTGAGGTGGAAGAAACACAGGCTTCCGTGGTAGAGATGGAGGAGGTATTCGCCTCGCCGGCCGATCTGCTGAGTGAACTGGATACCTTTGAGGATCCGGCACAGGAGGAATCCTCCGTTGAGGGCACGCGAGTGCGGGAGTAAGGCGCGAGGAATGCCCGGTTGTTCTTAACTCATGTCTTCGAATACGGTTATGTCTTACTCGACAATGCGCTTTGAGATTGATGACCACGGCATCGCCCTTCTGACCATCAACCGCCCGGATAAACTGAACGCGCTCAACGCCGACGTCATCCGGGAACTGGATGAATGTTTCGCCGAGGCGAACGAGACCGATGAAGTCCACGGAGTCATTATCACCGGGGAAGGTGAGAAAGCTTTCGTAGCCGGAGCGGACATTCAGGAGTTCGTCGGTCTTGATTCAGAAGGTGCTGAAAGATTGGCCCGGCGTGGCCAATCGGTCTTTCAACGGATCGAAAATTCGCTCATTCCCGTCATCGCGGCCGTCAACGGTTTTGCGCTGGGCGGCGGGTGTGAGCTTGCACTGGCGTGTCACATGCGAATTGCGTCTGAACGTGCTAGATTTGCACAACCGGAGGTCAATCTCGGCTTGATTCCAGGATACGGGGGCACACAACGGCTGCCTCAAATCATCGGCCGGGCAAATGCCACCGAGATGCTCCTGTCCGGCGATATGATTTCAGCTTCGCGCGCTCTGGAAATAGGCCTCGTAAACCGCGTGGTCGCGCCCGAAGAACTCATCGATACGGCCTTCTCACTCATGATGACGATCATCTCCCGGGCGCCGGTGGCCGTTTCACTGGCACTGGAGGCCATCCGAGCGAGTTACCTTCCGCTGGAAGAAGGCCTCAAAAGCGAGGCTTCGCTTTTTGGGAGAACCTTCGAGACCGAGGATTTCAAGGAAGGCGTCTCGGCATTCCTTGAGAAAAGAAAAGCTTCGTTCAAAGGAAGATGAGTCGTTGTTTCAGGTGCACCGGGTCCAGCTACGCTAATAAATTTCAGGCTCGACGCGTTCGATGATCGTCGCTTTCATCATAGTTACGCTCAGAAGGAGCGTAACGATGATCGTCGCTTTCATCATAGTTACGCTCCTTCTGAGCGGCTTTTTCTCTGGATCCGAGATTGCTTTCGTGTCTGCAAATCGTCTGCGTGTAGAAGTTCAGGCGCGAAGAGGAGGTGTCGTAGGATCGGTTACGAAGAAATTCCTGGACGATCCGTCGGCACTCTTGACGACGACACTCGTCGGTAATAATGTGGCGCTCGTCACGTATGCCACACTTTTTGCCCTTCTACTCGAACCGCCGCTGGTAGAATTATTCTCCGCATGGGTGCCCGTTCCTTCACTGGAAATAGCCGTGTTGATCACCCAGACGATCTTCGCCTCGATCATTGTTCTTTTCATTGGAGAGATCATCCCGAAATCGGTTATGAGAGAAATTGCCAATACGGCCGTATTCGCGCTGGCGGTTCCTCTTCGTTTCACGTATGTAGTCCTTTTCCCCCTGATCAAAGTCGCGCAGTGGTCGGCGATGCTCATTATGAAGATGTTCGACGCCGGCACCGAGAACTACACCCAGTTCATGCGCCGCGAGTTCGAAATCATGATCGAAGAAGGCAAACAGAGCGGAGAGCTCGGTCTGGATGAAGAAGAGAGCACGCTGTTGTCCAATGTGTTCGCAATGGCCTCCATTCGGGTGAAAGAGTCGATGGTACCCAGGACCGACATTGTAGCTGTGGAAGTCGGCACGTCTACCGAAGCGGCCATGCATGCCTTCGTCTCTTCAGGGCACTCAAAGCTCCCTGTCTACAACGAAAACATCGACAACATTGTCGGGGTGGCTTTCGCGTACGATTTGTTTGATGAGCCGAAATCGCTGGAAGAAATGATGCGCCCGGTCACGTTTGTACCGGAATCGAAACTTTCCAAGAAGCTGCTGCAGGAGTTTCTGCAAACGAAGACGTCCATCGCCGTCGTGATCGATGAATACGGAGGAACAGCCGGAATTGCCACGACCGAAGATTTGTTGGAGGAACTCTTCGGCGACATCCAGGACGAGTTTGACGACGAGGATCTCGTTCTTCGACCGATCGATGAAAACACGGTAATTGCCAGCGGGCGCATCGAAATTGACGAGCTGGCCGAAGAAACGGGTCTGGTTCTACCCGAGGGCGATTATGAAACCGTCGCAGGATTTCTATTGGACCATCTGGGCACGATCCCCGGGACGCAGGATGAATTCGAAATCGAGGGATTTCGTTTTGTTGTTCTGCAGGCGTCCGCGAACCGTGTCGACCTCGTCCGCCTGCACCAGCTCCCGGGGGGTGGCTAGCGCGGTTTAAGATTGGCCCGGTTTATTATCTTCCTCTCCGCCGATCGAATCGCGCATGCGTGTATCGGCCTCGATGTTTTTGAGCTGGATGTAGTCCATCACGCCCAGGTTGCCGGCCCGAAAGGCTTCCGCCATCGCAAGCGGTACTTCGGCCTGGGCTGCCACAACACGTGCTTTCTGTTTTTCGACTTCAGCTCGCATCTCCTGCTCGTGGGCGACCGCAGAAGCGCGCCGTTCTTCCGCCTTGGCGCGAGCAATTTTCAGGTCTGCTTCGGCCTGGTCCGTCTGTAGTTTGGCGCCGATGTTCTCGCCCACGTCTACATCGGCGATATCAATAGAGAGAATTTCAAACGCGGTGCCCGAATCGAGCCCTTTTCCGAGCACGACGCTCGAAATGCGATCCGGATTTTCGAGAACCTGCTTGTGCGTATCGGAGGAGCCGATGGTGGAGACAATTCCCTCACCGACACGAGCGATTATCGTCTCCTCGCCGGCGCCGCCAACCAGGCGTTCGATGTTTGCCCGTACGGTCACCCGGGCCATGGCTCTTACCTGGATACCGTCTTTGGCAACGGCGGAAACAGGAGGCGTTTCAATGACTTTTGGATTTACGGATACCTGAACGGCTTCGAACACGTCGCGCCCGGCCAGATCGATGGCCGTGGCCCGTTCGAAATTGAGATCGATGTTGGCTTTGTCCGCCGAGATCAGTGCATTGATGACGCGTTGCACGTGTCCGCCCGCCAGATAGTGCGCTTCGAGCTGCGGTAAGTCAAGATAAATTCCTGCTTTAAAAGCCGTGATAAGCGGCCGGACGATATGGGTAGGCGGTACCTTTCTGAGTCGCATACCGACCAGGTCACGAATAAGCTTCAACTTGACTCCCGAAAAATACGCTGTGATCCACAGGCCTACAGGAATTAAATAAAGAAAGGCAATCAAGCCCACAAGAATGAGCACGATGATCATTAAACCTGTCGTCGTAAGAAGATATTCCATGGTATTCCTCGTTTCGGTTACTCAGCCCCGGGTTTCCGGTAATCGCCGCTTTGACCTCCCGTCTTCGCGAGAAGATGGATATCCTGAATGACAATTTCCTTGGTGATCGATTTACACATATCGTAGACGGTCAGGCAGGAAATCGAAACGGCCGCCAGTGCTTCCATTTCGACACCCGTTGGTCCTACCGATTTCGTGTACGCCCTTACATCGACCGAATGGGATTTGTCATCGAGGGAGAGTTCGAGGTCGATGCCACGCAGGGTTACCTGATGGCAGAGCGGTATGAGCCTGCTCGTTTCCTTGGCGCCCGCTATGCCTGCAAACTGTGCGATGGCCAGTACGTCTCCCTTTTGCACCGTGTTCTCCGACACATGAGAGAAGGCCTCGGGGCCGAGATACACACGACCGGAGGCGACAGCGGTTCGCACGGTGTCGGCTTTCGCCGAAACATCGACCATATGAATGCCGCCCTGCGGATCTACGTGCGTTAATGTGGACATAATATTGCAGATACCAAAATGTGTCTGGAATTGTGAAATGTTGAGAGGTTAGAAGATAGCAGGTGCATATTCGTCCAGCAAGCGGTTACCCCCCAATTAGAATCATCGGGCGGTTCGGTGTCTGAGAGATTGCGTACATGCCGGCATGCGCGGCCATTTTTCGGTTCACGGCTGCATCGATGAGTGACCTGAGTTCGCCGACCGGCACGTCCTGACGCAGAGCGTCCCGGAGACTGATTTCATTCCGGCCAAAAAGACACACTTTCAGATTTCCATCCGCAGTCAGTCGAAGTCGATTACAGCTCCCACAAAAATTATCCGACATGGAAGAGATGAAACCAATGCTACCGACAAATCCGGGAACAGCCCAGGCTTTTGATGTATGGTTGGCGGCATCTTCGCGTCGTTCGAGCTTCGGATATGCTTCCCGGACGATCGAGACCATATCTTCGTATGAGACGAAAAAGCGTTCACTCCAATCGTTGCCGTCGAAAGGCATGTATTCGATGAATCGAATCTCCAGCGGCTCATCTCGTGTCATTTCGATGAAGTCCGGAAGCTCGTCGTCATTGACCCCTTTTTGAACAACACAGTTCAGTTTCACCGGTGCATAGCCGGCATCAAGCGTGATCCGGATCGCCTCAAGGACCGTTTCCAGCCCATCTCTTCGTGTAATGGATCGGAATCGCTCGGCCTTCAGTGTGTCCAGACTGATGTTGAAAAGGGTAACACCCGCCGCCTTCAGGTCATCGAGTTTCCTGGACAAAAGCAATCCGTTGGTGGTGACGGCAAGAGACGATAAACCATCGATATGAGACAGCCGATCGACCAGATGCTCGATGTCATTCCGGATCAGGGGCTCGCCCCCCGTCAAGCGAATCTTCGTCACACCGAGTTCGGCAAACAGCTCGGCCAGTTGCACGATTTCCTCGAATGTCAGCATCTCCGGTTTGGGCCGGAGCTGAATACCCTCGGCCGGCATGCAGTACGTACACCTGAGATCGCAGCGCTCAGTCAGGGAGATGCGAAGGTAGGTATGAGATCTGCCGAAGGAATCGGCCAGTATGTCGGAATGGTCGGGCAACTGGTCCGAATGGGTCTGACTTGGGTGGGATGATCACGGTTCGTGCATACGCCGCCGTCGAAGGGTTGTTGCCGGTACTAGGCGTCGGGCTCGGCCTTCTTCTCCAGCCGGAGAGTGACCGGGCCTACGTTAGTCAACTCCACATCCATAAACGCCCCGAACCTGCCGCAGGCAACCGCTCGGCCCAGGAGTGTGCATAGTTCCGAAATGAATCGCTCGTACAGGGGCTCTGCGATTTCCGGAGGGGCCGATTCGATAAAAGACGGTCGATTGCCTTTGTTTGCGTTGCCGTACAGAGTGAACTGGGACACGACCAGGGCATCCCCACCCGACTCCTGGATGGATCGATTCATTCGGCCGTCATCGTCCGGGAAAATCCGCAACATGGCGCATTTCTTCACGAGCCAGTCCAATTCTTCCGGTGTGTCGGAGCGGTGTATGCCCAGCAGAATGAGCATTCCATTATTAATGGAACCGATTACCTCTCCGTCGATGCGAACGGTGGCGCGGGAGACACGCTGGATCAGAGCAATCATGGAATCAGATCTGTTTACGTGGACGTGCGCTTGAGGGACTGTACCGACTACGAAGGAAGGATGCCAATTTATCGAGGGCTTTACCTCGATGGCTGACGGCATTCTTTTCATGCATGGTCAGCTCGGCGAATGTGCGCGTATCACCGTGAGGAATAAATATCGAATCGTAACCGAACCCACCCCGGCCTTTTTCGATTTCGGCGATTTTACCCGCACATACTCCCTCAAATACGCGTACTTCGTCTCCGTAGACAAACGCGGCCATGGTTTTGAATCGAGCCGTTCGAATTGAGACACCCTGCATTTCATTCAGAAGCTGGGCGCGGTTGGCTGCATCGTCGGCCTCGTTGCCGGCAAAACGCGCCGACCGGACACCCGGGCGGCCGCGCAGTGACGCAACTTCCAGTCCGGTATCGTCCGCTATGGCGGGTTTTCCTGTGTGACGGGAAATCTCCGTGGCTTTTTTGATCGCATTTCCCTCCAGTGTCGGCCTGTCTTCAACAACTTCAGGTGCCCCAGGAAAAGCATCGAGCGAAAGTAAACGAACGGGCATACTGCGGAGCAATTCTTCAATTTCACGCACCTTTCCCAAATTCCGGGTCGCGACCACAATCTCTATTGCTGGTTTTTCCACTTGAAGTGCACGAAGCTTTGATTACGCTACCAAACATTCATTGATTAGACGAAACGGGAAACGTATATTATGGGGCTTAATTAGAATTGCAAAACACGTTCTGGAAAAATCTTGTGCCCGTAGGAATAAAATTACGAGATAACGAGTCAATCGATCGAGCGCTCAGACGATTCAAACGCGCGGTCAATCGAAGCCGCGTTCTTCGCATCTACCGCTCCAATATGGCTTTTACCAAGCCGTCGGAAGAACGTCGCATCGCGAAGGAAAAATCTCGTCGCAACTCGCGCCGCCGGCGCTACTAAGTCCTGCCGCCGCTCGCGGTTTCTCCGGAATCCGTCGCTTCTCATCATTTGTGATCTGTCTTTCCCGACCCGATTGCTCGATTCGAATCTATAATCAGGTCTACTCGTCCGGATCCGAGATGTGCATGAACTCGATTCCCGGTTGGCGAGTGTCGGTGATTCGCAGGATGGCCGGAATCTGCCGAAGCGGCAGAACGTCTTTTCCACTCAGGGTGCGTTTTCCGTCTTTCTCGGCGTCAAAGGGCGAGGCTGGTTTCCATATTTCGTGCGACCCCGGCAGCCGCTCCTTGTTGGATCCATGAATCCCCCATTGGGTGACGTCAACGTTTAGTTACTTATATATCCCCCAATGGGTGAGTTATAGTAGTAAAATCGGCGAATTTCACGGCTCAGACGTATTGTACGATGCTGCTGCACCACTTTCCGGTCCTGAGAGAATACGGTTATAGCCAGTCTTCGCTTCGATACCAGCGAATTGTTTCATCAATACCGGCCCAAAGATCGGTAGCTGGATTGTATGCAAATGTCCGGGAGGCCTTCGAATGATTGCACATCAGACATGCGTGACGAGCTTCGGCGGCCTTCTCCCTGTTGAATGCCGGGTACGTTCCCGTGAGTCTACCCGCCGTTTCCGAAACAGCACCGACGGCGCCGACCAGGAACGGAGGAACATGTATCGTGAAGACACGCCGTCCAAGCGACGTTGCGCTCGCATCCCGGATCTCATTCCAACTGTAATGGGACGGACTTCCCAGGAAATAGGTCTCGCCGCTGGTCTCGTCCTTTAACGCAGCCTGAAGCATGCCCGTTACGAGATCGCGGGCGTGCACGAGGCTTAGCGCTTTTTCACGGCCGGATCCGATGATAGGACACAATCCTTTGCTGAGCGTCTGAAAAAATGTGAATATGTCTGATTCACGTGGCCCGTATACGGCGGGTGGCCGGATGGTGACTATGGGCAGGTCGCCGGTATACGACTGAACCCGTTCTTCCATCATGACTTTGCTGCGGCCATACATACTTATTGGTCGCAGCGGATCGGTTTCTGACGCCACCGGGTGATCGCACAGGCCAATCGTGGCGAGGCTGCTTGTGACGAGTACTTTTCGTACGGCCGGATTGACCTCCCTGACAGTTCTGAGCAGACGATCCGATCCCTCGACATTAGCGGCCAGGAAAGTATCCCAATTCCTTGCGCGCGTGACGGCTGCAACGTGAAAAACGTAGTCGACGTCCTTCACACCTTCGGCCAGCGCCGCCTGATCGGAAATACTGCCGCCGACGACTGTGACGGGAAGCCCTTCCAGGAACTTCAGTTCATTGCGAACGAGACAGCGGACTTCGCGAAACCCCGACTTCAAGAGCAATTCGACCAGATGGCTGCCAACGAAGCCTGGTCCGCCCGTTACGAACGCGGTATATCCCGAATCAGACGGCACGCAGCTTGACGACGTTTTCAACGTGATGGGTATGAGGAAAAAGGTCCACGGGTTGAACGGCTTCAATCGTGAATACCTCTTTCAGCGCTGCGAGATCGCGCGCCTGCGAGAGTGGATTGCAACTGACATAAACAAAGCGAGCTGGTTTTAATCGTGCAATCTGCCCGACGACCTTCGCATGCATGCCTGCCCTCGGCGGATCGACGATGAGCACATCCGGCTGTCCGTGCTCTTTAACGAACTCTTCCGTGAAGATTTTCATCATGTCTCCGGAGACAAATGAAACGTTGTCGACGTTGTTGGCCACGGCATTTCGACGCGCATTCTCGACCGCGTCTTCCACCAGTTCGACACCGACAACGTGCCGCACCCGGTTCGCGATGAAGAGAGAGATGGCGCCCGCACCCGCATAAAGGTCGTACACCAGATCAGGCGGCTGAAGGTCGGCAAAGGCGGCCACGACCTCGTAAAGCTGCTCGGCCTGAGCCGTATTCGTCTGGAAAAAAGCGTTGGCGGCAATTTCGAAAGAAAGATTGCCGATGCCGTCTCGTATGATACCCGGTCCGAAGATGGTGTGGATCTCTTCTCCAAACGCGGTCTGGGCAACACTGCTGTTGACCGTATTGACAAACGTCGTTACTTCCGGAAAGGTGTTCTGTAAGAAGTCGGCCAGGGCGTTCATCCGCTCTGCGTCGTAACCGCTGGTGACCAGATTAAGCATCACGTCCTGTGTCGCCGCCGCGAACCGTAAAACCAGATGTCGCAGATACCCGCTGTGTTTGCGAACATGCCAGGCCTTCCAGTCCTGTTCTATGGCATACGATCTCACGCCATTGAGCAAACGGTTGCCGAGATCCGGAT
The DNA here is from genome assembly GCA_964527795.1 of uncultured Rhodothermales bacterium. Taxonomy (GTDB): domain Bacteria; phylum Bacteroidota; class Rhodothermia; order Rhodothermales; family UBA10348; genus SMXL01. Next base: position 1,007 of record CAZGOS010000033.1, on the reverse strand, counting down.
GCAGGTGGCATTCTGAAATATCGACGACCTTGCTGAAGCTGCCTGGAACGTGCAGCCCGAGGGCGAACGACGTGTCGAACTGCTTGCCGGATGCGATCTCTTCAGACGTGAGCCACCGCTGGGTACTGAAAGAGAACTCCATCTTGTTTCGGTATCCATAAATCGAATCTGATGCAAGGGTGGGGGCGATCTCCAGATCACTGAATCCTCCGTGATGCTCGAAAGCTTCGCGAATCGACGATCGTTTAGCCTCCAGTTGGGTATCGTAAGCTACGTGTTGCCACTTGCACCCCCCGCAACAGCCAAAGTATCTGCAAACCGGGTCCGTACGATCTTTGGATGGCTCAAGGACTTCAAGCGGCACAGCTTCGGCATATTTGCGCTTTGCTCTGACGATTCGGGCGCGAATTCGATCGCCCGGCACACCTCCCGGTACGAAGACGACATAGCCGTCAAGGCGAGCGATCGACTTGCCGCGATCGGCAAACTTTTCTATATCCAGATTGATTTCAGCGCCACGTTTGAAGGCAGACATGTCAGCAAAAGAACCTAAAACGGTTTAGAAAGTGTGTCCGATTCCGAACTGGAGCAGAGGATCCTTCAGCCTGTCCGGAAAGAAATCCCCGCGTCGCAGCGGGTCGTGCACCTTGTACGCCAGATCGAGTCGAACGATCAGATAATCCCAGGCGAGTCGCAATCCGAACCCGGCACCCACGCCCAACTCGCCCAGGAAATGTTGTACCCGGAAGCGACCCTGCTCCGTTCCGGGATTCCTGGAGCCGAACCAGACGTTGCCGGCATCGGCAAACACGGCCAGCACCCAGTCGGCTGCCAACAGGTTGCGCACAAACGTCTGCCGCAGTTCGACGCTTCCTTCCAGCTTGATCTCCCCACCGAGAATATTGGTCGATTCGGTGCTCAGTGTATCGGCATCGGAAGAGAAGGAGGCACCGCCAGGTCCAAGGTCACGAAGACGCCAGGCCCGCACGCTCGACGCCCCTCCGCTG
>CAZGOS010000032.1:0-19466 GCA_964527795.1 uncultured Rhodothermales bacterium | reverse complement strand
TGAGATCCAATTACTCGTGTACATGATGCGTCTGGAACACGTCGGTATAGCCGTCAGCAACATTGAGGATGCCCTGAAGACGTTTGAAGCTCTTCTGGGCACACGCCGGTACAAAACGGAGGAGGTCGTCTCCGAAAACGTAATCACCCACTTTTTCTGGGCCGGCGGGGTCAAAATTGAGCTGCTGGAATCCACCCATGCGGAGTCTGCCGTTTCCCGTTTCCTGAAGAAGCGTGGAGATGGAATTCACCATCTGGCGTTCAGTGTCGACGATCTGAAAATCGCCCGGAATAAAATGGAATCGTTGGGATTCCGTGTCATCGGCCAGGAGTCAAAAACGGGCGCCGACGGAAAACGCATCTTTTTCCTTCATCCAAAAGATGCCTTTGGTGTACTGATCGAATGCTGTGCGACCGATTCGGTGTCGCAGGTTCCGGGTGACCTCACGACACTCGCGCCGAATGTTACGGTGCGCACCTTCGGTGTTGATACGAATCCGTGCGTGATCATTGCTTCGTGCCCGGCCGAATCCCGTGCTGCTTCATATGTCACCGGAACGCAGCTTGCCCGTCGCCTTGAACCTGTTGCCCACGTCCAGCTCATTGAGTGGCTTAACGACGATGAAATGACGGGCGGCGTTATCGAGAGTGTGCATCGATTGATTGGCGACCAGGACCCACGCTGCATAACGATCGGTGCTCCGGCGTGCAGGCTCCTCCTCCTGCTTCATGACCTGGATGGATCTCCGGGAAGCTGGATAAGAATTGAACAACCGAAATACGACGTTTCGGTACCTGAGGGCCTATCGATGCCGGGTCACCGTCTGCTCGTTCTGATCGGGGAATCGGTAACTACAGAATCGAGTACCGATTCGTGGCCTACGGCATCGCTGCCGCCCTTCGCCGTTCGTCCGGATGAGCCCGACTCTGACGCGCTTCTTCCGCTCATTCGATCGTTCTGGAAATCGGAACTATGAATGTATTAGCGCCTGTAAAGGTAGTCCTGAATCTGCCGATACCCTTTATGCTTTCTGTAGCGCATAACCGGCAGGCTTCGAACGTACGCGGGCAAAGGTTTCCGGCCACGAAATGCAGGAATTACTGGAGCTTGTACAATTCGGGAGAACGCAGTATACACACACCGACTTGAGTCCCAGGCAGAAGGAGGCGGTTCGCTGTAGTCCAGACCTTGAGACAGGACCTTGATGAACCGACAGGAGCCGGCAGTGAATAAGTCACTTCCGGCTCCTTCTCATTTGTAGAGCGCTCTACCGAGTCAATCAATTCGCGCATTACAGCGTAACCGTGACAGTCCTCGGGTAGATCGTGATAAGTGACGTGAATATGGAAATGATCACATCCACGGCGTTATGCTCCGTTTTCACTTCGTAACTCCGAGCACCATCCGCCATTTCCGCTGAATCGACTTCGTTGATGGGTACAAGGCCCCAGAGCACGAACCACTGACGTGCCTCCTCAATCTGTCCTGACTGCGCGCCGTCGCCCACAACGTGTCGCTGCGTGAAGCATCCGCTGAATAAAAAGGTGCTCGCCAGTAGAAGAACGAGTGCCTTTAACTTGACTGTTTTGTTCATACGTCGATGAAGGTTTATTAGGTTTTGCATACCGAACCCGAAATACCGGGTCAAAATTACCGGGTCTAAAATAGCAATCCGCCACCATTACGTGAATCGTTTCTTTTGATTCCGGCGCCGAGTCGTTTTCGAATATAACCTTTCGGATTCTGAGGTAAACTCGCTTTCCAATGAATCCCTGTGGTTTCTTCAGAAACCATAAGGTTCGTATCATTGCATCGCAACAGGACAACCGCTCAATCTCGAATAAAGTCCGTTGTGCTTTCGCGGCAGCACTAACACTCCGTTTCAATGCTGAATTATATCTGGGCCGGTTTGATCGCATTCAGTCTGCTATTTGCAACTGTGTATGATATCCGCGATTTGCTGCGCGATACCTATCGAAATGGCGAAGCGCTTCCGATCGAGCTTTCATATCCCGACGGATACGATGATACAACCGGACGTCAACCGGTGACGGTGTCCGTTTCGCAGTCCGATTTCTATTCGTTCTATGGAGCATACGTACCCGAAGATCTCAGGTTTGACGGCGTCTATATCATCACCGATGAAGGCGTCCAGATTCAATTTGCGAAGGACGCGGCGCTTCCGGATCCGCTCGTCACGATTCGGGAGATGACATCGGCACGGGACAACGATCTTCGCGGACCCGTCGGCGACGTTTTCCACAAGGGTGACGCGTCGGCCACGGCGACAGTGACTTTTGCCACCGTACGATTTGTAAAAATGCAGGCGATTGCGGATGCAGCGCTGTCACTTGCGGAAACGGCCGTTACGCTCGCGCTTGGACTGATTGGGGTCATCGCGCTGTGGATGGGTCTGCTTCAGATTGCCGAAAAATCAGGTTTGATAGATGTGCTGGTCCGGATTACGCAACCGATTCTTAGGCCGCTCTTTCCGGAAATACCCAGGGATCACCCGGCTTTCGGAATGATCGTGCTCAACCTCACGGCCAACATGCTCGGCCTCGGCAATGCCGCCACCCCATTGGGGATAAAAGCCATGGAAGAATTGCAGGAACTCAATCCGGAGAAGGACTCCGCGACCAACTCCATGGTCATGCTTCTGGCCATGAATACGGCCAGCGTACAGATCGTGCCGCCGGTTCTACTCGTTGCCCTGATGGGCCTGCAGATCAATCAGCTGATGTTTGCGATCATAATCGTCACGAGCATCTCACTCGCAGTGGCCGTGATATCCGCAAAGCTGCTCGGAAAAATGAAACGCTATCGGGATACCGATCCGATGCGACTGATTATTGCAGAAGACCTGGAAGCTGAAGACGGCACTGAGTGAAATATGGACGTACTTCGCACCATAATCGACATTGTCTCCGTCTTCGTGCTTCCGGCGCTCATCGTCGGCTTTCCGATTTACGGCCTCATCAAAAAGGTGCCGGTCTACGAGGAATTCGTTGAAGGGGCAAAAGGAGGCTTCACCGTGGCCGTTACCATTATACCCTATCTCGTCGCCATCCTATTTGCCATCGGGATGTTTCGAGCCTCGGGCGCCATGGAATTTATGACGGAAGGCATACGTCCGGTACTCGGGCTGATCGGTGTGCCACCGGAAGTGCTTCCGATGATGATTTTCCGGCCGTTGAGTGGATCAGGGTCCGCCGGCATCGTTCTGGATATGATTCAGCAATTCGGCGAAGATTCAATTTTCGTCAAAATGGCCGCTACCATGTTCGGATCCACGGAAACGACGTTCTACGTTATCGCCGTTTACTTTGGTGCGGTTAACGTCAAGAAAACACGCCACGCTGTCGCCGCAGGGCTCATTGCCGATTTTACAGCGCTCATCCTGGCGGTCTATGTCGTGCTCTGGTTATTCGGCTGAGATGGACGAGCGCACAGTTTCCAATCCCAGTTCCAGCGCTCGAAGCTGAAGCGAGACGCCGTCGGCAATCGGCAGCGGGTTCAGGCCATATTTCTCCAGCCGGTCCGTCACGCGGCAACCCTTCTGCAGCGCGAGGCGAATCTCGGGCCATTCCGACCTGAATTCCAGGTAGCCGGTGGGATATCCCGGATCTGCCTCACCGTCGACGATAAAGAGCGGCAATTCCGATACGAGACAAAGCGGATCGCCTCCCAGGCTGCGCACGTATTCCATCGAACTGTCACCGAAGAGCGCAGCCGTCTCCGGCTCGTGGTGCGAAAGGAAATACGTCCGCATGGCAGATCCTTCCGGCGTCGTTGTAAATCCAGGGCCGACATAAAAAAACCCCTTCTCCCCCTTTCGATTGTGATCGTGCATGCGCAAGCCATACTCGCCTGCGGTCGCGGAAAACCCCAACTGAAGCTCCTCCGTTCGATAGGTCCAGTTCTTCTCGATCAGAAGCATCGCACCGTCCGAAAATCCCATCCCGTGCAGGCTCATATGCAGATCAAACGGTGCCTGGCCTGCCAGCCACTCCGACACGAGCTGATTCTCGATTCGTCGCGCCGGATAACTGAACTCGACGTCGCGACCGGGAAGCTCCCTGAAAACAGACCGGATATAAGCCGTGACGTCGGGCCATTTCTGCATCCATTCCCGGTTTCGCTCTTCCCCGTCCGGATTGACATGAGGAACGATAAAAAACGAATACGCTCGAAGAAAATCGTCCAGTTCGTCTCGGTGGTTGAGTGCCTCCAGTATGAGTGTCCTCAGCGTCTCAGGGCCGACCGGTTCGTCCGAATGGGCTCCTGCCAGGAGACTAACCTTGACGGGTCCCGTGCCCAGTTGAATGCCTGCAAGGGCGCGTCCTTCTTCCGATGAACCGAGAGCACGAAACGCGCAAATGTCTGTGTGTTCTGAGCACGCCTGTTCAATTGCGGCCAGCGAGTCTTCGTGAAATCGAAAGGTCGGTTCTTCGAACTTGATGTGTTTGTGCAGCATGTCGATTTTTCGCGTCTCGTAATCTTCTTTCTACTTCACGCAAAGATACCGCGTATTTTTCAGCACATTGTAGCACAGTGTAGCACAGTGCAGACTGGCACAGTGCCGTGTAGCACAGTGAAGCAAGCTAACCTGGCAAAAACCCGATCACTGTTCCGATCATGAAGATCTGCTTTGCGACCAGTGAATGCATTCCGTTTATGAAAGCGGGTGGACTTGCAGACGTGTCGGGAACGCTGCCCAAATACATATCTCAAGCAGGATACGAGGTTAGGATCTTCGTGCCCCTCTACGGCCCGGTCGACCGAACCGAGCACGGTCTCGTTCGCGACGACTCGCTAACGGATCTGCATGTTCAAGTCGGCGAGCGTAACGAACCGTTCAGCGTCTGGAGATCACAGTTGCCGGGCGCCGGTGTGGAGGTCCTGTTTGTGCAGTCGTCCAGATACTTTGATCGGCCCTATCTCTATTCCAACGATCCCGACGAAGACGAACGTTTCATTCTTTTTCAGAAAGCTGTGCTGACCACGCTATGTGAATCGGGCTGGATCCCGGACGTCTTACACTCCAACGACTGGTCTACGGCGCTTCTTCCCGCCTTCCTCAAACAATCGACGGGCGTTACGGCTGCGCTCGTAAAGACAGCGTCCGTTCTCTCCATTCATAATATCGGATATCAGGGCACGTTTAATCAGGCGACAATCGGAAAAGCTGGACTCTCGTACACGCTGGCCCAGGCTACACAACCCTTTGAATACTTCGGCGGATTCTCTTTTTTGAAAGCTGGAATCTGTTTCGCAGATGTCGTTGCCACTGTTTCTCCTACCTACGCAAGGGAAATCCGGAAGCCCGAATTCGGACGAGGCCTCGAGGGCGTAATTCGCGCCCGCGGTGATCGAATCAGGGGAATACTGAACGGTATCGATTCTTCGCTCTGGAATCCAGGCTTGGATCCACTGATACCTTTCCCGTTCGACTCGAACACGTTGGAGAAAAAGGCACGAAACAAGACCGCTCTCCTTCGACGGTTTGCACTCCCTGCGGACATCGACGTACCGCTGATAGGCATCATATCCAGATTCACGGAGCAAAAGGGATTTCACCTGTTGGAACCCATACTGGGCCCTCTTCTTCGGGATGGGGCGTTTCGCCTGGTCGTTCTGGGTAGTGGTGATCTTCACCTTCAGGACATGTTCAAAAGGGCAGAACACGACTTTCCGGACTTCGTCAGCACAATTTTTGGCTACGACGAGGCATTGGCCCACCTGATTGAAGCCGGTTCAGACCTGTTTCTGATGCCGTCCATCTACGAGCCATGTGGGCTCAATCAGATGTACAGTCTGAAATACGGTACCATCCCGATCGTTCGCCATACGGGAGGGCTTGCCGATACCGTGCGAGACATCGATGATGAACCGGAGACAGGTATCGGATTTGTTTTTGACCATGCCGATTCCGGCGAACTCAAATCAGCGATTCGGAGGGCTGTGAAAATGTTCGCAGAGAAGAATCGCTGGCGCGCCATGCAACGAAGGGCCATGATGGAAGACTTTTCATGGCATGTGTCGGCTAAGGCATACCTTGACCTTTACAGGGCAGCGGCAAAAGCTGCTCGCTCCGCTTCGACGTAGACTCGAAGACTCCGTACCGGCCCGCAAATCATTTGAAACAGGACGTCAACTCACTTCAGAGTGTCTTTTTTTCGAAAAAAAGATTCTCGCTGCGTCGTTGATCTGCTCCAGAAATGCACCCGGGTCCACGTTCTGGTCCCGATCAAATCGAAGTATATTTTCCCGGTTTGCATAGAGCCACTGAAGAAGAACGCGAATTTGATTCGCTCCCGATTGCAGGGGCTCTTGATGAGGTGTTCGCCGTGTATCGAAAGCCTGATCCAGAAGCTTCCCAAGCGTCGCAATAGAGTCTGGCGAGTCGGGCACATAACCCCTGAGCGACACAGCGAATCGACCCGATCGAATAATGAGAATATCCCGAATGCCGGCATCAGGGTCGGTGTGTAAAACGACGGCATCATCTTCGAATATGCGCGCCGCAATGTTGCCCCCCTTCACCATTCGCATTTCTATCGCGTTCAGCAGGTCCCTGATCCGGGCCGCCTCTTCGAAAGCCAGCTCCGCGGAGGCATCATGCATTTCCGATTCCAACTGCTCGGTAATGGCAGCGACATCTCCAGCCAGGAATTCTCGAACGCGGTCGATTTCCTCAGCATAGGCTCCGATCTCGATATCACCTTCGCACGGAGCGTTGCATTTGCCAACGTCTGCTCTCAGGCATCGTTTTCCGTTTTTGAATTCACGGTCATCGCAGGTCCGCACCCGATAGAATCTCCCGATCACCTCAAGAACGGCCTGGGCTTCTCCCCGGCTCCGCAGAGGGCCGAAATACTCGGCGCCATCTTCTCGTGGGAACACATTGGCCACGATTCTCGGAAATGCGTGGTCCGAAGCAATGCGGAGATAGGGTCGCGGTATGGTTCGTCGCTGAGCCCGATTGAACGGCGGTTCAAGTTCTCTGATCAGTTTCGACTCCAGCAGCAATGCCTCCAACTCCGTATCGGTCCGCGTCCACTCCAGATCCCGGAGCTTGCTGACGAGCCGGCGAACACGGGGAGTATGTGCTTCGATCGCATTGAAATAGCTGCGAACCCGATTCGAAAGAACTTTCGCTTTGCCGACGTACAGCACCCGTGCCCGCCCGTCCAGCATTTTATAGACGCCCGGCGAATCCGGCACTTCGGGTAGAATCTCCTTTCGTATCTCGATGATGTGCCTGGAAAAAGGATTGATGCGAGAATACGTTCGTGTCTGCATCTCGAGCAATTCATCGATCGTATCTACATGGTGCTCCCGATGAGCGATAGCCATCAGGCGTTTGAGCACCTCTACCGTAATCTCTACGTCCCGCAGCGCGCGATGTCGTCCGTAAGCGGCAATTCGGAAAAACCGGGAAAGACTGTCGAGCCCCTTTGATCGAAGTCCGGGTAAGAGGCGCCGCGCCAGTCTCGCCGTGCACAGTCCCCGGTTGTGAATCGGGCGGAGTCCGAGACGATCTCGCTCGGCATTCAGGAATCCCCGATCAAACGCGAGATTGTGCGCAACCAGAATTCCGTCCCCGAGAAATTCTTCAAACGCAGGAAGTACTTCCGAAGCATCGGGGCATCCGAATACCATAGAGGAGGTGATTCCGGTCAGTCGTGTTATGCGATACGGAATCGACTCACCCGGGTCGATAAGCCGGCTGAAATTGATCGGTTCCTCGTCGTGCAACAGGCGCATCGCGCCAATCTCGATCAGGCGGTTGCCGGCGGGATTGATACCCGTGGTTTCGGTATCGGTAACAACAAGCGGACGATCGATGGGGATCATGAGGTCTGTCTTTCAGCCTAATGTCGGAGCCGAGCCGTCTCGGCCGCCAGATCAAAACCCATGGCTTCTGCCAGCTTCTGTCCCATGACCGCATTGTCCATGTTTCCTCGAAAAGCCCCGCTTCCGGGTCCGAATGCATAAATATTTACGTCCACACCCGTGTGCCCGCGCGTAGTCCATGCGACACCGGCTCGTTTCGATATTTCGTCTATCAGCAGTTGGCGCACGGCAGACAAAAGAAGTGCATTCCGATCGCGCGAGATCGCGTGGGCAATTACGGCATGAATGCGCCTGGTTTGTTCATCGGTCAAATCCTCAATCCCAAACGAAGAGGCAAATTTATCCATGGCAAATCGCGAAATACTGGAAAACGAGTCACCTCTTATTACGCGATCACCAAGTTCGCGGTAGAAAAACGCAACCGAAGAATCGATGACATGGAGAATTTCAGGTTGCCAGTCATATCCACCCCTTCCTACCGACAACCCTCCCGCATCGTGATCGGAAACGGCGACGAGGAGTGTCTGACCATCCCGTCCGGCGAATTCCAATGCGTATGCAAAAGCGTCGTCATAGGCGAGAAGTTCGTGAATGTTCGCCGCAGCATCGTTGTCGTGGCCGGCGTCGTCGGTGCCTTCGGTCTCGATGATCAGCACAAAACCCTCTTCGGCGCTCGATAGAAGATTAATGGCCGTCATCGTGAGTTCAACAAAACTTGGTTCATCCGTCCGTGCTTTGTCGATTTCGAAGGCCATGTGATCGTCTGCGAAAAGCCCCAGCAGTGGCAACGAGACATCTCCAAGGAGTTCACTTCGATTTGACACGTACTGGTACCCTCGATCGCGGGCGGTATTGATGAGATTAATGCGATCGGTGCGCTTCCCACCGGCGGATTCCGGTAGAAAAAAGCCCCTGCCGCCTCCAAGCAGCAATTCGATCCCGTGCCGGAGTTGCTGACGCGCAATCTGCGTCTGCTTGTCCCGATGATCGATGTGAGCCGAGAACGCAGCGGGGGTTGCATCTGTAATTCCCGATGTTGAAACAATACCGGTCCATTTTCCCTGCCTCTCAGCCGCGTCGACAATGGATGCCACCGCTCGCCGTGTCGTGTCCACGGCTATAAAATCCTTGTACGTTTTGATACCGGTAGAAAAGGCCGAAGCCGCCGCCGCCGAATCAGATATGCGTTTGTTGCTGGAATGCGTTCGAACGGTACCGATAAGCCATGGATCGAGTGCCAACGGTCCCTCATTCAATACGAGACGCTTGTATTCACGCGTCATTGTGAAACTTGCCGGCCCGGCCCCGTCAGAAATAAATAGAATGAGATTCCTGGGCGTAACTCGTACCTGAGCAGATGCGTTTAAGACACTGTGTAACCCTGTTATGGCAACGAGAAAAATGGTGAGAAAGCTTGTTTTTTTATTCATGAAAACCTTGAATAAATACCGTGTAACTCGTTGTTAACGATTCGCTTTTAGTCGACTCCTCTTTCGCAGCAGTTTTTCCGTTTCGGGCAGATCGTACTCATAGTCTATGAGCGCCCCATCCCAGCTTCCGTACATGGGATTTGGTAGTACGATCCACTTTTTTCCCCAGTATGAGGCATATCCTTCAGCGCTGCGCGCTCTCTCGCTCAGTGAACCCCGGGCTTTCTCCGAAAAATCCCCATAATTATCTCCGATCAGAAGGAGAATGCGGTACTTCTCCGCAACGTAGGCCCGTCTGGGTGTCTTATTCGAAGAGCGCCACTCGGGCCTCTCGGCCTTTGTGATAACGACATCCTCTCCGTCCGCCAGAGGAAATCCAAGAGCTTCGAGGTTGTTTCGCGTAGCCTGCTCCACACGCGCCATGCGGTTCGTCAAATAGATTACCCGGACACCCATCGACTCCGCGTAACGTGTAAACTCCAGGGCACCTGGAACGGCCATGGCTTTTGCTTCAGCCACCCAGTCATTCCAGAGATCGCCGTTGTAGAGCAATCGGTCCTCGATCAAACGAGCCTGAAAAGCCGAATTATCCAGAACCGTCTCGTCAACGTCCAGGACTACGGCCGGCGGCAACGATGAATAGCGTCCGGTATCGAGTTGTTCAAGCGACGCCGTCCATTCAGAATCGGCGAGAGCCTCGTCCATTTGAAGTGCCGCGAGAGTATAGGCACCCCGCGTGACGCCCGCGGCTTCGACAGCCGTTTGCGTCCATAAAACACTGAGAAGCGTCTCATGTTGAAGTTCCGTCGTCGACGGAACAGGCTCGCTCGTACCCGCCTGATAGGTGGTCGAGCAACCAACAAATGCAAGTGCAAAGAGCAAGGGGCTTTTCATAGGCAATGGAACCCTGATCACGGTTCGCTCCACGTTTGGTGACGACGTATGATACTGCGCGAACTCGAATCGCCGGGAAAAGAAATCATAAACTCTTTTCCTCTGCTGCGATATGGGGTGGTTGTCCGTCGAACAGATCAACGTCGCGATTTTGCCAAATATTGGCATCATTGTAACGTAAAACGAACCAACCGAATCGAATCCGTTTGTAACATCACGGTTTAGTCACACAATACTGTATTCAACTGTTGGAGGATCCTATGAAAGTCACTGTTGTGGGCGCAGGAAATGTTGGCGCGACCGTGGCGGAATGTATCGCTCACAAGGATATGGTGAGCGAAGTAGTCCTCATTGATATTGTCGAAGGCCTGCCTCAGGGAAAGGCGCTCGACATCCAGGAGTCTGCTCCCATCCACCTGTTCGACACCCGCGTTACCGGAACCAACGATTATGACGACACGGCCGGTTCCGACATCTGTGTCATTACTGCCGGATTGCCCCGAAAGCCCGGAATGAGCCGCGATGACCTGCTGGCGAAAAATGCGGCGATCGTCAAGTCCGTTACCGAGCAGTTTGTGTCGCACAGCCCGAATGCCATTCTAATCATCGTATCGAATCCGCTCGATGTCATGACCTATGTCGCATACATGACGAGTGGATTTCCGAGTCAACGTGTGATGGGAATGGCCGGCATCCTTGATACAGCTCGGTTTCGGGCATTCATCTCCATCGAACTGGGTATATCGGTAAAGGACATTCAGGCCCTTCTCATGGGCGGCCATGGAGATACGATGGTACCTCTGCCACGCTACACGACGATCGGCGGCATTCCGCTGCCGAATCTGATGGATGAGGACAAGATCGAAGCAATCGTGAATCGCACCAAGGTCGGCGGTGGTGAAATCGTAAAGCTTGAAGGAACATCGGCATGGTATGCTCCCGGTGCTGCTGCCGGCGAAATGGTGGAGGCGATTGTAAAGAACTCAGGTCGCATACTCCCGTGCGCTGTATGGCTTAGCGGTCAGTACGGAGAAGAGGGCATCTTTATCGGAGCGCCCGTTCGCCTGGGACGAAACGGGGTCGAAGCGATTATTGAAATTCCGCTCGATGAATCCGAGCAGGAGTCGATGAGAAGCTCCGCAGCTCATGTTCGCGATAATCTTGCAGCGTTGGAGCGGCTCGAGTATGCCTGAAAAAAACTGATCCGTATCGGTTCATCGAAATCGGCTATTCCTGGCGGTTCGCCGAACAAATCTTTGCTTCGACGGGACGTCTTTCTACCCGGATACGGTTGAATCTTCGTATCCACGGGTGCGTTAATTACGCGCTACGAGGATTGTATGCATGAGTTATACCCATGCGGTCCTCGTGTTGCGCCGGGCACGGTGTACTCGACAGTGACCTACACCGCCATACATCCGTAACCATCAGCCGGCTACTGCCCTTTCATGCGTTTATATCGTTCCGTTAATCTGCCCGTCATCCCGAGCCCGTTTCTTAGCGTGTTTCTTGGCGCGTTTCCTGGCCTGTTTCTTGGCATGTTTCTTAGTGTGTTTCTTAGTGTGTTTCTTAGTGTGACAGTACTGTCCGGATGTGATTCATCCCCCGCCTCCGAGGAGGCCAAGATTACTATCGTGGACATCACGATCGGAACCGGCGAAGAAGTCGTCTCGGGCCAAACCATCATCGTTGGATATGTCGGGACACTCGAAGACGGGACCATTTTCGATTCATCCCAGATACAGGAAGAAAATCTGATCTTCACCCTCGGCGTAAATAACGTCATCGAAGGTCTCGACGAAGGCATACCCGGGATGAAAGTAGGTGGTATTCGCCGGATCACGATCCCTCCGCAAAAAGCGTTCGGAAAAAATGGAATGTGTACGAGCGAGAGCGATTGCCCCGTACCGCCAAATGCGACGGTGACGTTCGAGATCACACTTGTGGATATTCTCGATTACGTACTCATCGAGGATGTCGTGATTGGAACGGGCGAAGAGGCCCAGGCAGGATCGCTGATCGAGATCGAATACGTCGGTATCCTTCAGGACGGTCGCATTATCGCTTCTTCCCAGTCAAGCGGGCCTCTGAGGTTCATTCTGGGCACTGGAGTTACGATCGACGGTCTGGAACAGGGAATCCCGGGCATGAGGGTGGGAGGCGTCCGCAAACTGACGATCCCTCCCGAATTGGGATACGGATCCACCGGCGACCGGTTCGGATCCATTCCTCCGTATGCGCTCCTCCTGTACAGGATTGAACTGGTACAGATCACCTCCTGAGACAACCGGGCAATAATTTCACGCGATCGACCCGCTCCGCTGTCGATTTCTCTGTATCACAGGAGATTTCCGGTGATATCAGACCACAGGTTTTGCCGCCTCGCTTTCAACCCATTGCACGGCGTGCTGCATGAGTTCGGCCGCGTTGCTCAGGTTCAGTTTGCTCTTGATGCGCGCGCGATACGATTCTACCGTCTTAACGGATAGATGAAGTCGCTCAGCAATATCACGCGTGCCGTGACCTCGGCCCGTCAGTTCAAAGACTTCCAATTCACGATCACTCAAAACCTCAAGAGGCGAGTGAGTAAGGTGGTGCTGTCCTGCAGCCATGCCCATCAAGAGCCGCTCATTGATTTCGGCGCTGACGTAGATCCCGCTGTTCAGGACGCGACGTACAGCTTGAACGATGACATCAGCCGCTTCAAGCTTCATTACATATCCGCGTGCACCGGCACGAATCGCGCGCTCTGCATACAGCGTCTCTTCATGCCTGGAAACGACTAACAACTTGATTTCCGGCCTGAGCAGGTGAACGTGTTTGATAAACTCGATTCCGCTCATGCCGGGAAGTGAAATGTCGACGATGGCCAGATCGGGGGTGCTTTCCTCGATTAGACTTAGAGCTTCCTCTCCCGAATCGGCCTGGTAACACACATCAAGGTCCGTCTCCGCATTCAGGGTCATCGCCAATCCCTTTCTCATCAATGGATGATCATCGACTATGAGTATCCGATGGCTTCCGTCCTCATCCATATGTTCACCTCACCTTGCTGGTTTGGTATGGAATGTGAAATTTTATTTGGTATGGCTTCGTAATTGACAATACGAATCATCATATACGGGCTCCGAAGGGCTTACCTTTCACGGTCCGTAGGGGAATATCTGACAAGCAGCTACGCGAATGCCCGCCTTGGTCGCGAGGTATAAAACGCTGCCGGAGAAACACTAAAAGATGACCGCTCGACTACCATACAATGCGCAGGAGGCAATAGCATCGATTTCTGAGGCGGATGAAAGAATTGGGCTGCTCATTCAGCTCGTCGGACCGTTCAAACTGGATTACCGACCGGCGCAGGATCCTTTTGAAGCGCTCTGTCAGGCCGTCGTTCACCAGCAACTCTCAAGCAAAGCTGCCGGAACGATTTACAGACGATTCACCGAACTGATTTTTCCCGCGGTGATTCCAACGCCCGAATCCGTGCAAACGCTGTCAGCCGAACAGATGAAGTCTGCTGGATTATCTGGAGCAAAAACAGCGGCCATTTTCGATCTGGCAGAGAAGACGCGTGAAGGTGTGGTACCCGATGGGGAATCTATCGCCCGTATGACGGATGAGGAAATCATGCAGCGACTCACGGCCGTCAAGGGCGTCGGCATGTGGACTGTCGAAATGCTGCTGATGTTTAGATTGGGTCGACCGGACATACTCCCGGCTACGGATCTCGGCATACGCAAAGGATTTGCACTCCTTTATGGCTACGCCGAGCCACCACCCCCGGATGTGCTGCTCGAGCATGGAGAGCGATGGCGACCGTACCGCTCAGTTGCGAGCTGGTACCTCTGGCGAGGCCTGGAATTGGGTGATGGACTCCTGCCGCCACCCTGACAGGTGCTTCACCCTTCAAGCGTGTCCGTGACCGGCTTCTGAAACACGACGATATGCTGCTGCGGGAGTACATCAAACGTGTCGCGCCATCGAAAACCGGAAGCCTCCAATTCTTGACGTATCTGTTCCTCCGTCATTCGGTGCACGGCCGAAGCGGGAATCGTCTCGTCTTCACCCCTGTACTCAACGATTACGATTCTACCTCCTTCCTTCAGCCCTTCATAGATGTTTTCGAGCATTTCTTTCGGGTGGGAGAATTCGTGGTAAGAAGAGACGATCAGGACAAGATCGACGGAAGAAGCAGGAAGCCTGGGATTTTCGGGTGTACCGAGAACGGGCTGAACATTTCGAATCCCCTCCCGCTGCATTCGCACGCGAACGGTATCGAGTAGCTCCGGTTGTACGTCTACGGCAAGAACTCGTCCCGACGGCACCATTCGAGCCAGCCTGAACGTCAGAAAACCTGAACCGGCGCCGATATCAGCCACAACCGCCGACTGGGTCAACTCCAGCACCTGCAACAGCCGGGACGGTAATTCTTCGGTGTCTCGCGTTGGTCTCTCCCAGAACGTAACCCCGTGTTCGGATCGCATCACGTCCGCAATTTCTCTCCCCATGTAATACTTCCCGGTGCCGCCGTCGCTGGTTGAACTGCGGAAATCATAGTACGTGGGCGGCGATTCAGAGCCTGGCGAATCCGAAGAACAGCCGCCCATGAACACAACGAGCGCGAGAATGAGAGCGAGCGCGGCGATCTTAATAACCCGTTTCAGGAAATTCATCTGACGTGCAGGGATTAATGCATTAATGTATGGCAACCATTTATGGCAACGAATATGGAGCCGGTTTGAATATGTGCGATCCATTTGAATCTTACGCGTCATACGTGTATCTACCTGTTACCCGGTTCCGCACCATGCAAATATAATTCGACCCCGACACAGCCTGTTTTTCTCATTTGAGAAGGAAAAGTTCTTTACATCCTGCTTAAAGGCAAATACATTCTACGTTCGGAAGCTCGGCACGTATAACGACCACACGCTTGTGTCACTATTTGGGTCCCACGCCCTTTTATGAACCAACAGTTACGTTTTGTTCTCTGCTTGCTTCTGTTGAGCAGTTTTTCGCTGTCTGCGAAGGCGCAGGTGGGTTTCGAGGAGGCCGTCGTTGATGTTGGAAACGTCGGACTGACAATCACCAATGCGGGCTTCGTGGGCCGGGCTAATATTCGTAACAACCCTACCGGTCCCCCATCATTTGAATACCCTCTCGACTCCGGCGTGGAGCACCTTTTTGAATCGGGACTCTGGATCGGCGCCGTCAGATCAGACGGAACGATTACGGTTCGAACGGGCGCAGTAACAACTTCTGGAGGTTACCGTCCCGGAGCGACCGGATACGAGTTTGCGCAGAACAGCACGATACTTGCCCGTTCCACACTCCCGACTTCTGATGCATTCACGCGCTTCGCCGTCAGCCACCAGGATTATTCAACGGCCTTTGAAGACACATCGAGTGTATTACCGGGGACTTCCATTCAGATGCCGGACCCGGCCGGTCGTCTCGGCATATTTGCCGAGCTGAATACCTATGCGTGGAATTTTCCGTTCACGGAGTCTTTCGTCATTCTGAATTTTGACATCTGGAATATGTCCTCGGAGCCATGGGACAGCGTGTACGTGGGAATGTATCACGACATCGTAGCTCGGAATATCAATACCACAACAGACGCCGGGGGCGCCTTTTTCAATAAAGGAGGCTTCGGATATGTCGACAGCCTGAACGCCTCTTATGGTTTTAATGCCGGCGGGCAGGAAGAGACGATCAATACCTACGGCTCGATGGTTTTCCTGGGTGCGGAGTGGGTGGATCCTGCCAGTGGCGAAATCCGATTCTTTCACCCGACTCTGGCAGATGACTACATGCAGGATGGCTATGCTCCGCCAACGGTCAATCCTCGGTGGTGGTTATTCTCGGGTGGAACGGACGACTTCAGCCGTCCAACAACCGACGAAGAGAAATATCGCCGCATGGCGTCACCTTTCCCGAATCCTCTTCAATTTGAATCCGAAGCAGAGTTTGATGCAGCGCGCGACGCCTGGTTTCAGCGACTTCGAACGGACGGACAGATTTCGAGCGGAAACTGGATCGGGCTCACGCCGATTGGTCCTTTCGACCGTGTACTTCCAGGTGATAAGCTTCAGGTAACCTTTGCGGTGGTCGCTGCGGTGAAACCGGACGAATTTCAGGGTCAACAGGGAAAAATTGTTGACACGCCGGAGAGCCGAAATCTTCTTGCCACGAATATACTCTGGGCTCGGCGTACCTATTCCGGCGAGGACAACAATTTCAACGGCGAGCTGGATGCCGGAGAAGATGTAAATGGCAACGGCACTCTCGATCGTTATCTCATTCCCGAACCTCCCAATTCTCCACTTGTAAGAGTCGAGTTTGAGCGCCGGGGCGGCGCAGACGATTCACCTCCTGTCGTAGCGCTCTACTGGGACCGTACAGCGGAAGAATCCATAGATCCGGTCACGGGCCGACGGGATTTCGAGGGATACCGAATCTATCGAAGCAATCCAGGAGACGATCGAGCAGGAAACATCCTCGATCGGGCATCTCTGATCGCACAGTATGATACACCCGGAAACAGGACCGGGTTCAACAATGGTTTTTCCGAGATTGCCCTGGATCAGCCGGCCGTATTCGATGGCGATCCGAAGGAATACTGGTACCGCTTTGAAGCGTCCGATCTAAAGAGTGGATGGCAGTACCTCTTCACGATCACCGCCTTTGACGAGGGTGATCCGGACGCGGGGCTGGAATCGTTCGAATCGTCGCGGGTAGCCAATGCCACGCGCGTATTTCCCGGAACTCCGCCTGCATCATCGGGCGATGAACGCCCGGTGGGTGTTTACCCCAATCCCTACCGCGTCAACGCGGCCTGGGACGGCGGCACGTCCCGAACACGTCGGCTCAATTTCTACAACTTGCCTGAGAACTCGGAAATCCGGGTCTACACACTGGCGGGTGAAATCGTTAAGACGATGCATCATGAAGGCGACTCGTATGTCGGAGACATTCGATGGTATAACGATTTCAGCGCAGAGAATCGCATACTTCCCGGTGGAGAACATTCCTGGGATATCCTTTCCGAGAATGAGTTGAGCCTCGCCGGAGGCCTGTACCTCTACACGGTGAAGAATCTCGACTCGGGAGAGGTGCAACGCGGAAAATTTGTCATTATTCGATGACGAAATGCAACTACATAAATGATCTTGAGACTATTAACACAATAAGAGGTGATTTCATGCGAAACACTGTTACCACCGTCCTGTCGATGCTAGTCATGTTTCTCCTCGTCGGAGAAGCGCTCGCACAGCAGGACGTAACTGTACGCCAGATTAACGCGATACCACAATCGGGCATCGATGCGCTCAACGCTGCAGGCGACGCTCTGAATTCGGGGGATATCGACGGCGAGTGCGACGGCTTGATCTACGCAGGTACGCTCTGCGGCGCAACGGTCCGTTTCACGGCCGTCGTAATGAGCGATCCCCTGAACTCCGGATTGGCGTCCGTCAGTAACGGAGTCGTGGGACGCATTCACATTTTTGTGCGCGATATCTCAGCCGAGACGGAAGGCCTGGATGGCATGGGAATCCAGATCGTCGACGGCAGCAATGCGCTCGGACTCGAAGACGTTCTGAAAGGTGACGTGATTGAAGTTGTTGGAGTGGTTGATCCCTTCTTCAGTACGTTGCAAATCTCACCAGTATCTATAACCATAGTAGGTGTGCGCCTTTTGAGCGATCCCATCTTTAATCCCATCGTCGTGACCACGTCGGACATCAACAAGAGCATCGGACCCGACGGCGCTATTCAGGTGAACTGGGACAATCTGTCTGATATCAGAGGCAGCCTGGTTCGCATTGAAAATGCCACGGTTCTTCAGCGCACGTTGGGAGATCGTGTCGACTGGAATTTCTCGTCCGACGGCGGTCTCACCTCAGTCTCGATGTACGATACGTCGATTCGTTACCGGAATGATCGAGACGACTACCCGTCGAAATTTAATCGCCGTAGCTCAACCTACGAGCCGCCGCCACCGGGATCCACCATAAATATCGAGGGATTTCTGACCTATAACGGAGGCACTTCGAGCGACCCGTTTGGCCTGGGTATTCCGAATGGAGAAGTGCTGGCCATCAATCCGTTCGAAGACGACGACGTGGAAGTCACGGAGGCGCCCATCAGCGTCACCAATATTCAGCGCCCGTCTGTTGTGCCCGGTGCCGGGACGACGGAAATAATTGCGGATATCATCGTAGACCCGAGTCGGTTTATTTCCAGCGCCAAGCTCAATTTTGCGTCGACTTCAAATCCCGGTGGCGGAGCCGTCAATCCGTCCGGCGTATCGGGAGATACGTATACGTTCAACCTGCCTGGGCAGGCCGACGGCGATTTCGGCACGTTCTGGTTTACGGCGACCGATAACGGAGGCGGGGAGTTTGAGTCGGACGCATTCAGTTTCCGGACGCTGTACGGAGGTATTACGAAGGTGGAGCATATACAGCGCACCGACGACGACAAAGAAGGGGGCGGCCCTTTTAATGGGTGGACCGTCGACATGGACCTGACCGTAACCGTACAGGTAGATCCCTCAACAAGGATGAACTTCGTCCAGGACGATACGGCGCCGTGGTCCGGCGTTTTCATTTATCGTAACCCTCTGGAGAGTCTAAGCCGTGGTGACGTGATTCGCATCACGCGTGCGCGTATTCAGGAAAGTTACGGACTGACGCGCATACGTGATATCGAATTCGAAGTCGTGAGCACCGGAGGAGCGCCCCTCGACTACGTAACGCTGACGACCAACGTATTGCAGGACCCGGACATCGCCGAGTCGTTTGAAGGAATGCTCGTAAACGTGGAGGATGCATTTGTGACCGCTACCAACGCGGACGATCCAAGCGGACCTTACGGTGAATTTGAGATTTCATCAGACGGTGATCCGGCCAACGGACTCCGGGTCGATGATCAATCAAGCCTCATCAGTTATTCCGGCGGTGATCCTGCAACCGTTTTTTCCGTGTATGAGCAGCTCGATTTCGTCCGCGGAGCTCTTTACTACTCGTACAGTAACTTCAAGATCGAGCCTGAATCGCTGGACGGCGACGTGGGAGCTGTAATCAATGTCAGCACGGAATCCGCCGACGTACCGCTCAGGTTCGAGCTGGAGCAGAATTTCCCGAATCCGTTTAATCCCACAACGTCGATCAGTTACGAAATCCCGAGATCCGGTCTTGTGACGTTAAACGTTTTCGATTCGCTCGGACGCCGGGTGCGCTCGCTCGTCAATCGCGAGCAGCTCGCCGGCAGCTATCAGAT